>JBHHZJ010000103.1:0-11583 GCA_046758005.1 Kiloniellaceae bacterium
AATGCGCCTCGGCCCAGTTGGGGCCGATACCCACGTCGGCGGTGAGCGGCACCGAGAGCTCAACGACCGGGCGAGACGCATTTTCCATGATTGCCTTGACGACCGCCGCGGTCCTATCGAGCTCATGTTCGGGTACCTCGAAGAGCAGCTCGTCGTGCACCTGCAGCAGCATGCGCGCGCTCAGGCCCGCCGCGGCGAGCGCAGGCGGCACCCGGATCATGGCGCGCTTGATGATGTCGGCGGCGGTCCCCTGAATGGGCGCGTTGATCGCGGCGCGCTCGGCGAAGTTGCGCCGGGCCGGGTTCTTGTCCTTGATCCCCGGCATGTGGATCCGGCGCCCGAACAGGGTCTCGACGTAGCCGCGCTCGCGGCACGCCGCCTTGGTGCGCTCCATGTAGTCGCGGATGCCGGGGTAGCGCGCGAAGTAGGCGTCGATGTAGGCCTGCGCCTCGCCCTGGGGAATCCCCAGGTTGTTGGCCAGGCCGAAGGCCGAGATGCCGTAGATGATGCCGAAATTGATGGCCTTGGCCTTGCGCCGGATCATGGGGTCCATGCCCTCGACCGGCACGCCGAAGACCTGGGCCGCCGTGATCGCGTGGATGTCCCGGCCCTCGTGGAAGGCCTGGCGCAGCGGGCCCACCTCGGCGATGTGCGCGGCCAGGCGCAGCTCGATCTGGCTGTAGTCCACCGAGAGAAGCTTGAACCCCGCCTCGGCGACGAAGGCGTGGCGGATCTTGCGCCCCTCCTCGGTGCGCACCGGGATGTTCTGCAGGTTGGGGTCGCTCGAGGCCAGGCGCCCGGTCGAGGCCACGGCTTGGCTGAACGAGGTGTGCACCCGGCCCGTGTCCGGGTTGATCTGCGCCTGCAGGGCGTCGGTGTAGGTGCTCTTCAGCTTGGATAGCTGGCGCCAGTCGAGCACGCGCGCGGGCAGGTCGTGGCCCTGCGCGGTGAGCGCCTCGAGCACGCCGGCGTCGGTCGTGTAGGCCCCGCTCTTGCCCTTCTTGGTGCCGGCCAGGCTCATTTCGTCGAACAGAATCTCGCCGAGCTGCTTGGGCGAGCCGATGGTGAAGCGCCGCCCGGCGAGCTGGTAGATCCGCTCCTCCAGCTCGGCGATGCGCCGGGCGAAGTCGTTGGACAGCTCGCGCAGGGAATCGCGATCGACCTTGACGCCGGCGCGCTCCATGGCCGCGAGCACGGGAACGAGCGGCCGCTCCAGCGTTTCGTAGACCGTGGTCAGGCGCTCGGGCACGAGGCGCGGCTTGAGAACGCGGTGCAGGCGCAGGGTCACGTCGGCGTCCTCGGCGGCGTAGTCGCGCGCCACCTCCAGCGGCACCTGGTCGAAGCTCACCTGCGCCTTGCCGGCGCCGGCCACGTCCTTGAACTTGATCGTGTCGTGCCCGAGGTGGAGGCGGGCCAGCTCGTCCATTCCGTGGCCGTGCAGGCCGCCCTCGAGCACGTAGCTGAGCAGCATCGTGTCGTCCGTCGGCATGATCTCGATGCCGTGGCGGCCGAGCACCAGCACGTCGTACTTGATGTTCTGCCCGACCTTCAGCACGCCCGGGTCCTCGAGCAGCGGCTTGAGCGCGGCGAGCGCCGCGTCCATCGGGATCTGCCCGGGCGGCTCGCCCGCTCCCTCGAGGTCGAGCTCGCCGTCGCCCTTGCGTGCGGTGTGGCCGAGCGGAATGTAACAGGCCCTGCCGGGCTCGAGCGCGAGCGAGACCCCGACCAGCTCGGCGCGCAGGGCATCGAGCGAGGTGGTCTCGGTATCGACCGCGACCACGCCCTCCTCGAACGCGGCCTCGATCCAGGCCGACAGCGCGTCCATGTCCTGGACCAGCTCGTAGGCCGCCTCGCCCCCCTCGGCCGGAGCGGCGGCGGCGCCCTCGCCCAGCACCTCGCCGAGGCGCGCGATGACCGAGCGGAAGGCGTTTTCCTCCAGGAACGCGCGCAGGGCCCCGGGATCGGGCGCGCGCAGGCGCAATTCCTCCAAGGGCACCTCGACCGGCACGTCGTCCTTGAGTTCGACCAGCCTGCGCGAGACGCGCGCCTGGTCGGCGAACCGGACCAGGTTCTCGCGCCGCTTGGGCTGCCTGATCTCCCCGGCGTGGGCGAGCAGGGTCTCGAGGTCGCCGTACTCCTGTATGAGCTGCGCCGCGGTCTTGACCCCGATGCCCGGCACGCCCGGCACGTTGTCGGTCGGGTCGCCGGCCAGCGCCTGCACCTCCCCCACCTTCTCCGGCGGCACGCCGAAGCGCTCCTCGACCTCCGCGGGGCCGATGGCGCGGTTCTTCACCGGATCGAGCATGGTCACGCCGGGCTCGACGAGCTGCATCAGGTCCTTGTCCGAGGAGACGATGGTGACCTCAAGTCCCCGCTCGCGCGCCGCCTTGGCGTAGGTCGCGATGAGGTCGTCGGCCTCGTAGTTGTCCGTCTCGACGCACGGCACGTTGAAGGCGCGCGTGGCCTCGCGGATGAGCGCGAACTGCGGGATCAGCTCCTCCGGCGGCTCGGGCCGGTTGGCCTTGTACGCGGGGTAGATCTCGTTGCGGAAGGTCTCGCGCGTGGCGTCGAAGACGACCGCGATGCCCTCGGCCTCGGTGTCGGCCAAGAGCTTGATCAGCATGTTGACGAAGCCGAAGACGGCGTTGACCGGCGTGCCGTCCGGCCGGGTCATGGGGGGCAGCGCGTGGAAGGCGCGGAAGATGTAGCCCGATCCGTCGATCAGGTAGAGGTGGTGGTGATGCTCGTGCGTCTCTGCGGGCTGGCCCATGGCTGTCAGAATGCAAGACGGCGGCCCGCGAGTCGAGGACCGCGGGCGGGCGGCGGCCACGGCCCGGCGGGGCCCTTCACGCAAATTTCAACATTTCTGTTGATATAAACAGATCTGTTTCATATTTTGGATCATGAACGTGCAGGAGCTCAAGCGCTGGCTGAAGAAGCAAGGCTGCACCTTCGAGACCCATAAGGGAGGCAGTGGCCACCTCACGGTCCGGCGGGGCAACGGACGAGCCAACTGCCGATGCACGGAAGGCGCAAGGAGCTGGGCCCCGGTCTGATCAGGAAGATCAAGAAGGACCTCGGCTTGGAGTGAGAGCGATGCTGGCCTACCCGGTACGACTGACCTCGGACGACGGCACGGTTCTCGTCACGTCGCCGGACTTTGCCGAGCTTACGACCTTTGGCGAGGACAAGGCGGACGCGCTGCTGCATGCCGTCGATGCCTTCGAGGAGGCGATCGCCGCGCGCATGGCCGCCAAGGAGGACATCCCGCCGCCTTCGCGGGGGCGCCCCCTGGTCCACCTACCGACGCAGACCTCGCTCAAGGTGTTGCTGTACCGGGAAATGCGGCGCCGCGGCATTCAGAAGGCCGAGCTCGCGCGGCGCCTGGCGTGGCACGCCCCACAGGTCGACCGGCTGTTCGACCTGAACCATGCATCCCGACTCGACCAGATTGACGCCGCCTTCCACGCGCTCGGCGCGCGCATCGAGGTCAGCGTGACCGAGGCGGCGTGACTTCGCACCGCAGGAGGGCCGCGTGGGCGGCGGTCGTCGCGCACGATCTTTTCGACCGGCGAGACGCGAGGTTCGTGGCCGCCGCCCGGTACCCGACGAGTTCATATCTGCTCCACCTCGCACTTGAAGTCCTCGTACTTGCCGCCGGGGCCGCGCGGAATCTCGTCGCGATAGGCGAAGGCGAGCTCGAAGGGATGGCCGATGCGGCCGAGGATGATCTCGCGCAGCCGGGCCTCCTCGGCCTCGGTGAGCGCCCGCTCGGCCGCGAGGCGGACCTCCAGCCGCTCGAGCGAGGTCTGCACGATCTGGTACTGCCGGATCGGCGCGACCTCGTTGTACTTGGTCTCGCTCAGCCGCGGCCAGAGCTGGCCGCCGCCGGGCAGCCGGAGCATGTTGCGCGCGCGCCCGGCGATGCGCGTCATCACCGGCAGGCCGCGCCCGCAGGCGCACGCCGCCCCCGCCTCGGCGTAGTCGCCGATGTCGTAGCGGATGAGCGGCATGGCGAAGTTGTGCAGCGCGGTGACCACCACCCGCCCCGTTTCGCCGGGCGCGCACGGCGCGCCGTCCGCCTTCAGGATCTCCAGGAAGACGCCCTCGGCCTGCACGTGGTAGTGCGTGTGCTCGGGGCACTGCAGCGCCAGGTAGCCGGTCTCCCGGGCGCTGTAGATGTCGGTGACATCGACGTTCCACGCCTCGCGGCAGGCCGCCCTCGTCTCCGGGGTGAGCACTTCCGAGATCGCGCGCGCCTCGCGCAGGCGCGGCAAACCGATCCCGTTGTCCCGGCAATGCCTGGCCACCGCATGCAGGGCGGTGGGAAAGCACAGGAGGTAATCCGGATTCTGCCGCCGCAGCCATTCGGCCTGCTGCTCCGTGGTCGCGGTGATCGACAGGCCGACGGCCGGGCCCGTCGGATAGACGGCCGCGACCGCGGCACCCCATCTCCCGGTGCGCAGGCCCTTCGGATAGAGCCCCTGGCCGTCGGGAAAGTTGCGGATCGAGGCCAACTTGCCCCGCAGGTCGCGGCGGTGCCACAGGTGGTCGCGCACCGTGAAGACGTCCCAGAATAGCCGGGTGATGCGCGTGCCCAGCGCCTCGATCGGCCTGCCGGTCGAGCCGGAGCTGGACACCGTGTGGACGGGGCCGTGCCGGGCGGGCAATTCCCGGCTGTGCAGCGCGGCGCCCGCGCGCTGCAGGTCCTCCCGGGTCAGCAGCGGAATCCGGGCCCACACGTCCGCCGCGACCGCCTGGCCCGGCCGCACGCGGGCCGCCGCCAGGCGTTCGCCGTAGAAAGGCACGGTGCGCGCGGCGTGGGCGAGCAGAGGGCCGAGCTGACGGAACTGCCAGGCGCGCAGCACCTCGGGCGGCCACCACTGGCTCTGCTCGAGCTGGTGCAGCAGCGCCAGGCGCACCGCGGCCTTCGGCGTCGGCAAAGCCGGCCAGGTGATCCCGGCGGCGGCCGACGCCGGGACGCCGGAGAACGGTTCACGCGGGGCCACGGCGCGCCGGGCGGCGGGGACGGGCGTCTTCGGGCTGAAGGGCGGCCGGCCTGGGCGCCGGCTGTGGGCGCCGCACGTCAGTGGCCGCCGGTCGCGGCGGTGCCCTTCTTCAGGACGAAGCGGCGGTCGCAGTAGGGGCAGTCGATCGCGCCCTTGCCGTCCAGGTTGAGCCAGACCCTGGGGTGGCCGAGCGCGCCGCCGCCGTCGCAATCGACGATGTCGGAGTCCACTTCGACGATTTCGGGAGGTTCCAAGGGATCGTTCACGCCGCCGCTGTCCTTGCTCGAGCGCCCGGCCCGCGGCCCGGGCTTCGGTTGACCGCCGGTAGGGCGGATGATACCCATTGCCGCCGTGCGATCAATGGCCGCAGCGCCGCGTGGCGGTGCCGCGCCGCGACGATGGCTCCGTTCTCGACATGCCGGACGACCACGCTCACAGCGCGATCGAAGCGCTCCCCGCCGCCCTGCCCGAGTTCGCCGTGGAGCTGCGCGGGCTGGACAAGCGCTACGCCGCGAGCGGCCGCCGCGAGGGCGCGCACGCGCTCGTCGAGGTGGATCTCGCGATCCCGCGCAACTCCCTGTTCGGGCTGCTCGGACCCAACGGCGCCGGCAAATCGACGCTCATCAACATCCTGGCCGGCCTGGTCAACAAGACCGGCGGCACGGCGCGGATCTGGGGCTACGACATCGACCGGCGGCCGCGCCAGGCGCGCGCCGCGATCGGCGTGGTGCCCCAGGAGCTCAACATCGACCCCTTCTTCACCCCGCGCGAGCTGCTCGAGCTGCAGGCCGGGCTCTACGGCGTGCCGCCGGCCGAGCGGCGCAGCGACGCGCTGTTGCGCGTGCTCGGGCTGGCGGACAAGGCGGAGGCCTACGCGCGCACGCTGTCCGGCGGCATGCGCCGGCGCCTGATGGTCGCCAAGGCCATGGTGCACAACCCGCCGGTCCTGGTGCTCGACGAGCCGACCGCGGGGGTGGACGTCGAGCTGCGGCAACAGCTCTGGGAGCACGTGCGCAAGCTCAACCGCCAGGGCACGACGATCCTGCTGACCACCCACTACCTGGAGGAGGCCGAGGAGCTGTGCGACCGCATCGCGATCATCGACCACGGCCGGGTGATCGCCTGCGATACCACCGAGGCGCTGTTGCGCCGGCTCGACAGCAAGGACCTGACCCTCGTCCTCGGCCAGGACCTCGATCGGGTTCCGGATGCGCTCGCCCGGTTCAACGTCGAGCTCGCCGCGCCGCGCCGTCTGGTGTTCCACTACCGGCCGAGCCACAGCCCGGTTCCCGAGATCCTGCGGCTCGTGAGCGCGGCCGGGCTTTCGGTCCTCGACATGACGACCGAGGAAACCAACCTCGAGGACCTGTTCCTGCAACTCACCCGCGGCGCGCACGCGGCGGGCCGCCCCGGGCATGTGGCGTAGCCGGCGCGCGGCGCAGTGGGGCGCGGCGCATCTCGTGGCGGCTCTGCTGCTCGCACTGAGCGCCGCCTGCGCGCCGCGCCTGGCGCCGCCGGGCCCGGGCACGGCCATGCCGCGCCTGACCGACGGCGCCCTGGTCACGTTCGACGGCCTGGAGCTGCCGCTGCGCGCCTGGCTGCCCGAGGACGGCGCCCCCAAGGCGGTGATCCTCGCCCTGCACGGGTTCAACGACTACTCCAACGCCTTCGAGGGGCCGGGCCGATACTGGGCGGCGCGCGGCATCGCCACCTACGCTTACGACCAACGCGGCTTCGGCGCGGCGCCCAACCGCGGCCTGTGGGCGGGCGCGGCGGCGATGACCGCCGACCTTGGCGCGCTCGCCCGCCTGCTGCGCGCGCGCCACCAGGGCGTGCCGCTCTATTTGCTCGGCGACAGCATGGGCGGGGCCGTGGTGCTGGCCGCGCTGGCCGGGCCCGACGCCCCGCCGGCCGACGGGGTGATCCTGGTTGCGCCCGCGGTCTGGGCGCGCGAGACCATGCCGCTGTCGCACCGCGTCGCCCTGTGGCTGGGCGCCCACACCGTGCCGTGGCTCACCGTGACGGGGCGCAACCTCAAGATCCGGGCCTCGGACAACATCGAGATGCTGCGCGAACTCGGCCGCGATCCCCTGGTCATCAAGGAGACCCGCATCGACGCCATCCATGGCCTGGTCGACCTGATGGACGAGGCGCTGCGCGCCGCCCCGGCGCTCCGGCTGCCCGCGCTGCTTCTGTACGGCGAGAAGGACGACGTGATCCCCGAGGACCCGACCTTGCGCCTCTGGACCAGCCTGCCCGAGGCGGCCCGGCGGCGGCAGCGGCGCGCGCTCTATCCCAACGGCTGGCACATGCTGCTACGCGACCTGGAGGCCGACGTCGTGCTGGGCGACATCGCCCACTGGATCGCCGACCGGCGGGCGCCGCTGCCCTCCGGCGCCGAGGAGCGCGCGCTCGCCCGGATCAACGGCGGCGCCATGTGAGCGCACGCGGCCCGCCGAAGCGCGGTTGCGGGCCGCTTTGAGCATCCGCGCGGCGGATCGGCCGACGCGGCGGCCCGTTGCGGGCACGTGCGTTCGGCGCTAGTTTGCGCCACCCGTCCCTGCGCCTTGGGGCGTAGCCAAGCGGTAAGGCAGCGGGTTTTGGTCCCGCGACCGGAGGTTCGAATCCTCCCGCCCCAGCCACACTTAATTTATTGTTTTTTCTTGTGTTATTCCGATCTCACAATAAACCACAAACGCTCCGCGATTTGGCGACAATGCTCGCACACGATGTGGTCGTAGGAGAAGCGGCGGCCGGTCAGGGCAACCCTCGATGTGATTCGGCGAGCTCATGCCACCGGCGCCACTTGGGACAGAGGAAGGCCCGAGACGATTACCGCTCCTGCGGTACCCGACCCGCACATCAGAGTCTGATCAACCGTCGTCTCAAAGCCGCCGCGTCCAGCCGTGCGCAGCCCGATCAGCCGCGCGCCGAGCCCAGCGAACGATCGCTCGCGTCCATCGCCTCGAAAACGGACATGAGAGTCAGATCCGGGCCCCTTTGCCACCCCGCGCGAGTCGCGATCGGAAGGAACTGGTATCAGTCGCCCTCGAGGATCTTGACCACTTCGCGCATGTCGTCGAGCAGCGACTCCGAGGGCTCGCCGTCAACGGGCAGTCCGGCGATCTGCTGGTAGAGCCGGATCGCCGACTCGGTCTGGTCGTCCATCACGCCGTCGGGCTCGCTCGGATCGAGCTCGAGGCGCGCGAGGATCCGTTCGATCTCGACCAGCTGCCACAGGTTCAGCCCGCCCCAGTCCCCCGGCCACGTTTGCGCCGCCTGCCGCACGTTGGCCGGCGATTGTCCCGGCGCGGCCCGGTCGGCCGGGGGTGCCCCGGAACGCCAGGGGCGCTCCGGAGCCGCCTGCACCGGGTCGGAGCTCGTCGGCCGTGCCTGCGCCGCCTGCCGCACCTTGGTCGGCGATTGCCACGGCGCGGCGCGGTTGGCCGAGGGTGCGCCGAAGCGCCAGGCACGCTCCGGGGCCGCCTGCACCGGGTCGGAGATCGCCGGCCGCGCGTCGCCGCCGTTCTTCCCCCGCGGCGCCGGCGGCACCGGGAAGAGGCGCCCGGTCGGTTTCACCTCCTCATAGACGGCCTCTTGCTCCAACGGCGAGACGTCCGGCGGCTCGCGGCCGGAGCCGAGGATGAGCAGCCCCAGCACCGCCCCGGCGACGACGAGCATGAGCGTGTGGTTCTGCCAGATGCTCCGCTTCAGCCGCCGCTTCGTGGTGTGCACCGCGTTTGTGGGGACCAGCTTATTGCTCCGCGGCGTCGGCTCCGCGGACTCGCCTACGGTGCTCCCGAGAGTCCTTGCCTCGCCCGGCGTAGGGGTCGCGGCCTCCTCGATCTGAAACGCGGCCTCCGGCGCGGCCGCGGCCGGGGCCTCGGCGCCATGCGGCTGCGGGTCCTCCGACCAATCCGCGGCCTCGGCCCAGTAGGGCCGCGGCTCCAGCCGCGCTCCGTCTTCGGCGACGGCCTCCGGGCTCACGACGGTCTCGATGACGGGTTCCGTCGCAGGCTGGCGCACTCGTTTGGCCTTGCGCGCCGGCTTGGCGCCGGCGCCACGGGCCTTGTTCGCCTTGGCCGCCGCCTTCTTGCCGGCGGGCGCGGCCTGGCTCTTGCGCCCGGCCGCTTTTTTCGTCTCCGTCTTGGCCGGCTTCGGTTTCCGCGCCGCGCTCGCGCCGGACGCCTTCCGGGGCGACGCCGTCCCGGACGAGGTCTTTCGGGCCGCGGCTCGCCCCTTCGTTGAGGCCGCGCCGCTGCGCGCGCGCTTGCTCGCCGACGAAGTGTGCTTCTTACGCCTCACGCTCACGGTCTCCGCCTTCCTGTGACACGGATGCGGCATTGTGCCAGAGCATGTCTTAAACGCAGATTAACCCTTCAGACCGTCCGAGCGGCCACCCGTCCGCGGCTTGGCGTCTTGTGGCGCCGGCCGGCGCGCACTAACTTGGCGCGCCATGAGCCACGACACCTGGATCCACCGGGTCGTGCGGGTCGGCGTGCGGCCGCTCGCCCGGACCAGGGTGACGCCCAATCAGCTCACGACCGTGCGCTTGGCCGTCGGCCTGGCGGCGGCGGGCGCCTTGGCGCTGGGCGGGGAGTCCTGGCGGGCGTGGGGCGCCGCGTTGTTCCTGGTCGGCACCCTGCTCGACCGGGCCGACGGCGAGCTGGCCCGCCTCAGCGGCAAGACCAGCCCGTGGGGGCATACCTACGACCTGGTGAGCGACTCCCTGTGCAACGCGCTCGCCTTCCTGGGGCTCGGGATCGGTCTTCGGGCGGGGACGTTCGGCTATTGGGCGCCGCTCATCGGCCTGGTGGCCGGCGCCGCCATCGCCGCCATCCTGTGGCTCATCATCAAGCTGGAAGAGCGCCACGGACAAAGGGCCGGCGAGCTGGGGGCCGCCGCCGGCTTCGACCCGGACGACGCGCTTCTGATCCTGCCGGTCATGGTCTGGCTCGGCCTGTCGGACTGGCTTCTTGCCGCCGCCGGCGTCGGTGCCCCGGTCTTCGCCGTCTTCATGTTGGTCAGGTTTCGCAGGCGCCTGGGTGGGTCCGACGCGAGCTGACCGGAGCCGGGGCGCAACGGCCCCGTCATTGTCAAGCCCGCCCGCGGGGGCTATAAGCCGGGCCGACTCCGAACCCCAAACCCGGGCGCAGCTTTCCACGCCACCGTGTTCGCGCAAGATGTGCACCTCGACCGCCGGTTCCTGGCTTGGGGGTTCGCCCCGGCCCACCGCGTCGCCCACCGTCGTGATCGCCGCGCCCGCCATGTTCGGCTCGTTCCGCGCGCTCGCCGTGTCCGGCCACCGGGCCTTGTCGAGCGCGGGCGGACTCTTGACCATCGCCATCGGCCTGAGCCTATTGTGCATGTCGGTAATTCCGCCGGCCCCGGCGTGCGCGCGACCAGGCAAGAAGCGTCCGCGCGGGCCGAGGTGGAACCGGGCGCGAACCGACGTCACGGCGAGGTGAACATGACGACGGGTGACAGTCCGCCGAAGATGCGCCCCAACAATGCTCGGCCGTTCGGCGAGACGCCGCGGCCCGCCCCGGGGCGCCACGCGGGCCGCGCGCGGACACGCGGCAGCGAAGCGCGCGTGGGCGTGGAAAACCTCGCGGGGAACGGATCGCCCGAGCGGGCTGCCGGCGGCGCGGCCGGGAGGGTCAAGCCGGTGGTGGCGACCGACGCGCTGATTCTCCTCGGAGTGCCCGTCCTGGCAGGCATTTCCTGGCTGTTGCCGGAGCGGTCGTGGCCCTTGATCGCCCGCGCGTTGGGTCCCCTCTATGCCCCGGCGCAGGGCATGGGGCGGCGCGCGCGCAGGTTGCATCGGCTGCAGGCTGCGTTCACGCCGGACCGCAGCACGGCTTGGCTCGGCGCCGCCCTGCGCGAACTCGCCGCGCAGGACATCCTCTCCCGCATCGAGCTCCTGCGGGACCACCGCCCCGGCGGCTGGAAGCCGGCCATCGAGCTTTCCGGCCGCGAGCACCTGGAGACGGCGATAAAGCGCGGGCGCGGCGCGATCCTGTGGATCGGGCATTTCGTGCACGCCAACCTGGTGGCCAAGATGGCTTTTCACCGCGCCGGTGCCGCCGTCACGCACCTCAGTCGTCCCAGCCACGGTTTCTCCTCGAGTCGGCTGGGCATGCGCTATCTGAATCGCGTCGTCACCGCGGTCGAGGACCGGTACCTGCGCGCCCGTGTCCTCCTGTCCGAGGACGGCTCGGCCGCGCCGGCCCTGGCGGTCCTCGAGGCGCGACTCAAGGACAACGGCGTGGTCTCCATTTCGGTCCGGGGCACGTCCCGCCGGCCGGTGGCCGCGCCCTTTTTGGCCGGCGAGATCAGCCTCGCGCCCGGCGCGCCCAGCCTGGCGCACAGGTCGGGAGCCGCGCTCCTGCCCGTGTTCCCGGTGCGCAACGAAGCCGGCGGCTTCACGGTCTTCGTGGAGCCGCCCCTCACGGTCGACCGGTCCATCGATCGGCGTGAGGCTTCGGTCGCGGCGATCCGGGAATATGCCGGGCGGCTCGAGCCCTACGTGCTCGCCCATCCCGGCCAGTGGATGGGGTGGTTCCGGGCCTAG
>JBHHZJ010000104.1:0-11420 GCA_046758005.1 Kiloniellaceae bacterium
GACCATGCCGGCGTGCTGGGAGAAGCCCATGCCGACGCCGCCGCCGTGGTGCAGGGAGACCCAGGTCGCGCCGCTGGCGCAGTTGACGAGCGCGTTGAGCATCGGCCAGTCGGAGACCGCGTCCGAGCCGTCGCGCATGCCCTCGGTCTCGCGGTTCGGGCTGGCGACCGAGCCGGAATCCAGATGGTCGCGGCCGATCACGATGGGGGCCGAGACCTCGCCGCTGGCCACCATCTCGTTGAACGCGAGGCCGAGCCGGGCGCGCTCGCCCAGGCCGACCCAGCAGATGCGCGCCGGTAGGCCCTGGAACCGGATCCGCTGGCGCGCCATGTCGAGCCAGGTGTGCAGGTGCGGGTCGCCGGGGATCAGCTCCTTGACCTTGGCGTCGGTCTTGAAGATGTCCTGCGGGTCGCCGGACAGCGCGACCCAGCGGAACGGCCCCACGCCGCGGCAGAACAGCGGCCGGATGTAGGCGGGCACGAAGCCGGGAAAGTCGAAGGCGTTTCGGACGCCGGCGTCCAGCGCCTCCTGGCGGATGTTGTTGCCGTAGTCGAAGGTCGGCACGCCCATGGCATGGAAGTCGAGCATGGCGCGCACGTGGACCGCCATCGATTCCCTGGCGGCCTTGACGACCGCGTCGGGGTCGCTCTGCTGCATCCGCTCCCACCGGTCGAGGGTCCAGCCGGCCGGCAGGTAGCCGTAGAGCGGGTCGTGCGCCGAGGTCTGGTCGGTCACCATGTCGGGCTTTATGCCGCGCCGGACCAGCTCGGGCAGGACCTCGGCGGTGTTGCCGATGAGCCCGACCGAGACCGCCTCGCCCTCGGCGGTGGCCCTGGCGACGATCGCCAACGCCTCGTCGAGGCCGCCGGCCTTGCGGTCCAGGTATCGGGTCTCGAGCCGCTTCTCGATCCGGCTCGGCCGGCACTCGACCGCGAGCATGCTGGCCCCGGCCATGGTCGCGGCCAGCGGCTGCGCGCCGCCCATGCCGCCGAGGCCGCCGGTCAGGATCCACTTGCCGCGCAAGTCCCCGCCGTAGTGCCGACGCCCGGCCTCGACGAAGGTCTCGTAGGTGCCCTGGACGATGCCCTGGCTGCCGATATAGATCCACGAGCCGGCGGTCATCTGGCCGTACATCATGAGCCCGGCCTTGTCGAGCGCGTTGAAGTGGTCCCAGGTCGCCCAGTGCGGCACCAGGTTGGAGTTGGCGATCAGGACGCGCGGGGCGTCCGCGTGGGTCTTGAACACGCCGACCGGCTTGCCCGACTGGACGAGCAGCGTCTCGTCGCCCTCCAGGTCCTTGAGGCAGGCGACGATCGCGTCGAAGCAGCGCCAGTCGCGCGCCGCCCGGCCGATGCCGCCGTAGACCACCAGCTCCTCCGGCTTTTCGGCGACCTCGGGGTCGAGGTTGTTCATCAGCATCCGAAGCGGCGCCTCGGTGAGCCAGGACTTGGCGTTGAGCGCGGCGCCGCGCGGGGCGCGGATCTTGCGCGTGTTGTCGAGGCGCGGGTCCGACCCGGGAGGATTGGTCGAACGGGACGGATCGGTCATGGCGGGCCTCCAACACCGGGTTCGCTGCGGGCTGGAGCGAATTTATGCCTGTATGTTGGCATTGACCAGCCATGGTCGACGCCTCCCGGCGGCGTTGCCGTCCCGCGCCGCGTGCCCTACGCTGCGGGCGTGTGATGAGATCGAGACTTGGCCAAATGTTTCTCGTCTTGCCGCTCGTCCTCGCCGCCACCGAGTTGCTGCTCGGGTCGGCCGCGGCCTTGGCGCAGGGCGAGCCTGTGGGTGCGGCGTGCCCGCCGGGCGAGGTGTGCGGGACGGCGCGCTTGGGCGGTTGGGCCATGATCGCGGTCGGGCTCGTCTTCTTCGCCGTCTGGCTGATGCCGGCGCGCCCGGAGAGCGCGGAAGGGGAGCAGTCCGGCTGGACCACGCGCGTGCCCATGCTGCAGGTCTTGCAGAAGCGCATGGACAAGGAACTGAGCGGGTGGCGGCGGCTGCAGTGGCCGATCGTCGGGCTGTTCTTCACGGCGCTCGGCGTCGCAACGATTATGGGATGGCGCTGAACCGGCGGCACGGTCCGGATTGACATGAGATCCGCTGGCAGGAAAGTGCCGTAACCCATGAATCTGTATCGTTTCGTCGCCGGCACCGCGCCGTTGCTCGTCTCCATGCCGCACGTCGGCACGCACGTGCCCGGGGAGATCGCGGCGCGCTTCACCAAGGCCGCGCGGCCGCTGCCGGACACCGACTGGCACGTCGACCGGCTGTACGATTTCCTGGACGACCTCGGCGCCTCGGTCCTCGCGGCCACGCATTCGCGCTACGTGGTCGATCTCAACCGGCCGCCCGACGACCGACCGCTCTACCCGGGCGCGAGCAACACCGGGCTGTGTCCCACCACCACCTTCGCGGACGAGCCGATTTACCGCGCCGAGACCGAGCCGGACGCGGCCGAGGTTGCCGCGCGGCGCGAGCGCTATTGGCGGCCGTATCACGCGCGCCTGGCCGAGGCGCTGGCCGCGGTCAAGGCGCGCCACGGGATCGCGCTGCTTTGGGAGGCGCACTCGATCCGCAGCCGCGTGCCGCGCTTCTTCGCCGGGCGGCTGCCGGACCTCAATCTCGGCACGGCCGAGGGGACGAGCGCCGACCCCGCGTTGCTCGCCCGCCTCGAGGCCGCGGCCGCCGGAGCGCCGCGGTACACCTGCGTCGCCAACGGCCGCTTCACGGGCGGCTTCACGACGCGCGCCTACGGCGACCCGGCCAACGGCGTCCACGCGGTGCAGCTGGAGCTCAGCCAGATCACCTACATGGACGAGGACCCGCCCTATCGCTTCCGCGACGACCTGGCGCGCGAGGTCCGCCCCGTGCTGCGCGCCCTGCTGGAGGCCGCGCTCGACTGGGCCGGCGAGGTCGCGCGGGTGTGATCGGGGTTTAGCACCGAGGCTGGCCGCATGCGCTGGACCATGACGCTCCCGGATGATTTCGTTCTGGCCCCCGACCGATCCGAAATCCGCCCGTTGCTCGAGGTCGCGCGCGGCGGGATGGCGCACTGCACGCTGCCGCCGGGCGGGGTCTCGCTCGCGGTCCGGCACAAGACGATCGAGGAGATCTGGTACTTCCTCGGCGGACGCGGGCAGGTCTGGCGCAGGTTGGGCGAGGTCGAGGAGGTCGTCGACGTGGCCCCCGGCGCGTGCCTGTGCATCCCCACCGGCGCGCACTTCCAGTTCCGCAACACCGGCGCCGAGCCGCTCGTGTTCGTCATCGCCACCATGCCGCCGTGGCCGGGCATGGACGAGGCGGTGCGCGTCGAGGACCATTGGCCGCCGGCGTGAGGCGTGGTGGCTTCAGGCCGGACGGGCGTTGAGGACGGCGCCCCCCTTGACCGCGGTGGCCAGCGGGTTGAAGCCGACGCGGTAGGAAAGCTCGGCCGGCCGCGCGATGTTCCAGACCGCGAAGTCGGCCGCCTTGCCGACCTCCAGCGTGCCGTGCGTGCCGGCCATGCCGAGCGCCTTGGCCGCGTGGCGCGTCACGCCCGCGAGCGCCTCCTGGGGCGTCAGGCGGAACAGCGTGCACGCCATGTTGAGCATGAGCAGAAGCGAAGTGACCGGCGCGCTGCCCGGATTGCAGTCGGTCGCGAGCGCGATCGGCACACCGGCCTTACGGAAGGCGTCGATGGGCGGCAGCTTGGTCTCGCGCAGGAAATAGAACGCGCCGGGCAGGAGCACCGCCACCGTGCCCGCCTTCGCCATCGCCGCGACGCCGGCCTCGCTCGTGTACTCAAGGTGGTCGGCCGAGAGTGCGTTGAAGCGCGCGGCCAGCGCCGCGCCGCCGAGGTCCGAGAGCTGGTCGGCGTGCAGCTTGACCGGCAGGCCGTGGGCCGCCGCGGCCTCGAACACGCGCGCGGTTTGTTGCGGCGAGAACGCGATCCTTTCGCAGAAGGCGTCCACCGCGTCGGCCAGGCCCGAGGCCGCGAGCGCGGGCATCATGGCGACGACGGCGTCGATGTACGCCTCGGCCCGGCCGTCGAACTCGGGCGGCACGGCGTGCGCGCCGAGGAACGTGGTCTTGACCGTTACGCGCAGCGCCTGGCCCAGGCGCCGGGCCACGCGAAGCTGCTTCAGCTCGGCGTCGAGCTCGAGGCCGTAGCCGGACTTGACCTCGACCGTGGTCACGCCTTCGCCCAGCAGGGCCCGCAGGCGCGCCCGCGCCGAGTCGAACAGCGCGTCCTCGCTCGCCGCGCGCGTGGCCTTCACCGTCGAGACGATGCCGCCGCCGGCGCGCGCGATCTCCTCGTAGCTGGCGCCCTGCAGGCGAAGCTCGAACTCCGCGGCCCGGTCGCCGCCGTAGACCAGATGGGTATGGCAGTCGATCAGGCCGGGCGTGAGCCAGCGCCCGTCCAGGTCGTGCACCTCGCGCGCCAGGGCCCCCGGCGCCCCCGGCAGGTCGGCGCGTGCGCCCACCCAGGCGATGGTCCCGCCACGGGCCGCGATGGCGCCGTCCTCGACCGCGCCGTAGGGCGCGCCGCGGCCGGGTCCGCCCTCGGCCATCGTCGCCAGGCGCCCGTTCAGCCAGAGCGCATCCCACATGTTCGCCTCGAGGCGCTACGCCGTTGCCTATACAAGGAAACTCTTACGGCATAAGCTCCGCCTCGGAAACCGGCAACCGCCCTTCGATCCTGGATGCCCGAAACCAGCCTATTCGCCGCGCGCGCTCTCCTGCCCGACGGTTGGGCGCGCGACGTGCTCCTGGAGATCGCGCCCGACGGGAGCTTCGCCGCGGTCACGCCGAACGCCGAGGCGGGCGGTGCGCCGCGCGCGGGCGGCCCGGTGTTGCCCGGCATGGCGAACCTGCACAGCCACGCCTTCCAGCGCGCCATGGCGGGCCTGACCGAGCGCGCGGGTCCCGACGAGGACAGCTTCTGGACCTGGCGCGAAGTCATGTACGGCTTCGTGCACCGGCTGAGCCCCGAGCAGGTCGAGGCGATCGCGGCCCAGCTCTACATAGAGATGCTCAAGGCCGGCTACACCGCGGTCGGCGAGTTCCATTACCTGCACCACGACCCCGACGGCCGGCCCTACGCGGACCCCGCCGAGATGTCGCGGCGCGTGATCGCGGCGGCCCGGGCCGCCGGCATCGGCATCACGCACCTGCCGGTGCTGTACGGTTATGGTGACTTCGGCGGCCAGCCGGCGCGCGCCGGCCAACGGCGCTTCCTGAACGACCCGGAGCGGTTCCTGAAGCTGGTCGGGACGCTGATCGCCGACACTCGCGCCGACCCGCAGGTGTGCGTGGGCATCGCCCCGCACAGCCTGCGCGCGATCACGGCGGAGACGCTGGCGGCCGCGCTCGAGGGGCTGGACGCGCTCGACGCGCATGCGCCCATCCACATCCACGTCGCCGAGCAGATGAAGGAGGTGCATGACTGCATCGCGTGGAGCGGCGAGCGCCCGCTCGAGTGGCTCCTGCGCAACGCGGACCTCGGTCCGCGCTGGTGCCTGATCCACGCGACACACGTCACCGAGGAGGAAGCCCGGCGCCTGGCCGAAAGCGGCGCCGTGGCCGGCCTGTGCCCGACGACCGAGGCCAATCTGGGCGACGGCGTCTTCCCGGCGCCGGCATACCTGGCCGCGGGCGGGGCCTTCGGCATCGGCTCGGACAGCCACGTCTCGCTCAGCCCGATCGAGGAGCTGCGTTGGCTTGAGTACGGCCAGCGCCTGACGCTGCGGCGGCGCAACGTCCTGGCCGAGGGCGCGCAAGCGGCCTCGGTCGGCGCGCGGCTGTACAAGGGGGCGCTGGCCGGCGGCGCCCGGGCCCTGGGCCGGCCCATCGGGCGCATCGCGCCGGGGTGCCGCGCGGACCTCGTGGTCGTTGACGAGGCGCGCCCGGCGCTCATCGGCAAGGCGGACGACGTGCTGCTCGACGCGCTCGTCTTCGCCGGCAACGAGAACCCGGTGCGCGACGTCATGGTCGGCGGCGCGTGGCGCGTGCGCGACGGCCGCCACGCCCGCGAGGCGGAGGTCTTGCGCGCCTACGTGGCGGCGGTCGGCAAGCTGACGCAGTGACCGGCGGGCGCCGTGAGCGACATCCACTTCACCTACCTTTCCGGGCCGGACATCGCGCGGTTGGCGATGACCGACGCGGAGATCCTCGAGGCGGTGGAGGAGGGGCTGGGCGCGCAAGGCCGCGGCCAGAGCGTGATCGAGCCGCGCGTCCACCTCGAGCCCGACCCGGCCTTCCACGGCCACTTCAACGTCCTGCGCGGCTACGTCGCGCCGCTCGGCCTGGCCGGCGTCAAGATCGTCGGAGACTACGTCGACAACTACAAGCTGGGCCTGCCCTCGGAAATGGCGCTGCTCAACCTGTTCGATCCGCGCACCGGCATGCCGGTGGCCCTGCTCGACGCGACCGCGATCACTGAGATGCGCACCGGGGCGGTGACCGCGATCGGCGCCAAATATCTGGCGCGCGAGGGCTCCAAGGTGCTCGGCCACGTCGGCGCCCGCGGCACCGCGTACTGGAACGTGCGCCTGCTCGACCGGCTGTTCGATTTCAAGGAGATCCGGGTTCACTCGCGCCGCCGCGAAAGCCGCCAGGCCTTTGCCGCGCGCCTCAGCCGGGATCTCGGCAAGGAGGTGCGGGCGGTGGACACCTGGGAGGCCTGCCTGAAGGGCGCCGACGTCCAGGTCGAGGCCTCGCGCTTGAGCGCACCGCGGCCGCTGTTCAAGACCGCCTGGGTCGAGCCCGGCAACCTCGTCGTGCCCTACGGCACCATGAGCGCGGTCGAGCTGTCGCTGACCGACCCCATGGACAAGGTCGTGGTCGACGACTGGGGCCAATGCAAGGGCGGCAGGCTGGGGTCCTTACGCGCCCACGTCGAAGCGGGCAAGCTGAGCCAGGACACGCTGTACGCCGAAATATGCCAGATCGTCGCCGGCGAGAAGCCGGGACGCGAGCGCGACGACGAGACGATCCTGTTCTGGCACCGCGGCCTGTCGCTGTCCGACATCGCGCTCGGCGCGGCGATGATCGACAAGGCCGGGCGCCTCGGCATCGGCCAGACGCTGCGCTACGCGTAACGGGCCGACTCAGTACTTCATGCCCCCGCTGAGGCGTCGCGCCTCACACCCACGGGCGGGGGCTGTCGGACGAGCCGAATGTGCGGCCTTCGGTCAATCGAAAAAGCGCACGAAAAAACGCACGCCCGGCCTCGCGCCGGGCCGCGGTCCATTCGTATGTACATCGGGCCCGGCAAGTTGTAGATACAATTGGTTGCGCCCACAGCGCGCAACCGGTGCGCCGGCGCAGCGCCCCAGAGAACGGGCCGCGGCGGGCCCAACATCCCTGTGGAGGTTTGATGGCGCGAGACGGCACCCGCCGGGGTGGTCGCCAGCACCGCGGAAGCGCGGCGCTCGCTCAGCTGCCCTGGCGGGACGTCCGGAATCCGTACCGCCCGATCGAGGTCCTCTCCGCGGACCACGTCGAGGCCATCCACGACGCCTCGATGCGAATCCTGGAGCAGATCGGCATGGACTTCCTCCATCCGGAGGCGCTGGACATCCTGCGCGCGGCGGGCGCGGACGTCGAGCCGGGGACGCAGCGGGTGCGCATGGACCGGGACCTGGTCCTGGAGGCCCTCGCCCACGCGCCGGCGCGCTTCGCGCTGCACGCACGCAACCCGGCGCGCGACCTGACCATCGGCGCCGACCACATCAACTTCGCCACGGTCGGCAGCGCGCCCAACGTCTCCGACCTGGAGGGCGGGCGGCGGCCCGGCAACTTCGAGGACTATTGCAACCTTCTGCGCCTGGCGCACGCGCTCAACGTCGTGCATCTGTTCGGCGGCTACCCGGTGGAGCCGATCGATCTGCCCCCGGCGACGCGCCACCTGGACGCGACCCACGCCTTCATCACGCTGTCCGACAAGGTGTTTTACGGTTATTCGCTGGGCCGCGTGCGGATTCTGGACTCGATCGAGATGACGCGGATCGCGCGCGGTGTGAGCGAGGAGCAATTGCTGCGCGAGCCGAGCCTGTACACGATCGTCAACACCTCCTCGCCGCTGCGCCTCGACGGGCCGATGATCGAGGGGGTGATAGAGATGGCGCGCCGAAATCAGGGCGTGGTCATCACGCCCTTCACGCTGTCCGGCGCGATGAGCCCGGTGACGCTAGCCGGCGCGCTGGCCCAGCAGAACGCCGAGGCGCTGGCGGGCCTCGCCTTCGCCCAGATCGTCAACCCCGGAGCGCCGGTCGTCTACGGCGGCTTCACCTCGAACGTGGATATGAAGTCCGGCGCGCCCGCCTTCGGCACGCCCGAGTACGCGCGCGCGGCCTTCGCCGGCGGCCAGTTTGCGCGGCGCTACCGGTTGCCCTACCGCTCGTCCAACGCCAACGCCGCGAACCTGGTGGACGCCCAGGCGGCCTACGAGTCCGAGATGTCGCTGTGGGCGGCGGTCATGGGCCACGCCAACATCGTCCTGCACGGCGCCGGCTGGCTGGAGGGCGGGCTGTGCGCGTCGTTCGAGAAGATGGTGCTGGACGCCGAGCTGTTGCAGATGATGGCCGAGATCCTGCTGCCCATCGAGGTCGACGAGGACACCCTCGGGCTCGAGGCGATCCGCGACGTGGGGCCGGGCGGGCACTTCTTCGGCACGGCGCATACGCTGGCCCGCTACGAGACCGCGTTCTACCAGCCGATCCTCTCGGACTGGCGCAACTACGAGACCTGGGTCGAGGCCGGGTCGCTGACCGCGACCGAGCGGGCCAACCGCATCTACAAGCGCCTTCTGGCCGAGTACGAGCCGCCGCCGCTCGACCCCGCGGTGCGCGAGGAGCTCGACGCCTTCGTCGCCCGGCGCAAGCGGGAAGGCGGCGCCAAGGCGGCCTGACCGCCGCCGGCGCGCCGGCCCTCGGGGCCTGCGGAGGTGCGCTCGCGGTCGGCCCGGCCCCCTCCCGCCATCGCGGCGCCGGGGCCGCGCCGGCTGGCACTGCGCCCGCCGATTTGGTACTTTACCCATGACAAGGACCGGGACGCGTTAACTTTTTGTCCCGAGGGTCCCCTGATCTTGACGGTCCTTATTCGGCCGTCACCCAGGCGTAGGACTTGAGGTCGGGACCCGTATAAGAACGAAACAGGGAGCGCGGCGATGTTGAAACGGGCTTGTCGGTCTCTCGCCGGCGCATTGTGTTGCGCCGTTCTTGCCTCCGCCGCGGCCGCGCAGCAGGCCGACTATTACCGGGAGCAGATCAACAAGGGCACCGTCGGGGTCATATCGGGAGGTATCGACGGCACCTACATCCGCATCGCGACCGACCTGGCCAGCGTGCTCGACAACGGCGACGACATTCGCGTTCTGGCCATCATGGGAAAGGGCTCCGTCCAGAACATCGACGACATACTGTATTTGCGGGGCATCGACATCGGGATCGTCCAGTCGGACGTGTTCACCTACATCAAACGCCAGAAGAAGCACCCGAACATAGGCAAGCGGATTCGTTACATCACCAAGCTGTACAACGAGGAATTTCATCTCCTTGTCCACGAAAGCATCCGAAGCATCGAGGATCTGGCGGGAAAGAAGGTGAACTTCGGCGTCGCGGGCAGCGGCACCTTCATGACCGCCTCGATCGTTTTCGACACCTTGAACATCGCGGCCGAGCCGGTTTCCTTCGACCAGGGGCTTGCCGTCGAGAAGATCAAGTCCGGGGAAATCGCGGGAACGGTGTACGTCGCCGGCAAGCCGACCGCGTTGTTCAAGAACATCGGCTCCACGGACCCGGTCCATTTCCTCGAGGTCCCCTTGACCGCGGGGATTCTCGAGACCTATCTGCCGTCCCGTCTCACGAACGAGGATTACCCTCAGCTGATCGCTCCCGGGGAAGAGGTCAGGACGCTCGCGGTCGGCGCGGTCATGGCGGTCTACAACTGGCAGCCGGACAGCCCCCGTTACCGCAAGGTCAGCCGCTTCATCGACGCGTTCTTCACCCGCTTCGAGGAGTTCCAGAAGCCGCCGCGCCATCGGAAGTGGCAGGAGGTCAGTCTGACCGCCGTGGTCCCCGGTTGGGTCCGCTTCGGACCGGCGGAGGCGTGGCTCAGGCGCAGCGCGACCTCCGGGACCGGAAGCCTGAGAGACGCGTTCGAGGAGTTCCTGCGCACGCAGGCCCCCGGCATGGCAAGCGGTTTTGCGAGCGACAGGGAGAAGCAGGAACTGTTCGAGTTGTTCCTGCTCTGGCAGAGCGGCCGGGCGGAGTAATCCGAGCGGGCGGATGGCTCCATCCGCTCGCCGTCACAAGGTCGGTCGCGGCACCGGCGCCCGCCGGTCGGATGGCGCGGCGCCGCCCGCGCAGCCGGCCTCTACCGCTTCAGCCACTCGGTCAATTCCTGCAGTCGACTCGCGGCTTCGGCGTCGCCGCCTGCGACCGCCCGTTCGTACCACTCGACCGCCTTGGCCGGGTTCCCGGGGACGCCGAGAACGCCCAGTTCCTTGAGAAATTTCGGGTCGTAGGTCTTGCCCACGCCCGTCGCCGCCTGTGCCTTGCCGTAGTCCACGGCCAGTTCGTAGAACAGGCGGGCGGACGCGATGTCGCCGCGGGCCAGGAACTGGTCGCCGCGCGCGATCAACTGTTCCACGGCGATCTCGCGCGAGCCTTGGGCCGTCTGCGCCGCCAGGAAGTCGAGAGCGTCTCCGGCACGTGCCCCGGCGCTCTGCCCGGCCGGCCCGCCGGCCGCTGGGGGAGGGGCCGTGCGGGCATCGGGCGGCGCAGGTTGTGCGGCGTCGACGCCGACGGTCAAGCTCTCGTCCGTGTCGGCGGGCAACGCGGCGACCTGGGCCGCCGGGGCCGGTACGGTTTGGGCCGGTGTCGGCCCGCCGGCTTCGGCCGAGGGCCTGAAGACGACCGCCGTGGCGGTCAGGTGCTCGATCCGGCGCTCGGCCGCCTCGAGCTCCTCGTGCAGCGCCGCGGTCTCGGCGGCCGAGGCCCGCGCCGCCTCGATCAGGGTTTGCTTTTCTTGCTCCACCTGGACGTTGAAGGCGAGCGACCGGGCGGTTAGCTCCTCGATCCGCTTTTTGCCGGCTTCCAGCTTTTCCTTGAGGGCGGCGACCTCGGCGGCCGAGGCGTCGGCGGCGCGAATCAGCGCGTCTTTCTCCAAAATCGCTTCATCGTTCGCGGTCCGGAGCGCCTCGACCTCCTGGTGGGCCGCGGCAAGCCGCTCGCTCAGCCGCGCCGCCTCGCCCTGGCTCGCCTCGGCGTTGGCGGAGAGAGCTTGGATGCGCTCGCGCGCGCCCCTCAGCTCGTCGGCGAGCGCCTGGTTGGCCGCCTCCGCGTCGGCCTTGCCCGCCTGGAGCGCCTCGACCTCCTGGCGGGCCGCGGCAAGCTGCTCGCTCAGCCGCGCCGCCTCGCCCTGGCTCGCCTCGGCGT
>JBHHZJ010000105.1:0-11362 GCA_046758005.1 Kiloniellaceae bacterium
CGGACGATCTCGGCGACGCCGCGGAGAAAGTGGTGCGCGCGGTCAAGGAGGCGGCTTAGATGGCGGTCCTGGTGGACAAGAACACGAAGGTCATCTGCCAGGGCTTCACCGGGGCGCAGGGCACCTTCCATTCCGAGCAGGCGATCGCCTATGGCACCCGAATGGTCGGCGGAGTGACCCCGGGCAAGGGCGGCGCGACGCACCTGGACCTGCCGGTCTTCAATACGGTCGACGAGGCGGTGCGGGCAGCCGGCGCGGACGCCTCGGCGATCTACGTGCCGCCGGCCTTCGCCGCGGACGCGATCCTGGAAGCGGTCGAGGCGGGCGTGCGGCTGGTCGTGTGCATCACCGAGGGCATTCCGGTGCTGGACATGCTCAGGGTCAAGCGGGCGCTCACGGGCGCGCGCAGCCGGCTGATCGGCCCCAACTGTCCCGGCGTCATCACGCCCGGCGAGTGCAAGATCGGGATCATGCCGGGGCACATCCACAAACGCGGCCGCATCGGCATCGTCTCGCGCTCGGGCACCCTCACCTACGAGGCGGTGGCGCAGACCACGGCGACCGGCCTCGGCCAGTCCACCTGCATCGGCATCGGCGGCGACCCGATCAACGGGACCAATTTCATCGACTGCCTGGAGCTGTTCCTCGCCGATCCCGAGACCCAGGGGATCATCATGATCGGCGAGATCGGCGGCACCGCCGAGGAGGATGCGGCCGAATTCTACAGATCGTCGGGGGCCAAGAAGCCCATGGCCGGCTTCATCGCCGGGCGCACCGCCCCGCCCGGGCGGCGCATGGGTCACGCCGGGGCCATCATCTCCGGCGGCAAGGGCGGCGCGGAGGACAAGATCGAGGCGCTCAGGTCGGCGGGCATCCAGGTCGCGGACTCGCCCGCCGCGCTGGGCTCCACCATGCTGGAGGCCATGAGCGCCTGAGCGCAGTGTGCAGTCGGAGGCGGCTTGCCGGAAAATACGGGAAGTCATCAATCGTGCGTTAGGACACCGGGTTTACCCTTTGCCGCGCCGAGGCGGCAAATTAAGGGCGGCGGCCGGAAGCATTGATCTCTCGTATCGGCGGGTCGGGACGGAAAATGTCGAATCGTATCTTGGAACAGAACTCCTTCCTGTTCGGTCCCAACGCGCGCTTCATCGCGGAGCTTTACGCGCGCTACCTCGCGGACGCGCGGTCGATCGACCCGAGCTGGCAGGGCTTTTTCCGGGAACTGAACGACGACGCCCACGCGATCATGGACGAGTTGCGCGGGGCCAGCTGGTCGCCGACCAATGGCGGCCTCTACCCGGCCGAGGAACCCCTCGCCGAGGCGCCGGACACCTCGGCCGCCGTCGCCGAGGCCGTGGCGCCCGGCGGCGAGATCACGGCCGCGGACGTCCGCGCGGCGACCATCGATTCGATCCGGGCGCTGATGCTGATCCGCGCCTACCGGGTGCGGGGCCACCTCCAGGCCGACCTCGACCCGCTCGGGCTGAAGCCGATCGAGCCGCATCCGGAGCTCGATCCGCGCAGCTACGGCTTCACCGAGGCGGACTTCGACCGGCCGATCTTCATCAACCACGTGCTCGGCCTCGAGACCGCGACCCTGCGCCAGATCCTGAAGGCGGTTCAGGCCACCTACTGCGGCAAGATCGGCGTCGAATTCATGCACATCCAGGACCCGGCCCAGAAAGCCTGGATTCAGGAGCGCATCGAGACGATCCACAACCAGACCCGGTTCACGCTGGCCGGCAAGCGCATGATCCTGGAGCGCCTGACCGCGGCCGAGATCTTCGAGCGCTTCCTCGACAAGAAGTACACGGGCACCAAGCGCTTCGGCCTGGACGGCGGCGAATCGATGATCCCGGCGCTCGAGCAGATCCTGAAGCGCGGCGGCCATCTCGGCCTTGAGGAGGTGGTCATCGGCATGCCGCACCGGGGCCGACTCAACATGCTCGCGAACTTCATGGGCAAGCCGTTCACCGCGATCTTCCACGAGTTCCAGGGCGGCGCGGTGAATCCCGAGGACATCGGCGGCTCCGGCGACGTCAAGTACCACCTCGGCACCTCCTCGGACCGCGAGTTCGACGGCAACGTCGTGCACCTGTCGCTCACCGCCAATCCCTCGCATCTCGAGGCGGTCAACCCGGTGGTGGTCGGCAAGGTGCGCGCCAAGCAGATGCAGCGCCAGGACACGACCCGCACCAAGGTCATGGCGCTCCTGCTCCACGGGGACGCGGCCTTCGCCGGCCAGGGCCTGGTGGCGGAGACGCTCGATCTGTCCGAGCTCAAGGGCTATCGCATCGGCGGGACGATCCATTTCATCGTGAACAACCAGATCGGCTTCACGACCAACCCGGTGAACTCCCGCTCCGGGCCGTACTGCTCGGATGTCGCCAAGATGATCCAAGCGCCGATCTTCCACGTCAACGGCGACGATCCGGAGGCGGTCATCCACGTCGCGCGCATCGCCATCGAGTTCCGACAGACGTTCAACAAGGACGTCGTCATCGACATGTTCTGCTACCGGCGCCACGGCCACAACGAGGGCGACGAGCCGGCCTTCACCCAGCCGCTCATGTACAGGCGGATCAAGGACCACCCGTCCACGCGGGAGATCTACGCCGAGCGCCTGATCGCCGAAGGCGTCGTGACCAAGCAGGCGGTCGATCGCATGGCCGCCGACTGGCAGGAGCGCCTGGAGGCGGACTTCGAGTCCTCCAGCAGCTACAAGCCGAATAAGGCGGATTGGCTCGAGGGCGCGTGGTCCGGGCTCGACAGGGCGCGCGGCTACGACGCGCGCCGGGGCAAGACCGCGGTCGCCCTGGAAACGCTCAAAGAGGTGGGCGAGGCGCTGGCCCGGGTGCCGGAGGCCATCAACGTGCACCGCAAGATCGTCCGCCAGCTCGAGACCAAGAGGAAAATGTTCGAGACCGGCGAGGGGATCGACTGGGCGACCGCCGAGGCGCTCGCCTTCGGCACGCTCCTGCTCGAGGGGCACCCGGTGCGCCTGTCCGGCCAGGACAGCAACCGGGGCACCTTCTCCCAGCGCCACGCGGCGCTCATCGACCAAGAGACCGAGGAGCGCTACGTCCCGCTCAACCACATCCGCGCGGGCCAGTCGACGATCGAGATCGTCGACAGCCCGCTCAGCGAGATGGCCGTGCTCGGCTTCGAGTATGGCTATTCCCTGGCCGAGCCGCGCGCACTCGTGCTGTGGGAGGCGCAGTTCGGCGACTTCGCCAACGGCGCCCAGGTCATCATCGACCAGTTCATCGTCTCCGGCGAGTACAAGTGGCTGCGCATGTCGGGCCTGGTCATGTTGCTGCCGCACGGCTACGAAGGCCAGGGGCCGGAGCATTCCTCCGCCCGCCTGGAGCGCTACCTGCAGCTTTGCGCCGAGGACAACATCCAGGTCGTGAACTGCACGACTCCGGCGAACTACTTCCACGCGCTGCGCCGGCAGATGCACCGCAACTTCCGCAAGCCGCTCGTCGTCATGACGCCCAAATCGCTGCTCCGGCACAAACGCGTCGTCTCCAAGCTCGTGGACTTCGGGCCCGGGTCCGCGTTCCACCGGGTGATGTATTGCGACCAGCGGCCGAGCGCCGCCAAGGACGCCAAGCAGATCGTGCTGTGCACCGGCAAGGTGTACTACGACCTGCTTGAGGAGCGGGAGAAGCGGGGAATCAAGGACGTCCACTTCCTGCGCCTCGAGCAGATCTATCCCTTCCCGGCCGACGCGCTGGCGATCGAGCTCCAGCCCTACCGGCACTGCCACATCGTCTGGTGCCAGGAGGAGCCCCGCAATATGGGCGCCTGGAGCTTCGTCGCCGACTTCATCGAGGAGGTGGCGCGCGAGGTCGGTTTCGAGCATCCGCAGCCCCGCTATGCGGGCCGGCCCTCGGCGGCCTCGCCGGCCACGGGCTTGGCCAAACGCCACTATGCCGAGCAGGCGAAGCTGATCGACGACGCCCTGGCCATCGGCAAGCGGGCGCTGAGCCGGATCGCCACGCGCAAGGCCCAGCAGGCCACCGTGGCCAACCGCGGCTAGGCGCGCGGCGGCCCACAGTCGTTCACCGCGGAGCAGACGGGACTGGCAGGCATGGCAACGGATATCGTGGTTCCCACCCTGGGCGAGTCGGTGACCGAGGCGACCGTGGCGCAGTGGCTCAAGAAGCCGGGCGAGCCCGTCGCCGTGGACGAACCGCTGGTCGAGCTGGAGACCGACAAGGTCACGCTCGAGGTCAATGCAAGCGCGGCCGGGGTGCTTTCCGAGGTTCTGGCCGGGGAAGGCGAAAACGTCGAAGTGGGCGCGCTGCTGGGCCGTATCGCGGAGGGCGAGGCACCCGCCGCCACCCCGCGAACGAAGGCGGAGGCCGCACCGGCGCCCGCGGAGGCGCCCGCGCGGGCGGAAGAGACCAGGCCGGCCGAAGCCGGCCCGGCGCCCGCCCCGCCCCAGGCCGCGGCCGCGTCGCCGACCGCGGCGGCCGATACCCTTTCTCCCGCCGTGCGCAAGCTGGTCGAGGAGCACGGGCTGGATGCGGGCCGGATCCCCGGCACGGGCCGGGACGGCCGCATCCTCAAGGAGGACGTGCTCAAGGTGGTCGAGGGCAAGGGCGCCGCGCCCCCCGAGGCGGCCCCCGCGCCCGCCGAGGCGCGGCCGCCGGCCGAGGCAGGGCCGCGCGAGGAGCGCGTGCGCATGACGCGCCTGCGCAAGCGCATCGCCGAGCGCCTGAAGGAGGCGCAGAACACGGCCGCGATGCTGACCACCTTCAACGAGGTGGACTTGGGCGCGGTCATGGACTTGCGCCGGCGCTACCGGGAGAGCTTCGAGAAGAAGCACGGCGTGCGCCTCGGCATCATGTCCTTCTTCACCAAGGCCGCCATAGCCGCGCTCAAGGAGCTGCCTTCGGTCAACGCCGAGATCGACGGCGACGAACTCGTCTACAAGAACCACTACGACATCGGCATCGCGGTCAGCACGCCGCAGGGCCTCGTGGTTCCCGTGCTGCGCGACGCCGACGCGCTGAGCTTCGCCGATATCGAGAAGACGATCGCCGAGCTGGGCCGGCGGGCGCGCGACGGCAAGCTGGCCATCGAGGAGATGACCGGCGGCACATTCACGATCACCAACGGCGGCATCTTCGGCTCGCTGCTGTCCACGCCGATCCTCAACCCGCCGCAGTCGGGCATCCTGGGCATGCACAAGATCCAGGACCGGCCGGTGGCCGTGGACGGCGAGGTCCGCATCCGGCCGATGATGTACGTGGCCCTCTCCTACGACCACCGCATCATCGACGGGCGCGAGGCGGTCACCTTCCTGGTCCGGGTCAAGGACTACATCGAGGATCCGGAGCGCCTGCTGCTCGACGTATAGGGGCCGGGCACCCGCGTAAGTCGACGGAAAATTAACCACTGAACGCTAGGCTTCGGGTCGTAACGGCCCGGCGGCGGATCGCTTCGCCCGAAACGACGCTTTCGCAACTCAGGACTTCCGCCGGCATGGCCTGACGGCCACGTGCCGAGGGACTGGCCAAATTCCGTGCCGCCCCGGAGTCGAGACTCGCCACCCATGAGTGAGGTTGGCCGCGATGTGGCGCGTTGCATCAGATCATGTCTTCGCCCGGGTCGCGCTCGCGACCCTCGTTCTCGCCGTCATGAGCGGCCTTGTCCTGCCGGCCGAGGCCGCGCCCGACCTGCCTCGTCCCCAAGGCGAGGTCGTGCTCGTCGTGACCGGCAACATCGCGCACAAGAATAGCGCCGCCGGCGCGGAGTTCGATCTCGCGATGCTGGAAGGCCTCGGCACGACCGCGCTGCGCACGTCCACGCCCTGGACCGACGGCGTGCCGATGTTCAAAGGCGTCCTCGCCCGGGAGGTCCTGCGGCGCGTCGGGGCCCGGGGCACCCGGGTGCGCGCGATCGCCCTGAACGAATATGCCTTCGAGATGCCGGTCTCGGATTTTGACGAGTATCCGGTGATCTTGGCCTCGGAAATGAACGGCGAGGCGTTGACCGCGCGCGACAAGGGTCCGTTGTGGATCGTCTATCCCCTCGATCAGATCGGCGCCGGGCGCAACCGGT
The DNA here is from genome assembly GCA_046758005.1 of Kiloniellaceae bacterium. GTDB lineage: Bacteria > Pseudomonadota > Alphaproteobacteria > Kiloniellales > J153 > JBHHZJ01. The sequence goes on from JBHHZJ010000105.1 coordinate 6,076, forward strand.
CGATCGAGCACAGAATGGTTTGGCAGCTCGTCGAGCTTCACGTGCGATGAAATTGCCCAGGCTGGCCAGGGGGCGCGCTCCGTTTTTCGTCATTATCCTCCTTTTCGGGGTGAGCCTGGCGTTCAGCTTTCACGCCCTGCTGCAGCAGCAATTGGCGCAGCAGCTCAAACTCAGCGACAACCTGTGGCTGATCACCCAGCTCGAGGTCGAGTACCTGCGATTCCTCGATGCCTTTGACCGCTTCGCGTTGGCCGATCCGAGCGGCGAGGCGGACGAGGCCGCGGGCCGCCGCGAGCTACGGCGACGGTTGGATGTGTTGTGGAGCCGCATCCCCCTGTTGCTGACAGGCGAGGAAGGGCGCCAGTTCAAATCCATCGTGGACGTCCAGGACATGGCGCGCGACCTCGACGCTATGTTTCGGGTGTTCGAGCCCGCCATCGTCAACATTGCACCGGGGGACGCGGAGGCTTACGCGACGATCCGAGAGCGTTTGGAAGCGCCGACCCGTCGAATCCACGCCAACGTCCGAAGGGCGTTCGTCGCCGACGAGAACGAGACCGCCTTCCGCAATGCCGAGCTCCGACAGGCGTACGTGATGCTGGCCGGCTCGCTCGTGGGAATCCTGATGAGCGGCAGCCTGTTCATCAAGTTTCTGACGCGCCAGGTCAGCATGGTGAAGTCAGCTGAGGCCCGGACCCGGGAAGCGATGTACCGGGCCGAGGCGGCGAACCACGCCAAGACCGAATTTCTTGCCAGCATGAGTCACGAGCTGCGCACGCCGCTCAACGCGATTATCGGCTTTGCCGAGATTCTCAAGCAGGAAATGTTCGGCCCCATCCAGAACCCGCGTTATCTCGAGTACGTGGAAGACATCGAGAAAAGCGGCAGCCATCTGCTCGCGGTCATAAGCGACATTCTGGACCTGGCCAAGATCGAGTCGGGCAAGGTAAGGCTGGAGGAACAGCGCGTGCACCTCGCCGAGGTGGTCGCGCTCGCCGCCCGCATCGTCTGGCCCGAAGGCGTGCAGACCGGCCTGACCGTCGAGTTGAAGATTGCGCCCGACCTGCCGCTGTTGCGTGGGGACCGTCGGTTGATCAGGCAGATGGTTCTCAACCTGCTGTCCAACGCCGCCAAGTTCACGCCCGCCGGCGGAACCGTGACGGTCGAGGTGGGTATGGCGAGCGACGGGCGACCGATGATCCGGATCCTTGACACGGGCATCGGCATGGCGAGCGAGGACATCTCGACCGCGCTTCAACCGTTCGGCCAACTCGCGCCGGTCGGCATCGCCAACGGCGGCGGCACCGGGCTGGGCCTTCCGCTGGCCAAGGCGTTCGCCGACCTCCACGGCGCGGAGCTGCTCGTCGACTCGAGGCCGGGTTGCGGCACGGTCGTGACGCTGCTCTTCCCGCCGCATCGGATCGTGGATCGCGAGGACGCCGCCTGAGCGAGCGGCCCGGCCCGATTCCACGTCGGTGGAAATTGCTCTAGAATGTGAGTTGGGCGCGCCGCCCGAGGGGCGCTGGCGCGGACCCGGTCGAGCACGGACGATGGTGGAGAAGGAGCGAGCATCGCGTAAGCCGGCGCCGGCCCGGCGCGCCGGCACGGGCGGCGGCGACCTTGACGCACGCATCGTGGACGCGGCCGTCGAGCTGGCCGAGGAGGTCGGCTGGGACGCGGTCCGCCTGCGCCGCGTCGCGGAGCGGCTGGGCATTCCGCTCACCGAGGTCCTGGCGCACTACCGCGACCTGGACGCCGTCGCCGACGCCTGGTTCCGCCGCGCCTGGGCGGCGATGCTGACGCCGCCGCCCCCGGGGTTCGCCGCGCTGCCGGCGCGGGAGCGGATCTACCAGGTCATGATGTTGTGGTTCGACGCCCTGGCCGCGCGCCGCCGGGTAACCGGCGAGATGCTGCGGACCAAGCTCTATCCCAGCCACCCGCACCACTGGGTGCCGCTCGTGTTCAACCTGTCGCGCAGCATTCATTGGCTGCGCGAGGCGGCGCTGCTCGATGCCACCGGACGGCGGCGTCAGATGGAGGAGGTCGGTCTGACCGCCCTCTTCCTGGCGACGCTTGCCCGTTGGCTGCGCGACGATTCGCCGGGTCAGGAGCGCACGCGCGAGGCCCTGCGCCGCCGCCTGGACACGGCGGACCGGATGATGGCGCGGGTCTGGGGCGCGCGCCAGCCCCCCGGCGCCGCTCAGCAGGGCGGCCACTCCCTCCCCGAAAAGAAATAGGCCGCCCGCTCGAGGAATTGCAGGCCCGGCCCGCCCCCGGCACAGCTCATCGCGCGTTCCTGCCGCGGCGCCGGCGCGGACGTCCGGGCGTCGTAGGAGGTGTCGAGGAGCATGAGGAACAGCACGGCGAACGCCGCCGCGGTCACGGCGACCACGCGCGGGCCATGACGCGGCGGCGCCGGCCGGTGCAGGCGATCGAGGCCGAGGCGCGCGCCGGCGGGCCCGCCGGGCGCGTCCACACGCAGGACCTCGCGCGCATAGTGGCGCGCCCAGGCGGGCACCCGCGCGTCGAACATGTAGGCGACGAAGGCGCGCTCCAGCACGGCGCCGCTCGGCGGGCGCCCGAACCACCAACGGTACGCCAGGGCGAAGAGCTCGACCTCGGGCACGTCGAGCAGCGCCGCGGCCTGCCCGATCAGGCCCGTGTCGGCCGTCGGTTCGGCGCGCTCTTCGAATTTCGGCCACGCACGCATGGTCCGCTCCCGGCTCCGCGGGGCCGCCGCGGCGATCTTCACACGAGAGCCTAAGCGTGCCGGCCCCCGCGCTCAAGGTCCCGGAACTGCGGGCGTGACGGTGCCCACGACGGCGCTATGATGGCGGGTGCCGGTGTATTGACCCTGACATTTGATTGCCATGCTTATGGGTGTCATGTGCGGGCCCGACCCGGCCCTCCATGGGGCGGCGGCACGATGGATGCCGGGCTCAGGGCCGGGCATGACACGCGGCGGGAGAGAAATGTTGGAGTCATTACGCGAGCCATGGCCCAGAACGCCTTGACCCCGCTCGACGCCGCCGCGGTCCTCGTCGTCCTGGCGGCACTCTTCGGTTACCTGAACCACCGCGCGCTCAAGCTGCCGCACACCATCGGCCTGACCATCATGGGCGCGCTCGCCTCCCTTGCGGTCGTGGCGGCGGACGCGCTCGTCCCGGGTATCGGCCCCGGCCGCGCGGTGCGGGCGTTCCTGCAGGGCATCGACTTCCGCGCGGCCCTGATGGACGGCATGCTCGCCTTCCTGCTGTTCGCCGGCGCCCTGCACGTCGACCTGTCGACGCTCTGGACGCGGCGTTGGACGGTGCTGGCCATGGCGACGGCGGGGGTGCTGATCTCCACCGCCATCGTCGGCTTCGGCTTCCAGGCGCTCGGCGCGGCGCTCGGCCTCGACGTGCCGCTGGCATGGTGCCTGGTCTTCGGCGCGCTCATCAGCCCGACCGATCCGGTCGCGGTGCTCGGCATCCTGAAGTCGGCCAAGGTGCCGGAGACGCTCGAGGCCAAGATCGCGGGCGAGAGCCTGTTCAACGACGGCGTCGGCGTCGTGGTCTTCTCCATCGTGCTCGCCGCCGCCGCGGGCGGGGGCGAATTCTCGCTGCTCCACGCCAGCGAGCTGTTCTTCGTCGAGGCCTTGGGCGGCGCGGCGTTCGGCCTCGCGGTCGGGTGGATCGGGTTCAAGGCCATGCAGGGCATCGACGAGCACAACCTGGAGGTGCTGATCACGCTGGCCATCGTCATGGGCGGTTACGCGCTCGCGCAGGCCCTGCACGTCAGCGGCCCGGTCGCCATGGCGGTCGCCGGGCTGCTCATCGGCAACCACGGCGTGCGCTTCGCCATGAGCGAGACCACGCGCGAGCACGTGCTCGGCTTCTGGTCGCTGCTCGACGAGATCCTGAACTCGGTCCTGTTCCTGCTGATCGGCCTGGAGGTCGTGGCCATCGCGGCGCGGGCCCCGTTCCTGCTCGCCGGCGCGGTCTCGATCGGTCTCGTCCTCGTTGCCCGGGCCGTTTCGGTGGGGGTGCCGTTGGCGATCCTGCGCGCGTTCTCGCCGTTCACGCGCGGCGCCTTCCCGGTCCTGGTCTGGGGCGGGCTGCGCGGCGGCATCTCGATCGCGCTCGCGCTTTCGTTGCCCGCCGGGCCGATGAAAGACCTGATCCTGACCGCGACCTACGTCGTCGTGGTCTTCTCGGTGATCGTGCAGGGAAGCACCGTGGGTGCCGCCGCGCGGCGCTTCGTCAAGGACCCGGCGGGCATGGAGAGGCCGGAGCCCTGATGCCGATGAGCGCTCGGGGCGGCTCGGGCGCTCATCGGCATCGGCGCGCCGGGTTGGCCCTGGGCGGCGGCGCGCGAACAAAGGACGAAATACCGGCGAGCGGGTGCCGTCATCCGCTCGCCGGTATGATCCGGTCGCAAGGCCGGGTCGGAGCGAGGATTACGCCGCGCGCCCTTCGCCCGAAGCGATGCCGTCACGCCGGTAGCGCCAGACGGCGGCCGGCGGCAGGTTCGAGAGGATCCATTCCGCGCGCTTGCCCGCGATGCGCAGGGCCGCGCGCGTCTCCCGGGAAACCGGCGAAACGGGCCCGTAGGTGAACTGCAGAAACTGGCCCTCCTCGGGCAGCACGGCGAAGGCGGCGCCGAGCACCCTTCGGCAGTCCTCCTTGTCCATGGTGAGCAGCGGCAGGCCCGAGACGATCGCCTTGACGCGCTGCACTCCGGCGCGGCGCAGGTGCACGTCCAGATCGCGCGCGTCCGCGCACAGCACGCGCACGCCCGCATAGCGCGCGGCGATCACCTCGCACAGCGCGGCCTCGCGCTCGATCACGATCAGGTCCTGGGCGGCGACCCCTGCGTCCAGGATCGCCCTGGTGACGCTGCCGGTGCCCCCGCCGAGCTCGATCACCGCGCCGGGCGCCTCCACGTCGAGGCGCGCGGCCATGGCCGCGGCCAGCGCCTTGTCGCTGGGCAGGACGGCGCCGAGCCGCCGGGGCCGGCGCAGCCACAGGAAGAAGAAACCGAGATCGTTGCTGGGCGCACGGCGGCGCGCGGAGAAAAGCGACATGGATGCGGCTCTTTGGATTGGACTCCGTCGGATGGGTCTCGCTCGCCCGTCGCGCCCGCGGCCCCCCGACCGGCGACCGGACCCGCCGAGCGATAAACCATACATTGGATCGGCGCCGGCCGCACGCAAGGTGTGCGACCCCATCAGACAGTAATACCAGCGGTCATTGAAATGACCGCTGGGCGTTCAAACGCCACGCAGGCTTTCCTCGCCTAAGCTCGG
>JBHHZJ010000106.1:0-11181 GCA_046758005.1 Kiloniellaceae bacterium
CGGAAATCCGCGGTCTTATCCACATATCCACAGCGCCGAGGCGCCCGAATCGGTTGCCAAACCGCCGCAAATCACTTAAAAGACCCGCAAGTGGACAATCCTGTACGAAACGATCTCCCCGATTGACCACCCAAGGCCCCGCCGAACCGCGGTGGGGCCTATTTTTGTGCCCCGCCCCGGGGCCGCGCGACCGACCCCGGCTACGGCGCGAGCACGATCACATCGAGCGGATGGCCGACCCCGGCGACCGTGGCTGCCGGAATGCGGCGCTTGTCCTCCTGCGGCCGGTAGCCCTGGGCGAGCGCCAGGTCGTAGGTCGCCCCGTCGCACAGCGCGCGCGTGTTGAGCCGCTTGTTGTGCTGCTCCAGCTTGGCCGACAGGTTCACGGCGTCCCCGATCACCGTGTACTCCAGGCGGGTCTCGTCGCCGACCGCGCCGAACACGATGCGCCCGGTGGCCACCGCGGCGTTGACCGCCGGCGCCGGCCGGCCGGCCGCCTGGTTGGCCTCCTGCCAGCGCTTGGCCTCGACGATGGCCTGCTCGACCGCGCGCATGGCGTCGGCCGCGTAGGTCGGCGACGGCGCCGCGGCGCCGAAGGTGGCCATGATGCCGTCGCCGAGGAACTTGTCGATGCTGCCGACGTGGGCCTGGACGATGGGGACCACGAGGTGCTGGTACTCCGCGAGCAGGCGCATCACCTCGTCCGGCGTCTGGGTCGCGGCGTAGCGGGTGAAGCCGCGCATATCGAAATTGACGATCGCCGCGTCGCGAGCCTCGCCGGTGCCGACCGCGATCTGCTGGTCCGAGCCGCGGATCTTGCGCGCGATCTCCGGGGCGAAGAAGCGCGACAGCTCCTGCGCCGCGACGCCCTCGGCGACCGCGCGCACGAGCAGCGCCCGGCCCCGGATCAGCGCGACTCCGAGGATGGTGGAGACCACCAGGATGGAAACGATCTTGTCGAACTCGGCGCCGATCAGCACGCTGTTCGAGGTCATGTAGGCGACGTAGTCGCGGGTGATCATGTTGTCGTTGGGGTCTACGGTGATAACGTAGATGACGAGCACGAGCCACCCCAACGCCGCCGCCACCCCGGCGGCGAACACGAAGCGCGCCTCGAAGCGCATCGCGCGCAACGCGATGAAGATGAACACGTAGAGCAGCGTCGGCGCCTTGAGGTAGAACGAGGCCGGCTGCATGTACTGGATGTGGAAGCTCCAAATGAGGCCGAACAGCAGCCCCATGTCGATCAGGATCGACACCAGCAGGAACCAGCCGGGGAGGCTGATCCGGTAGGCGAGCGAGAGGCGCAGCATGGTGAACAGGAAGTAGGCGCCGATCACCCAGGGCACGGGCTGGAACGCCTGGTCGGCCGGGAAGGTCTTGGGCGCGATCGCATAAAGCGAGGCGAAGGTCACCACGACGGCGAGCTGCACCCAGCCGATCAGGCGCTCGGTGGCGTCGCCTTGCTCTTGGATTGCGCGCCGCACCCGCTCGGGCAGCTGGCGTTCGCCATCCTCGCGGCGCAACCAGGCCCGGAGGGAGCGACCGGGGCTCGTCGTGTCCGTGGCCATCATTGGACTCCGAGGATAGGGCAAGGCGCGCGCCGGGTGACCTCAGATTACCGTGAGCGCCCCGTTACCGCGCCCGCAGCCACAGGCTCGATTCGCACGCGCCGGCGGGCAGCGGCAGGCGCCCGGCCACCGAGGCGCGCAGCGCGTCCGCCATGCGCGTGGCCACGTAATGGCTGGCGAAGACAACCTCCCAGCGACCGCCGAGCAGGAGCGGCTGCACGCCGAGCTGCTCGTTGTAGCCGCGCCAGTCCCAGGCGGCGGGATAGTCGTCGGGCAGGAAGATGTCGTGCACCTGGACCAGCACGCCGGCCGGCAGGGCCGGCAGCACCCGGCCGAGCAGAAAGTCCACGTCGCTGCCGGGCATGAGAACGTGGCTCGAGTCGATGAACAGCAGGTCGCCGGGCCCGAGCGCCGAAAAGGCCTTCGCACCCGCGTCCTGCACGGTCGCGCGCCTGAGCTCCACGGGCAGGCCCGACGGGTCCGCGCGCGGGGCCGGATCGATGGCGACGATCCGCGTCTCGATGCCCGCGTCGGCCACCGCGCGGGTCAAGAATCGGGTCGAATGGCCGCAGCCGACCTCGACGATCAGCCGCGGCGCGAATCGGCGCACCAGCGCGTAGGCCGTCGCCGCGTCGAGGCGGGGGAACCAGGACTGGTCCCAGCGCGGCGCCGGCGCGGGCTGGCCACCGATGCGCAGGAGGCCGTCGGCCGCGGCGTCGATCCAACCCAGCACCTCGCGGAACCGGCCTCGGTGCCCGGCAAACAGCGCCTCGACGGCGCGGTAGGGCGGGCGCCGCCCGGCCGCCGGCAGGCGCGCGGCATAGCGGTGCGGGATGAAGAACCCGCGCCTGGACGCGCCCAAAACGGTGAGCAGGCCGAACCAGAGCCGTCGCCGCCGCGCCCGGCCCGACATCCGCGGCGGGCGCGAAACGGCACCGGGGTCGTGGGCGCGCTCCGCGGCGGGTCCGGTCACGGGCTCAGCACCATCCCCTCGCGCGCGACCACGCTCCCCGGGCGGGCCGCTTCGACGTCTTCGGCCACCCGATCCATGAAGTCGTCGTCGTGCGCGGGGTCGTGGTGGAAGATGACCAGGCGCTTGGCGCCCGCCCGGTCGCACAGTCGGACCCCCTCCTGCCACGTCGAGTGGCCCCAGGTGCGAAACCGGGGAAACTCCTCGTCGGTGAAGGTGGCGTCGTAGATCACGATGTCGGCCTCCTTGATCAGGCGCAGCACGTTGCGGTCCGCCTTACCCTCGACGTGCTCGGTGTCGGTGACGTAACACACCGACCGTCCGTCGAACTCGATCCTGTAGCCGGTCGCGCCGTTGGGGTGGTTGAGCGCCGCCGTGCGCAGGCGCACGCCGGGTCGGGGCTTCAGCGTCCGTCCGGCGGTGAAGTCGTGGAAGCTGATGTTGCAGGCGAAGATCTCCGGCGGCACCGGGAACAGCGGCGCCATCATGAACTTGGACAGGGTCTCGTGCAGGGTGAAATCCGGCTGCAGGTGCCCGGCCCAGAGGCGAAAACAGGTGTCCGGGTCGTGCAACGGGCCGAAGAACGGCAGGCCGACGATGTGGTCGAGGTGGGTATGGGTCAGAAACAGGTCGCCGGTGACGCCGCCTTCAGCCGCCAGGCTTTCGCCGAGGCGCCGCAACCCCGTGCCGGCGTCGAAGACCAGCAAATGCTCGCCGCAGCGCACCTCCAGGCATGAAGTGTTGCCGCCGTAGCGGGAGTGCGATTCGCCGGGACACGCGATCGAGCCGCGCACGCCCCAGAATCGCACGATGAAGTTCGACCGCTCGGCCACGACCAGACGCGCAGTCCCTCCCGATCTCTCTCGGCTTGTGCGCCGCGTCCCTTGCCTCCTTTGTAGAGGAGCCGTGCGCGCCGCCCAAACGAATTTTGTGCCGCCGCGCGCGCCGCCAAGCGGCGGTTTCTGCCGCCATTTCCAGATTGCCCGGCCGCGACGCGTGCGTGAGACTGCGCCCGGCGCCGCCGTCCGGCGCGCCCGGCCCGGAGTTCGCAGCCCCATGACGCCGACCCGCAGCAATTGGACCGGCATCGCGTTCGGCCTCGCCTTGGCCTGCGTGGCCGCCTACCACCAGTTCAAACTGCCGCCCGCCCTGCCGGTCCTGCTCGAGACCTACCGCTACGACCGCACGCTCGCCGGAGCATTCATGTCGGTCTACGCGGTGGCCGGACTGATCCTGTCGTGGCTGCTCGGCCGGACATTGGCGCGCACCGGGTTGGCGCTGCCGACGCTGGGCGCGCTTGCCCTCACGGTGCTGGGCAGCGCGCTCACCCTGATGCGGCCCGAGAGCGGCTGGGTCGTGCTCGCCGGGCGGGCGCTCGAGGGCGTCGGTTTCGCGGTGCTGGCGATCAGCGGGCCCGTACTCGCCAACGCCAACGCCTCGGTGCGTCACCTGCCGATCGTAGTCGGCATGACCGCGAGCTGGATCCCGATCGGGCAACTCGCCGCCACGGCGCTCGCTCCGCTCGCCTTCGCCTGGCAGGGCTGGCAGACGCTCTGGGTCGCCGCCATCGCGGCGGCGCTCGTCATGGCCGCGTGGACCCTGCGCCTTTGGGCGGCCGGCACGCTCGACCTCCCGGCGGGATCGCCGGCGCCGGCCGAGGTCCCGCGCGCTGCGATGTCCGCCGTGCAACGACGCAACCTGATCCTGGCCTCCGGCGTCTTCATGCTCTGGGCGTGCCAGTACTTCGCCTACATGACCTGGCTGCCGCAGTACCTGGTCGAAGCGCACGGCCTGCCGGTGTCCATGGCAATGATCGGCTACGTCATCCCGGTGGCGATGCTGATCGCCACCAACTTCGTCGTCGGCATGGTTCTGCGCGCCGGCGTGCCGGTCGGGCCGCTGCTCACCTGCGGGCTGGCCGCGCAGGCGGCGATCTGGTGGTTGGCGCCGATCACCGGCGGCGGCGCGGCCGGCCTCGCCTCGCTCGTCGTCTACGGGATCGGGGCCGGGATCTGTCCGACCTGCCTGTTCGCGCTGCCGAGCGTGGTGGTCGGGCCGGGCCGGACGGCCGCCGCGGCCTTCGGCGTCATCATGACCGGCCGCAATCTGGGCGTGTTGGTCGGGCCGATCCTGCTCGCCCAGGCGTTCAAGCTGGCCGGCGGATGGAACGTGGCCGGTCCGACCTTCGGCACCGTGACCGGCGTGGCACTCGCCCTCGGGGTCTGGCTGACGGCCTCGCTCGCCGGCGCGCGCTACGGCACCAGCCGGTAGCCGCCGGGCTCGGTGACCAGGAGCTCGGCGTTGGAGGGATCGGCCTCGATCTTCTGGCGCAGGCGGTAGACGTGGGTCTCCAGCGTGTGCGTGGTCACCCCGGCGTTGTAACCCCACACTTCGCCGAGCAGGGTCTCGCGGCCGACCACGTTGGCGCCGCTGCGGTACAGGTACTTCAGGATCGAGGTTTCCTTCTCGGTCAGGCGGACCTTCTTCTTGCTCTCGCCGTGGATCAAGAGCTTGGCGCTCGGCCGGAACGTGTAGGGGCCGATCGTGAAGACCGCGTCCTCGCTCTGCTCGTGCTGGCGGAGCTGGGCGCGCAAGCGCGCGAGCAGCACCGAGAGCCGGAACGGCTTGGTCACGTAGTCGTTGGCGCCGGAATCGAGGCCGAGGATCTGGTCGGCGTCGGTCTGATGGGCGGTCAGCATGATGATCGGCGACTTGACCCCGTTGCGACGCAGCAGCCGGCAGACCTCCCGCCCGTCCATGTCGGGCAGGCCGACGTCGAGCAGGATGGCGTCGAAGTACTCGTGCTTTGTCGCGTCGAGGGCCTTGCCACCGGTCTCGACCTCGACCGTGGCGAACTCCTCGTGCAGGCGCAGCTGCTCGCCAAGCGACTGGCGCAAGGCCTCGTCGTCGTCGACCACCAGGATCTTCTTGGCCGTGACGGCGGTCATCTCTCCCTTCCCAATGCGCCCCCCCGGTGTTCCTTTCGTTGTCAAATAACACCGCGCCCGCGCGGGTTCAAGGCAAGCTCCGGTGCTCGGAGCCTGCGCCGGGCCTCACGGGCCGGCGAGCACCATGTCCCGCACCGCCGCGAACAGGGCGTGATCGGGCTCGGCCAGCGCGTCGATCGCCGAGAAATGGTGCCGGCCCGGCAGGTCGACGACGCGCGCCTCCAGGCCGGCCGCGCGCCAAGCGGCGACGAACTCGTCCTGCTGGCGCAGGAACTCCTCGGTCTCCTCGGAGCCGACGGCGCAGATCAGCGGCCCGGAGCGGACCGGCATGCGGCGCATCGGGCTCATCGTCGCGACCGTGGCCGGGTCGAGGCGCAGCACCTCCTGGTGGTAGCTGAGGCGCAGCGGCTCCAGCTCGTAGACGCCGGAGACCGAGCACCCGCCCTTGACCAGGCCGGGCGGAAGGTCGGCGCCCTCGGCCGTCCAGTCGGCGCCCAGCGCCATGGCCGCCAGGTGCCCGCCCGCCGAGTGCCCGGCGACGAAGATGCGCCCCGGATCCACGCCGTGGGCCCGCGCGTTGCGCGCCAGCCACGCGATCGCCTCCCGGACCTGGGCGACGATCTCGGCAACGCCCACCTTGGGGGCGAGGTCGTAGTTGAGCGAGGCGAAGGCGATGCCGGACGCGACGAACGGCGGGGCGAGATAGCTGAAATCGCCCTTGTCCAGGCCCTGCCAGTAGCCGCCGTGGATGAAGGCGAGCAGCGGCGCGCCCGCGCCGCTCCGCGAGGGCGCGGCCGGGAACAGGTCCAGGCGCTGGCCCCCGGACCGGCCGTAGGCGAGGTCCAGGCGCGCCTCGATCCTGCCGCGCACGGCCGCGCTGTCGCGCGACCAGCGGGCGAAGAACTCGGCGTGTTCGGGCCAGCGGGCGCGCAGGTTCAGCTGGCGGTCGATCTCGGCCCGGTCCCAGCCCCGGTAGAGCGCCTGCGTCATGCCATGGTCCTCCATACGACGTTATCGAGCCGGCGCCGGCGACGATGACACGAGGCGGCGCAGGCCGTAAAGTGCGCGCCATGAAGCTCGAACCGCTGCCAAGCGAGACCGTCACCGACGCCGGCGTGCTGCGCGCCGTGGACCGCGCGATCGGCGAGTTGCGCCGCGGCGACCCGGTCCTGCTGCACGAGATTGGCCACGCCGCCGCGCTGGTGCTGGCGGCCGAGCACGCCACCGAGGATGGCCTGGCGCGGCTGCCCCGCCCGAGCCGGGCGGCGTCACTGCTGCTGCTCACCGCGCGGCGCGCCGTCGCGCTCGGGATCGCGTGCCCCGCGGACGCGGGAAGCGGCGTGGTCGCGCGCGGCCTCGCCGGCGTGCCGGCGCGCGCCATCGTCGAACTGGCCGACCCGACGGGCGCCGGCGAAGCCGGCGTGGCGGGGGACCTGCCGCCCGGCCGCGCGCCGGGCGCGCTCGCCGCGGCCGCGGTGGACCTGGTGCGGCTGGCGCGCCTGCTGCCGGCCGCGGTCCTGGCGCCGCTCGACCTGGCCGGACAGGCGCCGGCGCCCTGGGCGGCGGCCCGGGACATATTGGCCGTAAGCGTCGCCGACATCGCCGAGTATCGCTTCGCCGGGGCCCGGGCGCTCGCGCGCGTGGCCGAGGCGCGCCTGCCGCTCGCCGGGGCCGAGAACACGCGGGTCGTCGCCTTCCGCCCGGGCGACGGGGGCAAGGCGCACCTGGCGTTGGTGATCGGGGCGCCGCGCGCCGAGGATGCCGTGCTGGTCCGCCTCCATTCCGAGTGCTTCACGGGCGACCTGCTCGGCAGCCTGCGCTGCGACTGCGGCGACCAGTTGCGCGGCGCCATCGAGGCGATCGCCGAGGCCGGCGCGGGCGTGCTGCTCTACCTGTCCCAGGAAGGCCGCGGCATCGGCCTGGTCAACAAGCTGCGCGCCTACCGGCTCCAGGACCGCGGCGCGGACACCGCCGAGGCGAACGAGCAGCTCGGCTTCGACGCCGACGAGCGCATCTACGTCCCGGCCGCCGGGATGCTGCGCCGGCTCGGCTTCGGCCGCGTGCGCCTGCTCACAAACAACCCGCACAAGGTCGCCGCGCTGGCGCGCTGCGGCATCGCGGTCGAGGAGCGGGTGCCGCACGCGTTTCCCTCCAACGGCCACAACGCGTTCTACCTGGCCACAAAGGCCGCCCGCTTCGGGCATCGGTACTAGGCGTCATCGCCTCGAAGGTGGTTCACGGCGACGGGGCGGCTTGCTGGGGCCCCCTCGCGGCATATCCGACGGCGGCCAAGGTTTCCTGCCGTGCGAACCGCAGCCCCCGGCAGGATTTGCCGCCCCGGCACGGGCGGCTCCGGCAGTCGTCTAGAAATTCCAACGAAATCAACATCATGTGGTTGGCCCCGATCCTGCATGTAACGGCGGCGGATGGACATGCCGCTCGACCTTCGCGCGGGGCCGCGTCCGGCACCCGCCCCATTGAGCGCCCCGGCGGATGCGCCCGCCGGCGCGCCCGCGCGCGGACACCGTTTCTCGCTCGAAATGTTCGACGAGGACAACCGGCCGGGCCGGCCGGTGGCGCCACTGGCCGAGCCCGCTCCCGAGGCCCCGGCGGCGGGCTCACGCGACCTAGGCGTGGACCTGGACCGCTGGGAGCCGAACCGGCCCGACGACGCGCCGGAGGTCGAACTCGGCTGGGCCGACCTGCTCGACGTCATCAACCCGTTGCAACACATCCCGCTGATCTCGAACCTGTACCGCGCGCTCACGGGGGATGAAATCTCCGCCCCGGCCCGGATCGCCGGAGGCGCCTTGTTCGGCGGTCCGGTGGGCTTCGTCGCCGGTATCGCCAACGCGATCGCCGCGGAAGCAAACGGCGCGGACCCGGGCGACACCGCGCTGGCCGCGCTGTTCGGCGGCGGCGAGGCGCCCGCCACGCAGGTCGCCGACGCCCCGGCGCCGACGGCCGATGCGGTGCGGGAGACCGCCCCGACACCGCAGGCCGCGGCCCCGGCGCTGACCGGCCGGGCGGCGCTGGGCGCCTTCGCCAGCGACCTGCGGAGCCTCGGCTCGGCCGTGCGGGCGATGCCGACGGCCACCTCGGCCGCGGCCGATCTCGAGCCGCCGACCGGGGCCGACCGCGCCGTGACCAAGGATCGAGCGGGCGAGTCCCCGATGCCCGGGGCGGCACCGCCGGCGCACGCCTTCACCGCGCGGATGCTGCGCGGGCTCGACAAGTACCGGGCCATGGCGCTCGAGCGCGGCGGCGGGGGCCGGCCCGCGCCGCGCCAAGTGGACCGGACCCTTTAAAACATTTTCTGTTTGGGCGGCCGCGATCCGCCGTGGACGAAGGCGTGGGCCGGCAACGCCAAGTCCGCTATAACCGGCCCATGGACCTGATCGTCGCCCGCGACGGAGACGGGTGGCGCGCCGCCTTCGGCGCGCGGACCTGGCGTTGCGCCGTGGGCAAGGGGGGGATCGCCGCGGACAAGCGCGAGGGGGACGGCGCCACGCCGGCCGGCTGCTTCGCCCTGCGCCGGGTGCTGTACCGGGCCGACCGCGTGGCCCGGCCCGAGGCGCCCGTGCCGGTGGCGCCCGTCGCGCCCGAGGACGCATGGTGCGACGACCCGGCCGATCCCCGCTACAACCGCCCGGTCCGGCTGCCCTATCCCGCGGGTCACGAGCGTCTGTGGCGCGACGACGGAATCTACGACGTGATCGTGATCCTCGGCCACAACGACGAGCCCCCGGTGGCCGGGCGCGGCAGCGCGATCTTCCTCCACGTCGCCCGGCCCGACTATGGACCGACGCAGGGCTGCGTGGCGCTGGCGCTGCCCGACCTGCTCGCCTTCCTGCGCGCGGCCGACGCCGCGACCCGGGTGTGCGTGCGGCGGGATTGAGCGCCTGCGCCTCAGGGACGGGGCCGCGCGCCGAAGACGGCGGTGCCGACGCGCACGTGGGTCGCGCCGAAGCGGATCGCGGTCTCGAAATCGGCGCTCATGCCCATGGACAGCAGCTTCAGTCCGTTGCGCTTGGCGACCTCGGCGAGCAGCGCGAAGTGCGGCGCCGGCTCCTCGTCCACGGGCGGAATGCACATCAGGCCCTCGACCGGCAGGCACAGCTCGTCGCGGGCAAGCGCGACGAGCGCGTCCGCCTCGGCCGGCATGACGCCGGCCTTCTGCGGCTCCTCGCCGGTGTTGACCTCCACCAAGCATGTGGGCCGGCGCCCGGTGCGGGCCATCTCCTTGGCAAGCGCGCGGGCAAGCTTGGGCCGATCGAGCGTCTCGATGACGTCGAAGAGCGCAACCGCATCGCGCACCTTGTTGGTCTGGAGCGGCCCGATCAGATGCAGCACCAGATCCGGATAGGCCGCCCTGAGCGCCGGGAATTTGGCCTGGGCCTCCTGGACCCGGTTCTCGCCGAACACTCGTTG
Source organism: Kiloniellaceae bacterium (assembly GCA_046758005.1). Taxonomy (GTDB): domain Bacteria; phylum Pseudomonadota; class Alphaproteobacteria; order Kiloniellales; family J153; genus JBHHZJ01. Next base: position 9,921 of record JBHHZJ010000106.1, read on the forward strand.
GCCGGCCCGCAATGCGGCCTCGACCCGCTCCGCCGTGTGCGCCTTGCCGACCGCGACCAGAGTCACCTGCGCCGGGTCGCGACCGGCCGCGCGCGCCGCCGCCGCGATTCGCGCGCGCACATCGGCCAGGTTGGCCGCGATGGTCTCGAGGTCCGATCCGCCTGCCGCCGCCTTCTGCATCATCGCGAACCGTATATCAGCGAATCGGAGGGGCACAGAGACACCGAGGACCGTCGCACGATATGATTTATCCTCGTGTCCCCGGTGTCGTCGCGGTGCAATGATTTTTTGCCTCCTCCGTTCCTCCGGGCACCCATCGCGCGATCTCCTACACCGTCGGGTTGCCGCGAGGGTCTAGATAGCCGAACTCGGCCATGACCTCGCCGTGGGCGGCGATAAGCTGCCGGACCTGCGCCTCGTTCAGGGCCTCGCGCCATCCGCCCGCCTTGCCCGTGCGGAAGAAGCGCGCCTTGCCGTCCGGTCGGGCCTCGACGAAGCCGGCCTCCTCCTCCTGCTTCTTGAGCTCGCGGAAGGAGCTGAAGCGGATCGCGCGCTTGATACGCTGCGGCTCCTCCGGCAGGCCGAGGAATTGCGAGAGCGCGGCAAAGGTCCGGTACGGCTTGGCCAGCATGTCCTCGTAGCGCATCACCTGCCGACGCATCCCCGGGGCGCGGGTCCAGCTGCGCACGTGCGAGGACCAGCTCAGGAGGAGCTGCTCGAGCTGGCCCGGGATGGCCGGGAGCACGTGCATCTCGTCGCACAGCAGGTCGACCGCGCGTTGGGCCGAAACCTGGTAGTGGCTGGCGAACGAGACCGCCACGTCGAAGGGATTGCGCACCACGTAGATCGCCCCGGCCGTGGCCGAGGGCGTGATCAGCGGCGCGCCGTCCACGAGCGCGCAGGCGTTGTGGGTCTTGACCAGCACCGTGTCGCCGCGCGAGGTGGCGAACCACTCGTGCACCTTGGGGCGCAGGCGCGCCAGGTCCTCGGGCGAGAGGTCCTCGGCCTTGCGGCCCGAGAACTGCTCGTAGTGGAGCAGGAAATTGTCGCCGAGGGCGAAGTTCGGCAGCTCGTTGATCGGAATCGGGCGCGCCGGGTTGCGGAACAGGTTGGCCAGATACGCCCGCAGCCACGTGTTCCCCGACTTCGGATACGAGGCAAGCCAAAGGATCCCGGGCAAGCCAAGACCTCCGTCAAGACTGAATCATCGCCGCGGCCGGAGTGATTTCTTCACCACGAAGGCACGAAGACATCAAGGACC
>JBHHZJ010000107.1:0-11036 GCA_046758005.1 Kiloniellaceae bacterium
GCGGCGGCCGCTTCACCGGACGCGGGCTCGTCCGCGGGCGCGGCGGCCTCCTTCTTGGCCTCGTGATCTTTGGGTTCGCTCTTGGGCATGCCTGAGCGTGGCTCCTTCGCTCGTGCTGTGGGTCAACCCACGATGCGCCCGATCACCTTGGCCGTGTAGTCGACCATGGGGATGATCCGGGCGTAGTCGATCCGGGTCGGGCCGATCACGCCGGCGGCGCCGACGATCCTTTGCCGGCTGTTGGCGTAGGGCGCGATGATCACCGAGCAGCCGGCCAGGCTGAACAGCTCGCTCTCGGCCCCGATGAAGATCTGGACGCCTTCGGCGGTGCTGGTCAGGTCGAGCAGGCGCAAGAGCGCCTCCTTGGTCTCGAGCACGGAGAACAGCTTACGGATGCGCTCCAGGTCATCGAGCGCCGTCACGTCCTCGAGGAGCTGCGCCTGGCCGCGCACGATGAGCGCCCCCCCGCGATCGTCGTGGGCCCAGGTGGCCAAGCCCTGCTCCACGACCTTCTCGGTCAGCTCGTCGAGCTGCGCGCGGTGCTCCTCCAGCTCCTTGCGGATGCTGGCCAGGGCTTCGTCGAGGCGGCGCCCGACCAGTCGCGCGGAGAGGTAGTTGCTGGCCTCGATCAGGGATGAGGCCGGCATGCCGACCGGCACGTCGATGATCCGGTTCTCGACCGCGCCCGAGGCGAAGACCAGCACGACCAGCGCGCGCCCGGGGCCGAGCAGCACGAACTCGATGTGCTTGAGCGGCTCTTCGATCTTGGGCGCGACCACCAGCCCGGCGCAACGCGACAGGCCGGAGAGTATGTTGGTCGCCTCCTCGAGCACCTCCGGCAGACTGCGCCCGGAGGCGGCGCACTGGCTCTCGATGCGCTCCTGCTCCTCCTTGGTCAGGTTGCCCCGCTCGAGCAGGCCGTGGACGAACAGGCGCAGGCCGACCTCGGTCGGGATCCGGCCGGCCGAGGTGTGCGGGGCGTAAAGCAGGCCCAGCTCCTCCAGGTCGGCCATGACGTTGCGGATCGTCGCCGGCGACAGGGTCATGCCCAGCCGGCGGGACACGGTGCGCGAGCCTATCGGCGCACCGGACTCCACGTAGGCGTCGACGATTTGGCGGAAGATCTCCCGCGAGCGATCGCTGAGCGCCTGGATGGCCGAGGATGGCGTGGCGATATGCAAGTCCTGCGGTTTCATGGCCATGGTCTTCGCGCGAGCACGTCTGCAATGTAGGAGCCGCCCGGGGGTGCGTCAACGCGCCGGGGCCCGGCCCCCGCGATATTCCGTAAGGTTTGGCGACGCGCGGGAATCGGCCCGGCGCAAACGCCGCGACCACCCCGGCCGGCAACGGTGGACGCCCGTCGGGCCATGCGCTAGCTTGCGCCGGGCGGCATGCCCCGCCGCGATCGAACCCCGAGGCCCACGATGCGCCCCTCCGGCCGCGCCCCCGACCAGTTGCGCCCCGTGGCGCTCGAGATCGACGTCAACAAGCACGCCGAGGGCTCGTGCCTGGCGCGTTTCGGCGACACGCACGTGCTGTGTACCGCCTCGATCGAGACCACGGTGCCGCCGTTCCTGCGCAACTCGGGCAAGGGATGGGTGACCGCCGAGTACGGCATGCTGCCCCGCTCGACCACCACCCGCACCGACCGCGAGGCCGCCCGCGGCCGGCAGAGCGGCCGCACCCAGGAGATCCAACGCCTGATCGGCCGCAGCCTGCGCGCGGTCGCCGACCTGTCGGCCTTCGGCGAGCGCCAGATCAGGGTCGACTGCGACGTGCTCCAGGCCGACGGGGGCACGCGCACCGCCGCGATCACCGGCGGCTACGTGGCGCTCTACCTCGCGTTCCGGCACATGGAGGAGCTCGGCGCCATCGCCGCCGTCCCGCTCGGCGACCAGGTCGCCGCCGTGTCGTGCGGCATTTACAACGGATCGGCTGTGCTCGACCTGGACTACGAGGAGGATTCGGGCGCCGAGGTGGACGCCAACTTCGTCCTGACCGGTTCCGGCGCCATGGTCGAAATTCAGATGACCGCCGAGGAGAAGCCGTTCTCCCGCAGCGCGTTGGAGGCCATGCTCGGCCTCGCCGAGGCCGGCGTGGGCCAACTGACCGCCCTCCAGCGCCGGGTATTGGGAATCGCGGACGGCCCATGACCGGCCGCCTTGTCGGCCAGAAGCTGGTCATCGCCAGCCACAATCCGGGCAAGATCGGCGAGATCGCGGAACTCCTGGCCCCCTACGGCGTCACGGTCCTCTCCGCCGCCGACCTCGGCCTGCCGGAGCCCAAAGAGACCGGCGCCAGCTTCGCCGAGAACGCGCGCCTGAAGGCGCGTGCGGCTGCGCGCGGCTCCGGCCTGCCCGCCCTGGCCGACGACTCGGGCCTCGAGGTGCCGGCGCTCGGCGGTCGACCGGGCATCCACGCGGCGCGCTGGGCGGGGCCTGAGCGCGACTTCGGGGCCGCGATGGAACGGGTGGAACGGGAGCTGGGCGCGGTGCGCGCCCGGACCGGGACCGTGGATCGGCGCGCCGCCTTCGTCTGCGCGCTTTGCCTGGCCTGGGCGGACGGTACCGAGGAGACGTTCGAGGGCCGGGTCGAGGGCCATCTCGTGTGGCCGCCCCGGGGCGGGCGCGGCTTCGGCTACGATCCCATGTTCGTACCCGACGGCCACGACATTACCTTCGGCGAGATGGAGCCGGCGGAAAAGCACGCCATCAGCCACCGCGCAAGGGCCTTCGAGAAGCTGGTCGCGCGCGTCTTCGAGAGCGGGCGGTGAGCGCCGCCGCGCCCGCCGTCGAGGCCGTCGCCGGCCAAGCGACGGACCCCGGCTTCGGGGTCTACGTGCACTGGCCGTTCTGCGCCGCCAAGTGCCCGTACTGCGATTTCAACAGCCACGTGCGCGAGGCCATCGACCACGCGCGCTGGCGCCGGGCGCTCCTGGCCGAACTCGATCATTTCGCCTCCGAAACGGCCGCAAGGCGGGTGACCAGCATTTTCTTCGGCGGCGGCACGCCCTCGCTCATGGCACCGGGGACGGTGGCCGCCGTGATCGCCCGCGTCGCCGCGCATTGGCGCCTGGCCGGCACCGCTGAGATCACGCTCGAGGCGAACCCGACCTCGGTCGAATCGGGCAGGTTCGCCGAATTCCGCGCGGCGGGCGTCAACCGCGTCTCGCTCGGGGTGCAGGCGCTCGACGACCGAACGCTCGCCTTTCTCGGCCGCCGGCACAGCGCGAAGGAAGCGCTGGCCGCGCTCGCGGTCGCGCGGCGCCACTTCGCGCGTTGGTCCTTCGACCTGATCACCGCCCGGCCGGGACAGGACCGCGCCGCCTGGCGCGCCGAGCTTCGCCGCGCGCTCGCCGAGGGGCCGGCGCATCTTTCGGTGTATCATCTGACGATCGAGGAGGGCACCGCCTTCCACGGCGCCTGGCGGCGCGGCGAGCTGGTGCTGCCGGGCGAAGCGGACGCGGCTGCCCTGTTCGAGACGACGCAGGAGGTGCTCGCCGCGGCCGGCCTGCCGGCCTACGAGGTCTCGAACCACGCCCGGCCCGGCGCCGAGTGCCGGCACAACCTGACCACCTGGCGCGCCGGCGATTACGTCGGCGTCGGCCCCGGCGCGCACGGCCGCTTGAGCTTGGCACGCCAGGACGGCCCGGGCGCGCGCAAGGTCGCCACGCGCCAGCACCGCGCGCCCGAGGCCTGGCTCGCGGCGGTCGAACGCGACGGCCACGCCACGCGCGCCCGCACCGCGTTGTCGGCGCAGCAGCGCCTCACCGAGCTGGTCATGATGGGCCTGCGCCTGCGCGAGGGGATCGCGCGCGCGGCCTTTGTGCGCGAGACCGGGCGGCAGCCGGAGGACGCGCTGTCCCCCGCGCGCCTCACCGCGCTCGTGGAAGGCGGTTTCCTCGCGCTCGACGCGCGCGGCCTGCGCGCGACGGCGGCCGGGCTGGCCCGCCTCGACGCGGTGCTCGCCCGGCTGCTCGCCTAGCACAAGGCGTGGCGTTAGACTCCGTCCCTCGTCTTTCCTAAGCTTTCCGTCGCGCCGCGGCCCGACCGGCGGGCCAGGCGTTCGCCGGTGAAGCCGTGAGCGGAGACCTCGCAGGGAGCGGCTGATGGCCGAACGCTCCGCCCGCAAGACCGGGATCGCGGACCCCTCGGAGGCCATGCGGACCTGGGCCGACCTGGCCGAACGCGGCCGGAAGGCGTTCGCCGAATACCTGCGCCGCGAAGCCGAAAGCGACGGCTTCCGAATCCCCGACCCCGCCGTGGTCGGAAAGGCCTTCCTCGACTGGGGCGCCAAGGCGTTGGCCGACCCGAGCGGACTGCTCGCGGCCCAGGCGGCGTTCTGGCGCGACTACGCGGCGCTGGTGCAGGCGGCCGCGCGCGGCAGGATCGGCCAAGGGGGCGAACCCGTCGTCGCGCCCGAGGCGGGCGACCGGCGCTTCAAGGGCGAGGATTGGGACGAGCAGGTCGCCTTCGATTTCCTCAGGCAGGCGTACCTCCTGGCCGCCCGCTCCATCCAAGGCGCGGCGCACGGGGTGAAGGGGTTGGACCCCCGGACCGCGCGCAAGGTCGAGTTCTACACCCGCCAGTTCGTCGACGCGATGGCGCCCAGCAACTTCGTCATGACCAATCCAACGGTCCTGCGCGCGACCCTCGAGAGCGGTGGAGCGAACCTGCTCAAAGGGCTGGACAACCTGCTCAAGGACCTGGAGCGCGGCCGGGGCCGGCTCGACATCTCCATGACCGACTACGACGCCTTCCGCCTGGGCGAGAACATCGCGGCGACGCCCGGCAAGGTCGTCTACCAGAACGAGCTGATGCAGCTTCTCCAGTACGCCCCCGCGACCGAGACGGTGTACCGCCGGCCGCTGCTCATCGTGCCGCCCTGGATCAACAAGTTCTACATCCTGGACCTGCAGCCGAAGAACTCGTTCATCAATTGGGTCGTGAACCAGGGGCATACCCTGTTCGTCATCTCGTGGGTCAATCCCGACCGGTCCCTGGCGCACAAGACCTTCGAGGACTACATGGTCGAGGGTCCGCTGGCCGCCCTGGAGGCCATCGAATCGGCCACCGGCGAGCCGGACGCGAACGTGATCGGCTACTGCATCGGCGGCACGTTGACCGCGACCGCGCTCGCCTACATGGCGGCGCGCGGCGGATTGCGCGTCAAGAGCGCCACCTTCCTCACCACCATGGTCGATTTCGCCGAGCCCGGCGACCTCGCCGTGTTCATCGACGAGGAGCAGTTGGCGGGCCTCGAGCGGCACATGGACGCCAAGGGCTACCTCGAGGGCCGCCACATGGCCACGGTCTTCAACCTGATGCGCGCCAACGACCTGATCTGGCTGTTCGTGGTCAACAACTACCTTCTGGGTCGGGACCCCCTCCCGTTCGACCTGTTGTACTGGAACGCCGATTCGACCCGCATGCCGGCGATGATGCACCGGTTCTATCTGCGCAAGATGTACCACGAGAACCGGCTGGTGGAGCCGGGCGGCCTCGAGATGCGGGGCGTGCCCATCGACCTGCGCCGGATCGCCGTGCCGGCCTATCTCCTGGCGACGCGCGAGGATCACATCGCGCCGTGGAAATCGACGTACGCGGCGACCCGGCTCTATTCCGGCCCGGTCAGGTTCGTGCTCTCAAGCTCCGGCCACATCGCCGGCGTGATCAACCCGCCGTCCTCGGGGAAGTACGGCTATTGGACCAACCCGAGACGACCGAAGGACCCGGAGGCCTGGCTGCGCCGCGCCGCACCGCACGAGGGCTCCTGGTGGTCGGACTGGGCCAAGTGGATCGCGCGCTTCGGCGCCGAGCGGGTTCCCGCGCGCGCTCCGGGGGACGGCGCACTGCCGCCGCTCGAGGACGCCCCGGGGTCGTACGTGAAGGTGCGCCTCAGCGACGAGTAGAGGCGGGCGGCGAGGATGCCGGTCGACCTCAGGCGCCCCAAGGTCCGCTAATAGGCCACCTCCTGGAAGGTGCGCGGGGCCTCGTCGAGGACCTTGAAGCCGCCGCGGCGCAGCTCCAGGACCGCCAGACGGCGTTCGATGTCGCCGTCGGGGAGGAAGCGGAACACGCCGTCGACGCCGGAGAAGCCGCTCGGCTGGGTCAGCGCCGCCCGGCTGAAGTCAACTTTTTCGTTCGCGTCGACGGCGCGCCGCGCCAGCACCGCGGCCAGCGCCGTGGCGTCATAGGCAAGCGCAGCGATGCGCGGCGGCTCCTTGCCGAAGCTCGTCCGATAGCGTTTGCGGAACGTTTCCCACAGCTCGGGCGGCGGCGCCGTAAACCAGCCGCCGGCGAGCGTCGGCTCCGCCCCGAGCCGCGGGTCCGCCCACTCCGCCGTGCCGAGGTAGCGCACCTCGGCCGGATCGACATCGAAATACGCGAGCAACGGCGCGACGGTCTGCAGCCGCTTGCCCCCCGCGGGCACGACGACCGCGTCGAAGTCGGGCGCGCCCAGCGTCTCCAGCCCGTCCAGCCGCTTGAGCGCCAGCTTCGCCGCCTCGTCCGCGCGCGCGGCGAGCACTTGGCGCTGGGCGAGCAGCGCCTGCCGGCGCACGTCGTAGTCGGCCAGCGCGCGCACCTCCTGCGACACGTCGGCCGCCCCGGGCGGGTAGGTCACGACGCGCGTCAGCTCGACGCCGTAGCGCAGGACCGCGTCTTGCAGGGCCTCGATCACGGCCCTGCCGTATGGCGACTGCGGCGCCAGCACGGCGAACCGGGTGAGACCCTGGCCGCTTGCGTAGCCGACCAGGCGGTCGATCTGCGGCTGCGGCGCCAGGCCCATGATGAACACGCCCTCCCCGGCGACGGTGCGGTCGTTGGAGAACGCGATCACGTTGACGCCGACGCCCCGGGCCTCGGACGCCATGGTCTCCACCGAGGTCGCGAATACGGGGCCCAGGACCAGGCGCGCCCCGGCCGCGAGCGCAGATTGCGCCGCCTCCCGGGCGCCTTCCGGGGTTGCGCCCGTGTCGCGCACGATGAGCGCGAAGCGCGCGCCGGCGATATCGAAGAGCGCGAGCGCCGCCGCGTTCAGCAACGCCTCGCCGAGCGCGGCGTGGCGCCCGCTGAGCGGCAGCAGCAGGGCGACCTTGACCGGCTCGTCCAGGTCGATCTGGGTGACCGCGGTGTCGGCGGACTCCTCGCTGGGCGGCGGCCCGGACGGCGCCGGCGCCGCCAGCCCCGGAAGCACGGTTTGGGGCGCGGCTTGCGCCGGGGGAAGGCGTTTCGGTACCGTGGGCGCCTGGCAGGCAGAGACGACCAGGAGCGCCCCGAGGCCCAGGCAGGCGGCCAGGCAGCGGCGCGGCAGGGATGTCGGCGAAGACACGTGTGAATCCGTCGTTGGCGCGCTCCGACCGTAGCGGGGCCGCGACGAGAAGTAAACCGGCGCCACACGCAAAGCCGGCGCCCGGACTCTATCTCGTGGCCACCCCGATCGGCAATCTGGCCGACATCAGCCTGCGCGCGCTCGACCTCTTGGCGACGGCCGACGTGATCGCCTGCGAGGACACACGGGTCACCCGCAAGCTCCTGGCCGCGCACGCCATCCAGGCGCGTCTGGTCCTTTACCACGAGCACAACGCCGAGCGAATACGGCCTCGGCTCATTGAAGCGATGAAATGTGGCGAGGCGGTGGCGCTGGTCTCGGACGCCGGGACGCCGCTCGTGTCCGATCCCGGATACAAGCTGGTGCGCGCGGCCATCGGCGAGGGCTTGGCGGTCACGGTCGTGCCCGGACCGTCGGCCGCGCTGGCCGCGCTCGTGCTCTCCGGCCTGCCGAGCGACCGTTTCCTTTTCGCCGGCTTTCTGCCCGCCAAGGCGGTTGCGCGCCGCCGGGCGCTCGATGACCTCGCGCCGATCCAGGCGACCCTGGTGATCTTCGAATCCGCGCGCCGTTTGCCGAAGACGCTCGCCGACATGGCGGCGGCGCTCGGCGCGCGCGAGGCCGCGGTGGCCCGTGAGCTGACCAAGCTGCACGAGGAGGTGCGCCGCGGCGCGCTGCCGGACCTGGCCGCGCACTACCGTGCGGCCGGTCCGCCCAGGGGCGAGGTCGTCATCGTCGTCGGGCCGCCGATCGAGTCGCGCCGCGAGACGACGGACGAGGACCTCGACGCGCGGCTGCGCGCCGCGCTCGACGGCGCCAGCGTGCGCGACGCCGTGGCCGCGGTCGCGGCGGCGACCGGCGCGCCGCGGCAAAGGGTCTACGCGCGCGCCTTGGCGCTGGCCCGGGCCCGCAAAGGGCACGCCCGGCGATGAGGCGCGCGGGCCCGAGCGGCGCGAACGTCGCGCGGCGGCGGCGGGCCTACGGCCGGGGACGCAGCGCCGAGCGCCGCGCCGCCTGGTGGCTGCGCCTGAAGGGTTACCGCATCCTCGCCCGTGGCGTGCGCGTGCCGTTGGGCGAGATCGACCTGGTGGCGCGGCGCGGCCGCGTGCTCGCCCTTGTCGAGGTCAAGGCGCGGCCCAGCCTGGCCGCAGCGCACGAGGCCCTCGGCCCGCGTCAGCGTCGCCGGATCGAGCGCGCCGCAGCGGTCTTCCTGCAGCGCCGCCCCGACCTCGCCGCCCTCGACCTGCGTTTCGACGTGGTGCTGATCGCGCCGCGTCGCCCGCCACGCCACATCGCCGACGCTTGGCGCGCGGAGGAAGCTTGGCGCGGCACGCGGCCCGTGCGTAAGGTATAGGCGGCGGTAAGCGGCGGCCTCCGAGGCCGCGTTTCGAAGGGAGAGTCAGTGCGCGACATGACGGTGCGTACCGCAATCGGCCGCTGGCCGGCGTTGCTCGCCCTTTGCGCCGGGCTGGGCCTGTTGCCGGGCGCCTGCGCGCCCGCCGGTCTCGCGGTCGGCGCCGGCGCCACGGCGGGCGTGGCCTCCGCGCAGGAGCGCGGATTCAAGGGCACCCTGAACGACCAGGCGATCCGCCTGGAGATCAATCATTTATGGTTCCAGGAGAACGTGTCGCTGTACAGCAAGGTCAACCTCCAGGTCCAGGAGGGCCGTGTGCTGCTCACAGGGAACGTGCCCGACCCGGACACGCGGGTGAACGCGGTCCGCCTGGCCTGGCAGGCCAAGGGCGTGCGCGAGGTGATCAACGAGATCGAGATCGACGACGCCAGCTCGCTGAGCGACGCCGCGCGCGACGCGTGGATCTCGACCAAGCTCAGGGCCCGGCTGCTCGCCGACCGGGAGGTCGACGCGATCAACTACTCCATCGAGACCGTCAACCGTTCGGTCTACCTCATGGGCATCGCCCAGAACCAGGCCGAACTCGACCGGGTGATCGACCATGCCCGGGACACCGCCTACGTGCGCCGCGTGGTCAGCTACGTGCGGCTCAAGGCCGCGCCGGGCGCGGCCTCGTGAGGCGGCCGCCGCCATGGACTGGTCCCCGGCGAGCGGACGCAAGGAGCTCGAGGCGCGCCTGCGCCGCGTCGGCGGCCAACTCGATTCCGAGATCGACCTCGGCGAGGCGGCGCTCCTGCTCGCCGCGCTCGACCGCCCGCGCGTGCCGCTCGAGCGTTACGCGCGCCACCTCTGGCTGCTCGCTCGCGACACCGCCGAGCTCGGCGCGAGATACGGCGCCGCCCGCTCGCTTCAAGGCCGGGTCGATGCGCTCAACGCGGTGATCCTGGAGCGCTACGGCTACGCCGGCGACCGGCTTACCTACGACGACCTGCAGAACGCCAACCTGATGCGCATGATCGACCGGCGCAGGGGGCTGCCCGTGGCGCTCGGCATCCTCTACATCCACGCCGCGCGCGCCCAGGGCTGGGCGATCGACGGGCTCAACTTCCCGGGCCGCTTCCTGCTGCGCCTGGACCTGGCCGGGGAGCGCGCGATCCTCGATCCTTTCGACCGTGGCGCGCTGCGCGGGCCCAGGGAGTTGCGCGAGCTCCTGCGGGCGGTGGCCGGCGCGCAGGCGGAACTGCGGCTCGATCACACCGCCCCGGTGTCGAGGCGCGACATCCTCCTGCGCCTGCAGAACAACATAAAGCTGCGCCTGCTTCAGGACAGGCGGGCGGAGCAGGCGCTCGGCGTCGTCGAGTCCATGCTGATGTTCGCCCCGGGCCACGCCGGGCTGTGGCGCGAGGCGGGCCAGTTGCATGCGCACCTCGGCAACCTGCGCGCCGCCGTGATGGCGCTCGAGCATTTCCTGGACCTGGGCGGGCGCGACGCCGAGCGCCACGAGGCCGCCGCGCTCGTGCAACGGATCAAAGGGCAGCTCAACTGAACGGCGCTCGCTGCGCGCCGTTTATTTTCGCGTAGGCCGCCGCGCCGGGGAACGCGTATAGTTCGCCGCGGACCCGTAGCCGGGAGTCGGATACGCGCATGAGCCTTGCCGTTGCGATCCAAATGGATCCCGTCGAAGCGATCGACATCCATTCCGACAGCACCTTCGCGCTCGCGCTCGAGGCGCACCGGCGCGGCCACGGCCTGTACCATTACCTGCCGCAGAACCTGACCTTCCGCGACGCTCGGGTGTTCGCCCGGGCCCGGCCCTTCGCTCCACGACGCGACCCCGGGCGTCCGGCGGACTTCGGCGCGTCGGAAACGATCGATCTCGCGACCATGGACGTCGTGCTGATGCGCCAGGACCCGCCCTTCGACATGGCCTACATCACCGCGACCCATCTGCTCGAGCATATTCACCCCGAGACGCTCGTGGTCAACGATCCGGTGCACGTGCGCAACGCGCCGGAAAAGCTGTTCGTCACCCATTTCGCCGGGCTCATGCCGGCGACCCTGATCACCAGCGACCGGGACGAGATCCGCGCCTTCCGCGCCGAGCACAAGGACATCGTGGTCAAGCCGCTGTTCGGCAACGGCGGCGCCGGCGTGTTTCACATCGGGCCGGAAGACGAGAACCTGAACGCGCTGCTCGAAATGTTCACCACCTTCTACCGCGAGCCGATCATGGTGCAGCGCTATCTGCCGGAGGTGCGCGCGGGCGACAAGCGCATCATCCTGATCGACGGCAAGCCCGCCGGCGCGATTACGCGCATCCCGGCGCCGGGCGAGGCGCGCGCCAACCTGCACG
>JBHHZJ010000108.1:0-11028 GCA_046758005.1 Kiloniellaceae bacterium
AGCGCCTCCACGACGGGGCGGACCTCCGAGGACACCAGCTTGTCCTTGGTCTGGCCCGAGAACTTGGGGTCCGGCACCTTGACCGAGAGCACGCAGGTCAGCCCCTCGCGCGCGTCGTCGCCGGTCAGCGTCACCTTCTCCCGCTTGGCGACGCCCGAGGCGACGGCGTAGTTGTTGACCTGCCTGGTCAGGGCCGCCCGGAACCCGGCCAGGTGTGTGCCGCCGTCGCGCTGCGGGATGTTGTTGGTGAAGCACAGCATCGTCTCGTGGTAGCTGTCGGTCCACTGCAGCGCCGCCTCGACGGAGATCTTGTAACGCTCGCCCCGGATCAGGATGGGCCGCTCGAAGAGTGCGGTCTTGGTGCGGTCCAGGTAGCGCACGAAGGCCTCCAGGCCGCCCTCGTAGTGCAGCGTGACGGTCTTCGGCTCCGCATGGCGGTCGTCGGTGAGCGTCAGGTGGACCCCGGAATTGAGGAAGGCCAGCTCGCGCAGGCGGTGTTCCAGCGTCGCGAAATCGAACTCGGTCATCGAGAAGATCTTCCTCGACGGCAGGAACGTGATCTCGGTCCCGGTGCGCTCATCGGCGTCGCCGACGACGGCGAGCGGCGCCTCGGCCTCGCCCTCGGCGAAATGGATGAAATACTCCTTTCCGTGGCGCCAGATCGTCAGGTCGAGCCACTCGGACAGCGCGTTGACCACCGAGACGCCGACGCCGTGCAGGCCGCCGGAGACCTTGTAGGTGTTCTGGTCGAACTTCCCGCCGGCGTGCAGCTGGGTCATGATCACCTCGGCCGCCGAGATGCCTTCCTCGGCGTGGATGCCGACGGGGATGCCGCGCCCGTTGTCGCGCACGGTGACCGAACCGTCGCCGTTGAGGATCACGGTGATCGTGTCGCAGTAGCCGGCGAGCGCCTCGTCGATCGAGTTGTCGACGGCCTCGTAGACCATATGGTGCAGACCGGAGCCGTCATCGGTGTCGCCGATGTACATGCCCGGGCGCTTGCGCACGGCCTCCAGGCCGCGCAGCACCTTGATCGCCTCGGCGCCGTAGGATTCGGCCGAGGCGTCGGCGTCGGCGACGGTCGGGTCTGGGCCCGGATGCGTCATCGCGTCTCGATCCATGTCCTCATCGCATCATGCCGGCGCCGGCGTGGCCGCGCGCGGCGGCGCGGCCGGGCGCACCGCGGCGTCGGCGACCCGGAAAAACCGCGCTGCCTCGCCGAGCGGCGCGAACACCGCGGCGTCGGTCCCGGTCAACCATGCCTGGGCGCCGAGCGAGAGGACCTCCTCGTAAAGCGCCAGGCGCCTGGCTCTGTCCAGGTGCGCCGCCACCTCGTCGAGCAGGAGCAACGGCGCGCCGCCGTGGTCCAGGGCGAGCAGCCGCGCGTGGGCGAGCACGATCGAAAGCAACAGCGCCTTCTGCTCCCCGGTCGAGCACACCTCGGCCGGCAGGTCGCTGGCCAGGTGGCGCACGCTCAGGTCGCTGCGGTGCGGCCCAAGCGCGGCGCCGCCGGATTCGGCGTCCCGGCCGCGCGTTCCCGCGAGCCGGGCGCGCAGCCGCTCCTCCGCGTCCAGGGCCGGCATCTCGTCGAGCCACGACTCGACCTCGCCGGCGAGGCCCGGCCGGGCCACCGGGAAGGGACCGACCCGGTGCGTGCAAGCCTCGGCCAGGCGCGCCACGAGGTTGCGCCGCGCCGCCGCGATGGCGACGCCGTGGCGCGCCATGCTGTCCTCGAGCGCGCCGAGCCAGGCGTCGTCGCCCCGGCCCGCCTTCAACAGCCGGGCGCGCTCGCGCAGGCTCTGCTCGTAGGCCGAGACCCGCCCGGCATGCGCCGGATCGAACCCGTAGACCAGGCGGTCCAGGAAGCGCCGCCGCCCGGCGGGGCCTTCGCGGAACAGGCCATCCATCTGCGGCGTCAGCCAGACCATTCTGACGATCGCGCCCAGGCTCTGCTGGCCGCGCACGAAGGCGCCGTCGATCTTGACCACGCGCCGCTCCGGAGCGCGGCCCGCACCGTCCTGCTCGGCCGCCGGCTCGCGCCCGGTGCCGATCTCGCGCGGACCTTCGGGCGTCATCACCGTGGCGGCCACCGCCCAGGGGCCCGCGGGCGCGCCGGGGACCGCCGGCGCGCGGCGGTCGACCTCCCCGAGCCGCGCCCGGCGCAGACCGTGCCCCGGCGCGAGAAACGAGATCGCCTCCAGCAGGTTGGTCTTGCCGGCGCCGTTCGGCCCGGTCAGCACCACCGGGCGCGCGTCGGCGCTCACCTCGGCGTGCGCATAGCAGCGAAAATTGCGCACCGCGAGGCGGGCGAGCCACAGGGACGGCCGCGCCGAGGCCCCCGACGCGGGAGCCGCGCAGTCCTGTGTCCGCGGCTGACGAAGGATCGCCTCGTTCACCAGAGATCACGCCGGCCCACGCCGCTCACACCCGCATGGGCATGAGGACGTAAAGCGCGCTCGAATCGGAGACATCGCGCACGATCGTCGGCGAGGCGGCGTCGGCCAGGCTGATCTCCGCCTCGCCGCCCTCGATCTGTTGCGCGATATCCAGCAGATACCGCGAGTTGAAGCCGATCTCGATGTCGGGGCCCCCGTACGTGATCTCGACCTCCTCGGTCGCCGTGCCATTCTCCGGGCTGCTCGCCGACAGGGTGATGCCGCCGTTCTCGATCGCGAGCTTCACCGCCCGGCTCTTCTCCGTCGAGATGGTCGACACGCGGTCCACGGCCTCGGCGAAGCTCCGGCAGTCGACCTGGATCACCTTGTCGTTGCCGGAGGGGATCACCCGCTCGTAGTCCGGGAAGGTGCCGTCGATCAGCTTCGAGGTGAGCACGGTCGAATCGAAGGCGAAGCGGATGCGGGTGTCGGAGAGCGAAACCTCGATCGGCTCCTCGGTCTCGTCGATCAGCTTGCGCACCTCCCCGACGGTCTTGCGCGGCACGATGACGCCCGGCATGCCCGCGGCGCCGTCGGGCAGCGGCATCTCGAAGCGGGCGAGCCGGTGCCCGTCGGTCGCCACCGCGCGCAGCACCGCAAGGCTGTCGGCCTGGCTCGCGTGGAGGTAGATGCCGTTGAGGTAGTAGCGGGTCTCCTCGGTCGATATGGCGAAGCGCGTGCGGTCGATCAGGTTGCGCAGCTCCTTGGGTTGCAGGGTGAAGCGGTGCGGCAGCTCGACCTCGCCGAGCGACGGGAAGTCCTCCTTCGGCAGGGTCGCCAGCGTGAAGACCGAGCGCGCCGCCTTGAGCGTGATCCGGGCGCCGTCTCCACCGGTCGAGATCCCGACCTGGGCGCCTTCGGGCAGCTTGCGCACGATGTCGTAAAACGTGTGCGCCGGCGCCGTCGTCGCCCCCGGATCGCCGACGTCGGCGGCGACCGAATCGACGATCGTCAGGTCCATGTCGGTCGCCGTCAGCGCGAGCTGGCCCTCGGCCGTCTCGATCAGCACGTTCGACAGGATGGGAATCGTGTTGCGCCGCTCGACGACGCTTTGAACGTGGGCCAGCGTCTTGAGGAGTACGGCGCGTTCGATTGTCAGTTTCATGATGCTTCGGAACGTGTTTCCGGCTCTGTTCGGACCTTCGCGTTGATCCCAATTCGGCGCCGTCCAGGGACCCCCGGACCGCGGTCGTCCGACCATATCCGCAACATTTTGGGGAACCGCGTGACTTCGCCTTGGGATATGGGCACACAGTATAGCGTGCGCCCGCCCAAAAGGTAAGCTTTAAGCGCCTTTGGCCGCCCTCCGCGCGGGCGTGCCCGGGGCGCGCCGCGCGCCCTGTTCGGCCCCGATCGGCGGCCCTCGCCGGCGGCGCGCAAGCCCCGGCTCAGGCCTCGAGCATGCGCCGCAGGAGCTCCACGTCCTCCGCGAAGCTCTTGTCGGTGGCCTTGAGTTCCTCGATCTTGCGCACCGCGTGCATGACGGTCGTGTGGTCGCGGCCGCCGAACTTGCGCCCGATCTCGGGGAGCGAGCGGGAGGTAAGCTGCTTGGCCAGGTACATGGCCACCTGGCGCGGCCGGGCGACCGCGCGGGAGCGCCGCGCCGAGTGCATGTCGGTCACCCGAACGTTGAAGTGAGCGGCGACCCGCTTCTGGATCTCCTCGATGGTCACGCGCCGGTCGTTGGCGCGCAGCAGGTCGTGCAGCACCTCCTGCGTCGCCTCGAGCGTGATCGGCCGGCCGACCAGCGTGGAGTGGGCGACGATGCGGTTGAGCGCACCCTCCATCTCGCGCACGTTCGAGGTGATCTTGTGCGCCAGGAACTCGAGCACCTTGGGCGGGATGCTGGCGCCCGATTGCTCGGCCTTGGACTGCAGGATGCCGAGGCGCAACTCGTAGGTCGTCGGGTGGATGTCGGCGACCAGTCCCCAGCCCAGGCGCGAGCGCATGCGCTCCTCCACGCCCTCCAGGTCCGAGGGGCTCTTGTCGGCCGAGATCACGACCTGCCGGTTCTGGTCGACGAGCGCGTTGAAGGTATGGAAGAACTCCTCCTGGGTCGCTTCCCGGCCGCTGATGAACTGGAAGTCGTCGATCATCAGGACGTCGACCGAGCGGAACTGATCCTTGAACGCGACCGTGTCCTTGATCCGCAGGGCGCGGACGAACTGGTACATGAACTTCTCGGCGGACAGGTAGATGATCCGCCGCTTCGGCTTGCGCGCCATGATCTCCCAGGCGATGGCATGCATCAGGTGGGTCTTGCCGAGCCCGACCGGACCGTAGAGGAACAGCGGGTTGAACGGAACCGACTTGGCCTCGGCCACGCGCCGGGCCGCGGCGTAGGCGAACTCGTTCGGTTTGCCGACCACGAAGTTCTCGAACGTGAAGCGCTGGTCGAGCGGCGCGCTCACGTCGGGATAGACCGGCTCCGCCGTATCGGCGCGCGCCTCCGCGGCCAGCCGCAGGCGCATCGCCGCGGCGGCCGGCGCAGCGATCGCACGGGGGCCGCACTCCGGTTTCGACGCCGGGCGCGGGGGCGGTTGCACGACAATCTCGACGTTCGAGATCCATTCGTTCTCGTCGTGCCACAAGGCATGAATCCGCTCCGCGTAGTTGCTCACCACCCAGTCGCGCATGAAGCGCGTCGGCACGGCCATGCGCACGACACCCTTCTTCGCGCTGACCATCGTGAGCGGTTTCAACCAGCTCCGGTACGCCGCGTCCCCGACCTCGGCGCGCAGGCGCCCCCGCACCCGCGCCCACTGCTCGCCATAAAATGGCTCCTGCTCATCGCCAACGGTGTGCGTCACCCTCGTTTCCCCCTTCTGACGTGCCGCCATCGCTCCAGCGCCGCCGATGCGCCGCCAACCCGCGCGGACCGGCACCAGACGGGCGAACAAGCTCTACCCGATCATCCGCCACCCGAGCGCTTGTGCTGCGCCGCGCACTGCCGCACATCCGAGACGGTCACGCCGGCGTTCATGTCCCAGGGGTTCGGGATGAAAATCAACGTGGGATCGCAGACAAGGCTCATGACGTGCAGCACGCGTCATCGATCTGGTTTTGGGGTCACCCTGACCCGTGCAGGTTACGGGATATGTTATTCCCGATCCCACAAAATTTATTTGTTATAGCAAGTTACCGCCCAAAACTCCCCCGTTCCCTAAAGAAGGGCTCGCAAGAAACCCTGTCGAAAGGGCGCAATTTTATTTCGTCTGTTCTCGGTTTTATTGATTGAGCGCCTGCGGGCGCGGGAACATTAATGTACCTGCCATGAACAAGCGTGGCAACCGGATCGAAAAGGGAACGGCGAATTTTTTTGGACGCAACGTGAAACGCGTGCGTCCGGGCAGCGAAAACGCCGCGCCCGGAACCCCGGACGCGGCGCGAATGCGCGCGCCGAAAGCGGACTGCGCTCAGCCCATCGCCTTGATGCGCGAGGACAGGCGCGAAAGCTTGCGCGCCACGGTGTTGCGGTGGAATACGCCCGTGCCCACGCCGCGATGCAGTTCGGGCTGTGCGTTCTTGAACGCCTCCCGGGCGACGTTCTTGTCGCCCCCGGCGATCGCCAGCTCGACCTTCTTGACGAACGTGCGGATGCGGCTCATGCGCGCGCGGTTGACCGCGGCGCGGCGCGCGTTGCGGCGGATCCGCTTCTTGGCGGAAGGATGATGGGCCATCTGCTCGACCTACTGTTGGACCTCTCGGCGCACGGCCGCGCTTATAGCGGCGGCCTTCGGCGCGGTCAAGCCGACTGAACGCCCCCGATAGCCCTTTGGGAACCGGCTCTCAGCGGTGCCTCCACTGCGGTTGGCGCTTGTCGGCGAAGGCGTGCATGCCCTCCTTCTGGTCCTCGGTCGCGAACGTGGCATGGAACACGCGCCGCTCGAACCTGATGCCCTCGGCGAGCGTGGTCTCGTAGGCGCGGTTGACCGCCTCCTTGGCCATCATCACCACCGGGCGGGACAGCGAGGCGATCTTCTCCGCCGTCTTCATCGCC
This sequence comes from Kiloniellaceae bacterium, assembly GCA_046758005.1. Classification (GTDB taxonomy): domain Bacteria; phylum Pseudomonadota; class Alphaproteobacteria; order Kiloniellales; family J153; genus JBHHZJ01. Next base: position 6,436 of record JBHHZJ010000108.1, read on the forward strand.
TCCTCGAGCAGCCGGTCGGCCGGCACCACGCGCGCCACCAGCCCGGCGCGCTCGGCCTCCTCGGCGTCCATCATGCGCCCGGTCAGGCACAGGTCCATGGCCTTCGCCTTGCCGACGAAGCGGGCCAGGCGCTGGGTGCCGCCCGAGCCCGGGATCGTGCCCAGCGTGATCTCCGGCTGCCCGAACCGGGCGGTGTCGGCGGCGATGACGATGTCGCACATCATGGCGATCTCGCAGCCGCCGCCCAAGGCGTATCCGGCCACGGCCGCGACCACGGGCTTGCGGGTCTGGGCGAGGCGTTGCCAGCCGACCGTGATGAAGTCCTCCCGGTAGGCGTCCATGTAGGTCTTGTCCATCATTTCCTTGATGTCGGCGCCCGCGGCGAAGGCTTTCTCCGAGCCGGTCAGCACGATGCAGCCCACCGCGTCGTCGGCCTCGAAGGCGTCGAGGGCCCGCCCGAGATCGTCGATCAAGGCCGCGCACAGCGCGTTCAACGCCTTCGGCCGGTTGAGCGTGATGAGGCCGACGCCGCCTCGCTTCTCGACCAGGATGTTCTCGTAGACCATGCGCGTTTCCCTCCGGATCCAGAAAGAATATATGCCGTAACGACCGGCCGCGGGCGCGGCGGCGTCACTCGGGCTCGAGCGTGAAGCGGACGATGAGGTCGCCGTCGCCGCCCAGGAAGACGAGGCTCAGCCGCTCGCGCTCGCGCACGAAGACGTTGCCCGTCCGCGCGCGCCAGCCGAGTTGCGGCAGCGTGCGCTCGTAGAACGCGGCGACCGCGGCGCGCGTGACCGCGCCCTGCGCGTAGGCCTCGACGATGCGTCCCGAGGGCTTGTCGAAGACGACGCCGGCGTCCGCAACCTCGGCGAGGCCCGGCATGAGCGGCAGGTCCTCGATGCCGGCGACGAACGCCGCGGCCTCGGCCGCGCGCGCGGCTGCGCCGGGCCACCCCGCGCCCACGGTCAGCTGCAACAGCGCCACGGCCAGGGCCGCGTGCAGCCGCCGGCGGCGATCGGGGCGCGAGCGTGCTCTCATCGGCGCCCTGTCTACCTTACCGCTGCCGCGCGCCACAATAGAAAGTGGCGCGGCTCGCCTGGACGATGCGGCGGATGCCGCCGGTGCGGGCGCGCGCGCAGGTGCACCCCGGACAGGGCTCGCCCTCGCGGCCGTAGACCGCCCACTCGTGCTGAAAGTAGCCGAGCTCGCCCGAGGCCTGGACGTAGTCGCGCAGGGACGACCCGCCGGCCTCGATCGCGCGCGTGAGCACCTCGCGGACCGCACGGGCGAGCCGCCCGGCGCGCCCGCCCTGCACCGTGCGGGCCATGCGCCGCGGCGACAGGCCGGCGAAGAACAAGCTCTCGCACGCGTAGATGTTGCCCAATCCGGCGACCACGCGCTGGTCCATGAGCGCCGCCTTGATCGAGGTGCGCTTGCCGGCTAGCCGGCGCGCGAGCGCGGGCCCGCCGAAGTCGTGGCCCAGCGGCTCGGGCCCGAGGTCCCTGAGCAGCCGGTGCGCGGCGAGGTTCGTCTCCTCGGCCAGGTCCATGACCCCGAAGCGCCGGGGATCGTGGAAGCGGACCTCGTCGCCCCGGTCGGTCGTGAGGATCACGTGGTCGTGCGGTCCGGGCGGTCCGGCCGAACCGTTCGTGACCACCATGCGGCCCGACATGCCCAGGTGGCAGAGCAGCACCTGGCCGTCGTCCAGATGCACCAGGATGTACTTGGCGCGCCGCGCGACCCGGCGCACGCGGCGCCCCCGGAGCCGGGCGGCGAAGCCCTCGGGCAGCGGGAAGCGAAGATCGGCGCGGCGCGAGGCGACGCGGACCAGACGGCGGCCTTCCAGACGCGGCCTCAGGCCGCGCACGATGGTCTCGACTTCGGGCAGTTCGGGCATCGAATCCCTTTCGTTTTCCGGCGACGCGAGGCCGCAGAGTAGCGCGAAGCCGGGCGGCGCGCTATGTTCCGCTCCATGCCGCCAAGACGCAGCGACGGGCGCCGGGCCGCGGCCCATTTCGGCTTCGAGGAGGTCTCCGAGGCGGAGAAGGCGCCGCGCGTGCGCGGCGTCTTCGAGAGCGTCGCGTCGCGCTACGACCTGATGAACGACCTCATGTCGGGCGGCGTCCATCGGCTCTGGAAGGCGTCGATGATCGACTGGCTGAACCCGCGGCCGGGCATGAGCCTGCTCGACGTGGCCGGCGGGACGGGCGACATCGCGCTGCGCGTGCTCGAGCGTGTCGGGCCGGAGCGCGCAGGCCCGGTGATCGTGTGCGACCTGACCCCCGACATGCTCGAGATCGGCCGCGTCCGGGCGATCGACCGCGGCCTGATCGGACGGCGCTGCGCCGGCGGGCTGCACTGGGTATGCGGCGATGCGGAGCGTCTGCCGGTCCGGGACCGGGGCGTGGACGCCTACACGATCGCCTTCGGGCTGAGGAACGTGACCCGGATCGAGCGCGCGCTCGGCGAGGCGCGGCGCGTCCTGAAGCCGGGCGGGCGCTTCGTGTGCCTGGAGTTCAGCCGCGTGGTCCTGCCCCTGCTTGGCGAGCTTTACGACCTCTATTCCTTCCGCGTGCTGCCGGCGCTGGGCGCGCTCGTCGCCAACGACCGCGCCGCCTACCAGTACCTGGCGGAGAGCATCCGCCGCTTCCCGGCGCAGGACGCGCTTGCCGCAATGATGGCCGAGGCCGGCTTCGCCGGGGTGCGCTACCGGAACCTGACGGGCGGGATCGCCGCGCTGCATTCCGGCTGGCGCATCTAGGCCGCGGCCCCGGCCATGCTCCGCACGGTCCGCATCCCGCTGCGCCTGCTGCGCATCGCCTGGACCCTGGCCCGCCACGACGCCCTCGCCGTCGTCGAAGAGCTGCATGTCGCACCCGGCGTCCTCTGGCTGGCGCGCCTTCGGCCGCGCCCCCGCGTCGAGGGACGGCCGGGACAGAAGCTCGCTCGCGCGCTGACCGAACTCGGCCCCAGCTTCATCAAGCTGGGGCAGTTTCTCTCGACCCGCGCCGACCTGTTGGGCGAGCAGTTGGCGGCCGACCTCTCCGACCTCCAGGACCGCCTGCCGCCGTTCCCCAGCGGCGAGGCGCGCGCCACCGTCGAGGCGGAACTGGGCCGCCCGCTCGACGAGCTGTTCCACAGCTTCGACGACGAGCCGGTCTCGGCGGCCTCCATCGCCCAGGTGCATTTCGCGGTCACCGCCGAGGAGGCCGGCCAGCCCGGCCGCGAGGTGGCCGTCAAGGTGTTGCGCCCGGGGATCGAGCGCGCCTTTGGGCGCGACCTTGAGCTGTTCTATTGGTTGGCCGCGCTGGTCGAGCGAACCCAGCCGCGCCTGCGCCGATTCAAGCCGGTGGCGGCGGTGCGCCAGTTCGAGGGCATCGTGCGGATCGAGATGGATCTCAGCATGGAAGCGGCCGCGGCCTCGGAGCTGGCGGACAACTTCGTCGGCGACCCGACCTACCGCACGCCGCCCGTCGACTGGCAGCGCACCTCCCGCCGGGTGCTGACCATGGGTCGCCTCGGCGGCATTCCGATCGACGACCGCGAGGCGCTGCGCGCGGCCGGGTTCGATCTGAGAGACGTGCTCACCAAGGCCGCCGCGATCTTCTTCAACCAGGTGTTCCGCGACGGCTTCTTCCACGGCGACCAGCACCCCGGCAACATGTTCGTCGACGAGGCCGGCAACGTCGTCGCCGTCGACTTCGGCATCATGGGCCGGCTGGACCGCCAGACGCGGACCTTCCTGGCGGACATGCTGCTCGCCTTGCTGGCGCGCGACTACCGGCGCCTGGCCGAGGTCCACGTCGAGGCGGGCTACCTGCCGACCGGCGAGGCGCTCGAAACCTTCGCCCAGGCGTTGCGCGCCGTGTCGGAGCCGATCTTCGACCGGCCCCTGCAGGAGATCTCCGTCGCGCGCCTGCTCGCCCGCCTGTTGCGGTTGAGCGAATCCTTCGACATGCCGGTCCAGCCGCAGCTGCTCCTGCTGCAGAAGAACATGATGATGGCGGAGGGGGTGAGCCGCCGGCTCGACCCGGAGCTCAACATCTGGATTCTGGCCGAGCCCCTGATCGAGAAATGGATGCGAGAGAACCGGGGGCCCGAGGCGCGGCTGCGCCGGGCGGCGGAGGACCTGAGCGCCACCCTCGAACGCCTGCCCCGGCTCATCGGCGCCCTCGAGGCGGCGGCGGCGGATCTGGCCGGCGGCGGCCTGCGCCTGCACCCGGACAGCGTCCAGGCACAGCGCGCCCCGAACGGCGCACGCACCGCGCGCTGGGCCCTGTGGATCGCCGCGGCGGCCCTGGCGGTGGCCGCGCTGACGGCCTTGTGAACGCGCCGGCGGCAGGGCGGTCGGTGGGTCGTGTCTCGGTTTGAGGAATGTCTGCGTCTAGCCGAGGGTGTTGAAAATGTATGGCCCGCCCCCGGTCTGCAAGCTTGTTCGTTGAGCGATGAGCTAGAGCGGTCTGCTTCAATGTATTCGGCCTGTTTGCGGAGCCTGCGGCTCCTGGCCACGATGGGTATCCGCGCGCCCAGCTCGTCATAAGTCGCCCGGCCAAGTCGCCCGGCCAATGACGGCCGTTTGTCAACCCAGGTTTC
>JBHHZJ010000109.1:0-10897 GCA_046758005.1 Kiloniellaceae bacterium
GGGCGCTACCGACAACCAGACATCGTCTCCTATCCCGGGCGGGCCCAACATCTAGAGCCCCGGCGCCGGTCTAGCGCCGCGGCATCAGCACCGTGTAGTCGAGGTCCAGGACCACGGCGGGATGGGGCTTGCCGTCCTCGCCCTCGAGGGGGAAGTCGGCGCAAGCGTGGTTCTTGGCCGCGGCCGTGCGCAGGCGCAGCGCGCCCACGTCCGCCCGGCCCGGCAGCGCGATCTTCTCCCTGACCTCGGACCAGGCGTAGATGGTGTCGCCCGCAACGCTCGGCGCGACGTGCCGGCCGCCGTTGATCGCGGCGATGCGAAAGCCGTTGCCGAGCCCGTTGAAGCTGAGCGCGCGGGCGAGCGAGATGACGTGCCCGCCGTAGACGATGCGCCGGCCGAAGCGGCCGGCCCTGGCGGCGTGCAGGTCGAAGTGCACCCTGGCCGTGTTCTGGTACAGGCGCGCGGCCATCTGGTGCTCGGCCTCCTCGATGGTCGTGCCGTCGATGTGGTCGATGCGCTCGCCCGGGGCGTAATCGTCCCACAGGTGCGCCGAACCGGCGAGCGCCGCATCGTAGCCCGACAGGTCGAGACCCGCGGGCACCACGAGATCGGCGGCCGCCACCGCCTGGGGCAGGTGGGGAACCGTCGCCTCCGGCGCGGGCGCGCCCGGATCGCGCTTGTTGACCATGACCCAGCGCACGTAGTCGAGCACGGTCTCGCCGCGCTGGTTGACGCCGGTCGAGCGGACGTGGACCACGCCGAGCTTGCGGTTCGAGGTCTCGCGCAGGCCGATCACCGTGCTCGTCGCCGTGAGCGTGTCGCCCGGATAGACCGGCGCGCCGAACGCGCAGGCGGCGTAGCCCAGGTTGGCGACCGCGTTGAGCGAGACGTCGGGCACGGTCTTGCCGAACACGATGTGGAAGACGAGCAGGTCGTCGACCGGGGCCCGCGGCAGGCCGAGCCCGCGCGCGAACTCGTCCGAGGAATGCAGGACGAAGCGGGACCCCGTGAGCGCCGTATAGAGCGCCTGGTCGCCTTCGGTCACCGTGCGCGGCGTGGCGTGGCATAGCACCTGCCCAAGGCGGAAGTCCTCGAAGAACCGGCCGCGGTCGGTCTTGGTCGCGGAGCAATCCTCAGGCATGGCGGGAGGTACGGTAATGGCAAAGGAATTTCGTCCGCCAACGCCCTGAACCCGTGCTCCGGCCGTGCGGTCCCCCTCCGCCTGGGGGAGGCGAAATCCGGTGAACGCCGACGTGAGTCGGGCCCTCCCCCTCGATGGGCGAGGGTTGGGTGGGGGCGATCATTTCAGATCAGGCGCAAGAATCCAGGCGCTCCAGTTCACTCGGCGGCGGCTTCCAGCTTCTCGATCGCCCCGGCGAGCGCCACCAGGCGCTTGGCGCTCTCGACGTGCAGGTTCTCGATCAGCTTGCCGTCCACGACCACCACGCCCTTGCCCTGCTTGGCGGCTTCGGCGTGCGCCTCGATGACGCGGTGGGAGAAGGCGACCTCCTCGGGCGAGGGGGCGAAGACCTCGTTGGCCTTGGCGATCGTCTTCGGGTGGATCAGCGTCTTGCCGTCGAAGCCGAGTTCCTTGCCCTGCACGCAGGCTTGGGCGAAGCCCTCGTCGTCGTCCAGGTCGAGATGCACGCCGTCCACGATGCCCAGGGCGAAGGCGCGCGCGGCGAGCAGGCACAGGCCGAGGGAGGTCAGCACCGGCAGGCGGGCGTCCGTGTGGCTGGCCTGCAGCTCCTTCACCAGATCCGAGGTGCCCATGACCAGGCAGGAGGTGCGCTTGCTGGCGGCGGCCACCTCCTCGGCGTGGAGCATGCCGAGCGGCGTCTCCATCATGCACATGATCGCCATGTCGTCGGGCGCGCCGGCCCCGACCATCTGCATCTCGAGATCGTGGACCATGGCCGCGCTTTCCACCTTGGGCAGGAGGATCGCATCGGCGCCGCAGGTGGCGACCGCCGTCAGGTCGTCGTGGCCCCAGGGCGAATCCAGCGCGTTGATCCGGACGATCAGCTCGCGTTTGCCGTAGCCGCCGGCCTTGACCGCCTCGACGATCTGCCGGCGCGCGAGTTCCTTGGCGTCGGGAGCGACCGCGTCCTCGAGGTCGAGGATGAGCGCATCGGCCGGCAGACCCCGCCCCTTCTCGAGCGCGCGCGCGTTGGAGCCCGGCATATAAAGCACGCTGCGGCGCGGCCGAACGGTGGCGGCCATGGCGTTCCCTCCCCTCCTTCGCGGACGCAAAAAACCGGCCGCGACTATAACCGATGCGCCGGCTGTGGCAAGGTGGGGCGAACCTGCCGGACCGGCCCCTTGAAGACCATGACCATCCTCTCGATCCAGTCGCACGTCGCCTACGGCCACGTCGGCAACGCGGCCGCGGTCTTCGCCCTGCAGCGTCTCGGGTTCGAGGTCTGGCCGGTGCACACGCTGCAGTATTCCAACCATCCGGGGTACGGCGAGTGGACCGGCCGGACCTTCCCGGCCGAACACGTCCGCGAGGTGATCAACGGCGTGATCGCGCGCGGCGCGCCGAGCGCCTGCGAGGCCGTGCTCTCCGGCTACCTCGGCGGGGCCGGGGTGGGCGAGGCCGTCGTCGAGGCGGTCGTCCGGGTCCGCCGGGCGAACCCGGCGGCGCTCTACGCATGCGATCCGGTGATGGGCGACGACGGGGCCGGCCTCTACGTCGCCGAGGACATGCCGGATTTCTTCCGCGCCCGGGCCCTGCCGCGCGCCGACATCATCACGCCCAACCGCTTCGAGCTGGAGCTGCTCGTCGAGCGCCGGATCGCGACCCTGGAGGACGCCGCGGCCGCCGCGCGCACGGCCCTCGGCCTCGGGCCCAAGATCGTGGTCGTCACCAGCCTGCGCCTCGCGACGAGCGCGAGCGACGAGATCGAGTTGCTCGCCGTGACCGCCGAGGGAGCCTGGCGGGTGCGCACGCCGTACCTCGCGCTGGACCCGGCGCCGAACGGCGCGGGCGACGCGGTCGCGGCGCTGTTCCTCGCCCACTACCTGAGGACGCGCGAGCCCGCCCGGGCGCTCGAGGCCGCGGCGGCGGCGGTCTTCGGCGTGCTGGCCGCCACCCACGCGGCCGGCACGCGCGAACTGCGACTCGTCGCCGCCCAGGACGAGCTGGTCGCGCCCTCGCGCCGATTCGCGGCCGAACGACTGGCTTAGTTCAGGTAGTCCTCGACCAGGCGTTCGGCGATCTGCACGGCGTTGAGCGCCGCCCCCTTGCGCAGGTTGTCGGCGACCACCCACATCGACAGGCCGTGTTCGACCGTCGGGTCGGTGCGGATGCGGCTGACGAAGACCGGGTCCTCGCCGACGCACTCGGCCGGGGTGACGTATCCCTCGTCGAGGCGGTGGTCGATCACCGTGACGCCGGGCTGCGCGCGCAGCGCCGCGCGCGCCTCCTCCTCGGAGATCGGCGCGTCGAACTCCACGTTGAGCGCCTCTGCGTGGCCGATGAACACCGGCACGCGCACGCACGTCGCGACCACCTTGATGGCCGGGTCGAGAATCTTCTTGGTCTCGGCCACCATCTTCCATTCCTCCTTGGTCGTGCCGTCCTCCATGAAGACGTCGATGTGGGGAATGACGTTGAAGGCGATCTGCTTGGTGAACCGTGCGGGGCGCACCGGCTCGTTGACGTAGATGCCGCGGGTCTGGTCGAACAGCTCGTCCATCGCCTCCCTGCCGGCGCCGGAGGTCGACTGGTAGGTCGCCACGACCACGCGCTTGATGCGCGCGATCTCGTGCAGGGGTTTGAGCGCCAGGACCATCTGGATGGTCGAGCAGTTCGGGTTGGCGATGATGTGGCGCCGGGCATAGCCGGCGATGGCGTCCGGATTGACCTCGGGCACGACCAGCGGCACGTCCGGGTCCATGCGGAAGTGCGAGGTGTTGTCGATTACCACCGCGCCCGCCTTGGCCGCGCGGGGGCTATGTTCGGCCGAGACCTTGGCGCCGGGCGAGGACAGCACGATATCGCGACCCTTGAAGTCGAAGGCGCTCAGATCCTGGACCTTGACCACGTCGTCCTCGCCGTAGGAAACCTGCGCGCCGGCGGAGCGTTCGGAGGCGAGCGCCACCAGGTCGTCCACCGGAAATTCGCGCTCGGCCAACGTCGAGAGCATTTCGCGCCCGACCGCCCCGGTCGCGCCGACCACCGCCACCTTGTAGCCCATGGGCTTGCCCCGTCCTGTGTCCTGGAGCCTGAATCGCCCGATCAGGTACGCCGTTTATGCGCGGATTTCAAGGAGACCCGGCCCCCGCCCGGGGCCTGATCGGACCGCACGAATGAAAAGGCCGCCCGCTCGGGACGGCCTTTTCGCCATGTCGCGGGCAATCCCAGGCTCAGTTCGAGCCGTCGTCGGGTTTCGGCGTGATGGGCGATTGATCGCCGGTCGAGGCCGTCTGCGTTTCGATGGACACCGACTGCGTCGAGTGTCCCCCGCAGCCGGCAAAGGCCGATCCGGCGGTGATGGCCAACACACCGAGGGCCATCGCGAACATAGCCAAAGTTCTGGACACCGGATCACCTCCTCTCTGTTGTGGACGACACGCAGATCATACGGGCCGCGACTCAGCGCGTCAAATGACGGTTTCGCGATTGCGCCGTCCGGCTCACCCCGCCAGCCGGTCGAGCGCCCCGAGCACCGCCTCGCCCATGGCGCCCGTCGAGACCGTCCGCGCGCCGGCGCGGGCGATGTCGGCGGTGCGCGTGCCGTCGGCGAGCACGGTCTTCACCGCGGTCTCGACGAGGTCGGCCTCCTCGTCCAGGTCGAAGGAATAGCGCAGCATCATGGCGAAGCTGAGCAGGCAGGCGAGCGGGTTGGCGACGCCCTGCCCGGCGATGTCGGGCGCGGTGCCGTGCACCGGCTCGTACAGCGCGCGCCGGCGCCCGGTCGCGTCCGGGTCGCCGAGCGAGGCCGAGGGCAGCATGCCGAGCGAGCCGGTCAGCATGCCCGCCTCGTCGGAGAGCATGTCGCCGAACAGGTTGTCGGTGACGATCACGTCGAACTGCCTGGGGTCGCGCACGAGCTGCATCGCGCAGTTGTCGGCGTACATGTGGCCGAGCTCGACGTCCGCGTACTCGGCGTCGCGCAGCTTCTGCACCTCCTCGCGCCACAGCACGCCGGATTCCATGACGTTGGCCTTCTCGACCGAGCAGACCTTGCTCGACCTCTTGCGCGCCAGATCGAAGGCGACCCGGGCGACCCTGTGGATCTCCGGCGTCGTGTAGACCTGCGTGTTGACGCCGCGGCGGGTGCCGTCGGGCAGGGTCTCAATGCCGCGCGGCGCGCCGAAGTAAACCCCGCCGGTCAGCTCGCGCACGATCATGATGTCGAGACCGGAGACGACCTCGGGCTTGAGCGTCGAGGCCTCGACCAGTGCGTCGAAGCAGATCGCGGGCCTCAGGTTCGCGTAAAGCGCCATCTCCTTGCGCAGGCGCAGCAGGCCGCGCTCCGGCTTCTTCTCGAACGGCAGGTCGTCCCACTTCGGCCCGCCGACCGCGCCCAGGAGCACCGCGTCCGCGGCCATCGCCTTGTCCATCGCCGCGTCCGTGACAGGCACCCCGTGGGCGTCGATCGCGGCGCCGCCGACCAGGTCCTCCTCGACCTCGAAGGCAACCGCCCGGCGCGCGCCGAACCAGTCCACCGCCCGGCGCACCTCGGCCATGACCTCCGGTCCGATGCCGTCGCCCGGCAGGATCAGCAGTTTCTTGTTGGCAGGCATTTTCCTTGGTCCTCTTGCCGAAGAAGCGTGTTCACTTTGCGCCGAACAGCGGGAGCGGCAGGGGTTCGTCCGCCCGGGTGCCCGGGGTTGCCGGGCGGAGCACCTTCCTTGGCGCCCCCTTCACGCGCGAAGCGGAAGGGTGAGGGGATGTCCCGATTCGAAATCTGGCGTCTGCCTCTAATCGAACAGCCACGGCCGGGCGTGGCGCTGCTTCGCCTCGTAGGCGTCGATCCTGTCCGCCTTCTCCAGGGTCAGGCCGATGTCGTCCAGGCCGTTCAGCAGGCAGTGCTTGCGGAAGGGGTCGATGTCGAAGGAAATCGTGCCGCCGTCCGGGCCGATGATTCTCTGGTGCTCCAGATCGACCGTGACGATCGCGTTGGTCCCGCGCTCGGCGCCGTCCATCAGCAGGTCCACCTGTTCCTTGGGCAGCTTGATCGGCAGGATGCCGTTCTTGAAGCAGTTGTTGTAGAAGATGTCGCCGAAGCTGGGCGCGATGACGCAGCGGATGCCGGCGTCGAGCAGCGCCCACGGCGCGTGCTCGCGCGACGAGCCGCAGCCGAAGTTCTCCCCCGCGATCAGGACCTGCGCGTCCCTGTAGGCCGGCCGGTCGAGGACGAAGCCGGGCTTGCGCGCGCCCTGCTCGTCGTGGCGCAGGTCGTAGAACAGGCCCTTGGCCAGCCCGGTGCGCCTGATCGTCTTGAGGAACTGCTTGGGGATGATCCGGTCGGTGTCGACGTTGATCATCGGCAGCGGAGCGGCGACGGCGGTGAGCGTGGTGAATTTATCCATGTGACTGTGCCTCGGAACGATGCTTTCAGTTGGCGCCGGCGCCCAGTTTCTTTTCAATCCGTGACAACTGCTCGAGCACTTCCTTGTCCGTAAGCCCTATAATATACATCCACACAAAATATTGTACGAATGGAACGAATCCCGCGATCTTAGAGGCAATACCCATTCCCTTTCGTCGTGCGAGAACCAAGTTGATGAACCCGACCGGGATTGCAAGGACTATCAGTGGTAGCAATGAAATGAGGCCAGTTTCTTCGGACTCCATTTTCGCCTCCTTCTTGTGGATCCTCGATCCGGTAATTCAGCTCCCACATTTCTGCGATTCGTCCTACGAATCTTGGATAGCTTTCGGTCAATCCAACCCGAAGATCCCGGCTCTCATCTGCGGTTCGGCCGGGATGACGAAGAGAGCCTACCACCACCACCGTCGTCATCCCGGAAATCGCGAAGCGATTATCCGGGATCTTCGCTCAGGGTTCGGCGATGTCGCCGTAAAGGTCGCGCCAATCGCGGTTTCCGGCTTCGATCAAATCGTCTTTCCACGCCCGGCGCCACCGCTTCAACGTCTTCTCCCGCGTGACGGCGGCCTCGGCCGTCGCGTGTTCCTCGAAGTACACCAAGTGTTTGATCCAATACCGCCTCGTATAGCTGTCCGCTATCCCTTCCTTATGCTCCCAGACGCGGCGAACCAGATCGTTCGTCACGCCGACATAGATTGCACCCCGCGGCTTGCTGGCGAGGATGTAGACATAGAACCGCTTTTCCATCCGGCATACAGGTCGGCGGCGCCCGTACCTCCTTCCGCCCGAAGCTCCCGGCTCTCGCCTGCGCCTCGGCCGGGATGACGAAGAGAGGCTACCACAACCACCGTCGTCATCCCGGAAATCGCGACGCGATTATCCGGAATCTTAGGCCTTGCACCAGATCCCGGTCGTCACCCCAACTCCCTGACATCCGCGATGCGCCCGGCGAGCGCGGCGGCGGCGGCCATGCCCGGGCTCATCAGGTGGGTGCGCCCGCCGCGGCCCTGCCGGCCCTCGAAGTTGCGGTTGGAGGTCGAGGCGCAGCGCTCGCCCGGCTCGAGCCGGTCGGCGTTCATCGCCAGGCACATGGAGCAGCCCGGCTCGCGCCAGTCGAAGCCGGCCTCGACGAAGACCCGGTCCAGGCCCTCCTCCTCGGCCTGGTGCTTGACCAAGCCGGAGCCGGGCACGATCATGGCGCGCACGCCGTCCGCGACCTTGCGCCCCTCGACCAGGGCGGCGACCTCGCGCAGGTCCTCGATCCGCGCGTTCGTGCACGAGCCGATGAACACCGTGTCGACCCTGACGTCCCGCATCCGGGTTCCGGGCGCCAGCCCCATGTATTCGAGCGCGCGTTCCATGGCGCGCCGCCTGTTCTCGTCCGGCGCCTCGGCCGGGTCGGGCACATGGCCGGTCACGGGGACCACGTCCTCGGGGCTGGTGCCCCAGGTGACCTGCGGCGCGATGTCCGAGGCGTCCAGCGTCACCTCCCTGTCGTAGCGGGCGCCCTCGTCCGAGGGCAGGGTCCGCCAATACGCCACGGCGGTCTCCCATCGGCCGGCCTTGGGCGCCAACGGCCTGCCCCTGAGATAATCGAAGGTCGTCTCGTCGGGCGCGATCAGGCCGGCGCGCGCGCCCGCCTCGATCGACATGTTGCACACCGTCATCCGGCCGGCCATGGACAGCTCGCGGATCGCCTCGCCGGCGTATTCGATGACGTGGCCGGTGCCGCCGGCGGTACCGATCTTGCCGATGATCGCCAGGATCAGGTCCTTGGCGGTCACGCCCGGCGGGCGCGCGCCGGCGACCGTGATGCGCATGTTCTTGGCGGGCCGCTGGATCAACGTCTGGGTGGCGAGCACGTGCTCCACCTCCGAGGTGCCGATGCCGAAGGCGAGCGCGCCGAAGGCGCCGTGCGTCGCGGTGTGCGAGTCGCCGCACACGATGGTCATGCCCGGCTGGGTGAAGCCCTGCTCCGGCCCGATGATGTGCACGATCCCCTGGCGCACGTCGTCCATGCTGAAATAGGGGATGGCGAACTCGGCGCAGTTCCGGGTCAGCGCCTCGACCTGGATGCGGCTTTCTTCGTCGTCGATGCCGTGCGAGCGGCCGGTGGTCGGCACGTTGTGGTCGGCGACCGCGAGCGTGGCCTCGGGCCGGCGCACCGTGCGCCCGGACAGGCGCAGCCCCTCGAAGGCTTGCGGGCTGGTCACCTCGTGCACCAGGTGGCGGTCGATGTAGAGCAGGCAGGTGCCGTCGTCCTGGCGGTCGACCAGGTGGCTGTCCCAGATCTTGTCGAACAGGGTGCGCGGCTCGCTCATTTCGGTGCCCTCATCCCTCGCCCGCCCGGAATCGCGGGCGGTCGCAAGAACGCCGGAATTCGGGGAGCATAGCGCGGCCGCCGGGGACCGCAAAGGGCGCGCGGTGCGCGCCCGACCGCTCCTGGGCGGCGCCGCGGCCCGGCGCTACGCCTCGCCGCCCGCCTTGGCTTCCGCCGCCGCCTTCGCGGTCTTTTCGGCCTCGGCCCGCACCGCCGCCTTGGCCGCGGCGGCGTGCGCGCGCTCGGCGGTGGCCGCCTTGCCGGCCGCGCCGGTGGTCTTCTCGGCGATGCGCGCCGACTTGCCGCGCCGGCCGCGCAGGTAATAGAGCTTGGCCCGGCGCACGTCGCCGCGGCGCACCAGCTCGATCGAGTCGATCATCGGCGAATACAGCGGGAAGATGCGCTCCACGCCCTCGTTGTACGAGATCTTGCGCACCGTGAACGCGGAATTGAGGCCGCGGTTCTTGCGCGCGATACACACCCCCTCGAAGGCCTGGACGCGCTCGCGCGAGCCCTCGACGACCTTGACGTTGACGCGCACCGTGTCGCCCGGGCTGAAGTCGGGGATCTTCTTGCCCGCGCTCAGCTTGGCGATCTGCTCCCTGTCGAGCCGCTCGATCGTGTTCATCGCTCTGATCCTTCGCCGTCTTGGTCCCGTTTCGCGCGGCGCGCCCAGAGATCCGGGCGCCGCTCCCTGGTGATCCGCTCCGCCTGCTCCCGCCGCCAGCGGCGGATCCTCTCGTGGTGCCCGGAGAGCAGAATCTCGGGCACCGCGCGGCCCTGCCAAACCGCCGGGCGCGTGTAGTGGGGATACTCCAGCAATCCCCGTTCGAACGACTCCTCGGCGGGGCTCGCCGCATTGCCCACCACGCCGGGCAGCAGGCGCACCACCGCGTCCAACAGGACGAGCGCCGCCGGCTCGCCGCCGGAGAGCACGTAGTCGCCGACGCTCACCTCCACCACCTCGTGCGCGTCCAGCACCCGCTGATCGACCCCCTCGTAACGGCCGCACAGCAGGGTGACCCCCGGACCGGCGGCCAGTTCGCGCGCCAGGTCCTGGGTCAACAGTCGCCCGCGCGGCGAGAGGTAGACCGCCGGTCCCGCCGGCCCGCTCAGCTCCGCCGCCGCGCCGAGCGCCGCGTCGAGTACGTCGGGGCGCATGACCATGCCCGGCCCGCCGCCGAAGGGCGCGTCGTCGACGGCGCGGTGTTTATCGCGCGCGAAGTCCCGGATGTCCAGAACATCGAGCGCCCAAAGGCCCCGTTCCAGGGCCTTGCCGGCCAGGCTCAGCCCCAGGAACCCCGGGAACATCTCCGGGAAGATGGTGAGCACCCGCGCCGTCCAGGGCGCGCCGCCCGCCGCCTCGTGGCCCGCCTTGTTTGCCGTCATCGCCCCGCGCGCCCGTCAAGGCCCGGCTTTATGGCCCCGGGCCGATCGTTTGTCCAGCGCGGCGGCGCTCATTCCGGCGCGGCCGCGGCCTCCTCCGGCGGCTCGACGACCAGGCGCCCGCCGGCCAGGTCGACGACCGGCACCGCGGCCTTGGTGAAGGGGACCAGGAGCGGCTCCTCCTCGGCCCGCTCGATCTCCAGCACGTCGCCCGCCCCGAAGTCGTGGACCGCGGCCACCCGCCCGAGCGCCCGGCCGGCCGGGTCCTCGGCGCGCAGGCCGATCAGGTCGGCGTGGTAGTACTCCTCCTCCTCGGGCTCCGGCAGCGCCGCGCGCGCCACGTACAGCCGCGTGCCGCTCAGGGCCTGCGCGGCATTGCGGTCCGCCACCCCCTCGATGCGGGCGAGCAGCGCGCCCCTGGTGCGGCCGGCCAGCGTCACCTCGAAGCGCCGGCCGCCGCCCTCGTCGCTGAGCGGGCCGTAGGCGGCCAGGTTCGCCGGATCCTCGGTGAAGCTCTTGATCCGCACCAGGCCGCGCACCCCGTGCGCGCCCGCGATCACGCCGACACAGACCCGGCGCGTCCCGGCCTTGGTCATGGCGGCCTAATCGCGCCTATTCGCCTTTCTTT
>JBHHZJ010000110.1:0-10847 GCA_046758005.1 Kiloniellaceae bacterium
CTAGGGCGCGCCTCCCGCGTCGGGCCGATGACCCCCGCCGCCCGGATTCAAGCCGCGATCGACCTGCTGAACGAAATCGACGCCGCCGCCGTTCCGGCCGACTGGGTGATGGCCGCGTACATGCGCGAGCGGCGCTATATCGGCGCCAAGGACCGCCGGGCCATCGGCGACCTCGTCTATACCGTGCTGCGCCGGCGCGCCCGGCTCGGCTGGTGGCTCGCGGGCGCCGGCGCGGGCGGCGGCCCGGACGGTTGGCGCCGCGCCGTGATCGCGGCGCTGGTCATGGCGCACGAACGCGCCCTCGAGGAGATCGATTCCCTGTTCGACGGCGCGCCCCATCACCCGGCTCCGCTGAGCCCGCTCGAGCGGGCCGCGGCTCGGGCCCTGTCGGGTCGGCCGCTCGATCATTCCGCGCAGCCGCCGTGCGTGCGCGGCGAGCTGCCCGAATGGCTGATGCCCGCGTTCGCCGAAGCGTTCGGGCCCCGGCTCGACGCGGAGCTGGCGGCGTTGACCCGAGAGGCGCCGCTCGACCTGCGGGTCAACACGCTCAAGGCCGGGCGGACCGCCGCCCGGGCGGCGCTGGCCGAGGCGGGCATCGCCACCGAGCCGACGCCGCTGTCGCCGCTCGGCCTGCGCGTGACCGGGCGCCGCGCGCTCACCGGGACCCGCGCCTTCGAGGACGGCCTGATCGAGGTCCAGGACGAGGGTTCGCAGGTGATCGCGCTGCTCACCGATGCGCGCCCGGGCATGACGGTCGCCGATGTCTGCGCCGGGGCCGGGGGCAAGACCCTGGCGCTCGCCGCGGCCATGGAGAACCGCGGCCGGCTGGTCGCGCTCGACGTTCAGCAGAAGCGTCTGGATCGGGCGGCCCGGCGCCTGCGGCGCGCCGGGGTCGGCATCGTGGAGCGGCGCCGGCTGCGCGGCGATTCCTGGCTGACGTCCAACGCGCGGCGCTTCGACCGCGTGCTGGTCGATGCGCCTTGTTCCGGCAGCGGCGCCTGGCGGCGCAACCCGGACGCGCGCTGGCGCCTGACCCGGAAACGGCTCGAGGCCTACCACGCGGCCCAGGCCGAGGTGCTCGCCCGGGCCGCGCGCCTCGTCCGCCCCGGCGGCCGGCTCGTTTACGCGACCTGCTCCCTGCTGCCGAGCGAGAACGAGCGGCAGGTCGAGGCCTTTCTCGCGCGCCGGCCGGAATTCGCGCCGCTGCCCGCGGGGCGGGTCTGGGCGGAGGCCCTCGGCGCCGGCATGGCGCCGCCGCCGGAGCCGTCGCCGTTTCGCGACGGCCGCCTGGTGCTGACACCGGGGCGACACGGCACCGACGGCTTCTTCGCCGCCGTGCTCGGGCGCGAGGAGGGCCGGTGAGCGAGACCGTCACCGTGCGCCGGGCGCGTCCGGGCGACGCCGCGGGCATCGCGCGGGTCCACGTCGAAACGTGGCGCAACGCCTACCCGGGCGTGGTGCCGAAGGAATTTCTGGTCGGCATGACCGAGGCGCGCCAAGCGGCGCAGTGGGAGGCCGCGCTGCGCCGCTGCGCCGGGCCTGAGGCCGTGCTGGTCGCCGAGGCGGTGGGGCCGTCGGGACCGCAGCTCGTCGGCTTCGGGAGCTGCGGCCGCGCCCGCGTCGGACCCTACGCGGGCGAGGTCTACACCCTGTACGTGGGCCACGACTGGCAGGGCCGCGGCATCGGCCGGCGCCTGCTCGCCGGTTTGTTCGGCATTCTGGTCGAAGCGGGGC
Organism: Kiloniellaceae bacterium; assembly: GCA_046758005.1. Classification (GTDB taxonomy): domain Bacteria; phylum Pseudomonadota; class Alphaproteobacteria; order Kiloniellales; family J153; genus JBHHZJ01. The sequence continues at coordinate 1,735 of JBHHZJ010000110.1, forward strand.
TCAACGGCGCGCTCGTCTGGGTGCTGAGCGCCAACCCGGCGCGCTTCTTCTACGAGACCATGGGGGGCCGGCGCGTGGCCGAGCGGCGCGAACCGTTCGCCGGCGTCCTGCTGGACGAGACCGCCTACGGCTGGCCCGACCTGGCCGCGTGGCTCGCCGCGCGCGGCTCCCGCTCCTGAGGGAGCGCGTCAGACCAGCGGGGCGATGAGCTTCGACAGCTCCGGCGTCCTCAAGTAACCGTACGACTTGTGCCGGTTCGGCTTGCCGTCGGGCGCGACGTAGTCGTTCGAGACAAGGTCGTCCACGACCTTTATGCCTCGGACGTTGACGTCGAAGTCGTCGCTGAGGTGCGCGTCGAAGGCCACGGGGTCGAGCCGGTCGGCGTAGTTGCGCCAGGCCTTCGCGACGATGGTCGGCGTGCGCACCGGTGTCTCGCCCTTCTTCGCGTAAGACTTCCGCTCCTCGTAAACGTTCACCTTGACGTGCGGCAGGCCGAGCGGCGAGCCAATCGTGACGAAGTAGTCGATGTCGAAGCGGTCGTCGCTGCGGCCGATGTCGCGCAGCGCGTCGTAAGCGATGATCGAGCCCATCGAATGGGCGACGACCATCACTTGGCGGCCCCTGACGTCCCGCAGCGCGCGCTCCAGCTCGTCGATCAGCACCTGCCTGGCGGGGCGCAATTGCCCGGAGCGATCGCGGATCCTGCGCTCCGGCGTGTAGTACAACGCTAGGTCCTTGAGATGCTTGTCCAGAATCCAGTTGGCCGCGAAATCGACGTTGAAACTGGACTTTACCCGGTCGATCACGCTTCCCCCGAGGGACTGCATGATCCGCCGGGCCTCGTCCACGAAACCGTCCTTGTGCTCCCGGAGCGCGCCGTCCGCAGCCTCCCGATACGGCTGCGCGTTGTAAAGGTCATCGAAAACGAACGCCTTGTCGTCGTGAAGCAGGTTCTTGTAAAGCAGGTCGGCCCAGTAGACCATCCGGCACTCCAGGTCCGGATTGTCCTTCCCACAGTTCTTTTCCAGGCCCTCGCGGATCGATTGCTCCCACCACTTAGCCAAGGTCTCCCTGGGCGGTTTGTTGGCCAGGCCGTGTATGCCGACGATCGTCAACGTCATCGTCCGTCCCCCCCTTGCGCGCGCAGTGGTGGAATTAACTTAACAAACCACCTGCGAATACCCAACGATCGTCGAGAAGGCGCGGCGTTCCTCCGGGCCCGGAGCCAGGCGGGCGGCCGTTCGTATTGGACTTCGCGCGGGAAGTCCCTATAGAAGCGCCATGACCGAGCGCGTCCTCGTCCTCGACTTCGGCTCCCAGGTGACCCAGCTCATCGCCCGGCGCGTGCGCGAGAGCGGGGTGTACTGCGAGATCGTGCCGTTCAACGCGGACGAGAAACGAATTCGCGACTTCGGGGCGAAGGCGATCATCCTGTCCGGCGGGCCGGCCTCGGTCACCGCGGCCGAGGCGCCGCGCGCGCCGGACGCCGTGTTCGAGCTGGGCGTCCCCGTGCTCGGCATCTGTTACGGGCAGCAGGCCCTCTGCGCCCGGCTCGGCGGCGAGGTCGAGACCTCGGAACATCACGAGTTCGGCCGCGCCACCGTCGAGGTCACCGACGATTGCCGGCTGACCGAAGGCGTGTGGCGCAAGGGCGAGCGCCACCAGGTCTGGATGAGCCACGGCGACCGCGTGATCCGCCTGCCCGAGGGCTTGCGCGTGGTCGGTATCTCCGAGGGCGCGCCCTTCGCCATGGTCGCGGACGACGCGCGCCGCATCTACGGCATGCAGTTCCATCCGGAGGTCGCGCACACGCCCGACGGGGCGAAACTGCTCGCGAACTTCACGCACCGGGTCGCCGGCTGCGCGGGCGATTGGACCATGGCCGCCTTCCGCGATCAGGCGGTCGCGAAAATCCGCGCCCGGGTCGGCGACGGCCGGGTCATCTGCGGGCTGTCCGGCGGAGTCGACTCCTCGGTCACGGCCGTGGTCGTTCACGAGGCGGTGGGCGAGCAGCTCACCTGCATCTTCGTCGACCACGGCCTGCTGCGGGCCGGCGAGGCGGAGGAGGTGGTCACCCTGTTCCGCGACCACTACAACATCCCGCTCGTCCACCGGGACGCGAGCGCGCTGTTCCTCGGCCGGCTCGAGGGTGTCGCCGACCCGGAGGACAAGCGCAGGATCATCGGCAACACCTTCATCGAGGTGTTCGACGAGGAGGCGGGCAGGGTCGGCGCCGACTTCCTGGCGCAGGGCACGCTCTATCCGGACGTGATCGAGTCCGTGTCGTTTACCGGCGGGCCGTCGGTCACCATCAAGTCGCACCACAACGTCGGCGGCCTGCCCACGGACATGAACCTGGCGCTGGTGGAACCCTTGCGCGAGCTGTTCAAGGACGAGGTGCGCGCGTTGGGGCGCGAGCTCGGCCTGCCGGAGGGTCTGATCGGCCGCCACCCGTTTCCGGGCCCCGGGCTGGCGATCCGCATCCTGGGCGAGGTAACGCCCGAGAAGTGCGACATCCTGCGCAAGGCCGACGCCGTTTACCTGGACGAGATCCGCCGGGCCGGCCTGTACGACGCGATCTGGCAGGCCTTCGCGGTCCTGCTGCCGGTCAGGACCGTGGGCGTCATGGGCGACGCGCGCTCCTACGAGCACGTGTGCGCGCTGCGCGCGGTGACCTCGACCGACGGCATGACCGCCGACAGCTACCCCTTCGACCACGCGTTCCTCGCCCGCGTGGCCACGCGGATCGTCAACGAGGTGCGCGGCGTCAACCGCGTGGTCTACGACGTGACCTCCAAGCCGCCCGGCACGATCGAGTGGGAGTAGGGGGACGGGCGCCTTTGGTTCACAAGGGGGTGGCGGCTTTGAGCCAAACCGACCGGAGCCCGCTGCTGGACGGGCCGCAGGAGGACAGGGCGGCCTGTCCGCGCAGCCATTGCAGCTCCATGGTGCGGACGTGCTGCGGCAGCACCGCAATCGCGAGCGCCACGATCGCCAGGGTCAAGAGATGATAGGGCAGGGTCCGTTGCATGGTCCACCGCAACTTTTGAATAATTCTAGCATCCCGGCGCGGGCGCGCAATCATCGAAGGGGCCCGGTCCACGGCGCAGTTCGCGCGCGCCGCGCGGGCCGGGCGCGACTCGCTCCCGTCCGGCGGCGAAATTCGCCTCGGTGAAATGGGCCAATGTCAGCGGTGGTTCGTATTAGCCGTGGCGCGCGACCTGACCGAGGCTCGGCCAGGCCGGGCGGGTCGCCACGTCCTTGCCGCCGCAGCGCGAGCACCGCAGCCGCGCGCCGACCTCGGGAACCGGGTAGCCGCCGCCCAGGTCCCCGATCAGGTCCGCGGCCGCCAGCACCGCGTTGTGGCCGCACCGGTTGCACCAGCAGAAGACGTCGACGCCCTGATCCGCCACCTCGCCCAACGTGGCGGCGTTGAGCCGCCGGTCCTTCTCGGCAAGCTCCCTGCGCTTCATTCCCGCCACGGCGCGCGCCTCCGTTAGGACCCGTTTCCTCGAAAGTGCGAACATATCAGGAACATCATCCGCAATCAAGGCGCCCCCGGCCCAGGCGGGCGCAGCGAAGGTCCTGCTCGGCGTGCCCGCGCGATAACGCTCATTTGATGGTGCGAATTGGGCGCCGGGCGCGTAACCTTGGGCACGAACGATCAGACCAAGGGCCGGGCCGGGCGTGGCTTCGCGCCCGCGCGAAATATCCGGACCGCGGCGAATCGCGGGAGGCGCCGAGAATGACGCGCTGGATTCGTTTTCGACACGGCGACCGGGTCGGCTTCGGCACCCTCGAGGCCGACACCATCCTGGAGTGCGAGGGCGACATGTTCGCTGGGCCGGCGGCGACCGGCCGGACCTTGGCCCTGTCCGAGGTCTCGGTGTTGACCCCGAGCGAGCCGAGCAAGATGATCGCCCTGTGGAACAACTTCCACGCCCTGGCCGAGAAGCTGAACCTGCCGCGGCCGGAGGAGCCGCTCTATTTCCTCAAGGCGGGCAATTCCTTCCAGGCCACCGAACGCACGATCCGGCGCCCGAAGGCTTACACCGGCAAGGTGGTCTACGAGGGCGAGCTCGGCATCGTCATCGGGAAGGCCTGCAAAGAGGTGCCCGAGGCGCAGATCGAGCCCTACATCTTCGGCTACACTTGCATCAACGACGTGACCGCCGTCGAGCTGATCAACAAGGACCCGACCTTCGCCCAATGGGTCCGGGCCAAGAGCTTCGACGGTTTCGGCGCCTTCGGGCCGGTGGTGGCGACTGGGCTCGACCCGATGAAGCTGTCGGTGCGCACCGTGCTCAACGGGGCGGAGCGGCAGAACTACCCGGTCAGCGACATGATCCATCCGCCGGCCCGGCTGGTCAGCCTGCTCTCGCACGACATGACGCTCTATCCGGGCGACGTGATCGCGTGCGGGACCTCGGTCGGCGTCGGCTCGATGAAGGAGCCGCGCAACGTGGTCGAAGTGTCGATCGAGGGCATCGGCACCCTGCGCAACACCTTCGAGCAGTAGCGGCGGAAAGGATCGGACTGAGGGAGGAGACCATGCGAATCTGCGTTGTGGGCGCCGGGGCGATCGGCGGCCTGCTGGGGGTCAAGCTGTCGCTGTCCGGCAACGAGGTCACGCTCATCGACCAGGGGGCGCACCTGGAGGCGATGCGCAAGAACGGCCTCAAGCTGATCATGGCGGACGGGACCGAGCACGTGGCCAAGGAGGCGAGAGCGAGCGCGCGCTTCGAGGAGGCGGGGCCGCAGGACCTGGTGATCGTGGCCCTCAAGGCCCACTACATCGGGTCCGTGGCGCCGCAGATGCCCGCGCTCTTCGGGCCCGACACCATGGTCATGACCGTGCAGAACGGCCTGCCCTGGTGGTACTTCCAGAAGCACGGCGGGCCGTTCGACGGGCGCCGCCTGGAGTCCCTCGACCCCGATGGCGTGATCGAGGCCAACATCGCCGCCGAGCGCATCGTCGGCTGCGTGGTTTATCCGGCGGCGGAGGTGATCGCGCCCGGCGTGATCCGCCACGTCGAGGGCGACCGTTTTCCGCTCGGCGAACTCGACGGCTCGGAGAGCGAGCGCATCCAGCGCGTGTGCGACACGCTGATCGCGGCCGGGTTCCGCTCGCGCGTGCTGACCGCGATCCGTTCCGAGATCTGGCTCAAGGCCTGGGGTAACCTGTCGTTCAACCCGATCAGCGCGCTCACGCACGCGACCCTGGTCGACATGTGCGAGTTTTCACAGACCCGGGCGCTTGCCGAGAACATGATGCGCGAGGCGGCGCAGATCGCCGGCAAGCTGGGAATCGATTTCCGCCACACGATCGAGCGGCGCATCGAGGGGGCGCGCAGCGTCGGCGCGCACAAGACCTCCATGCTCCAAGACGTCGAGGCGGGCCGCTCGCTCGAGGTGGAGGCGCTGGTCGGCGCCGTGATCGAACTCGGCCGCCTGACCGACACGCCCTCGCCGCACATCGACGCGGTCTACGCCTGCGTCAAGCTGCTCGACCGGACCATGGCCAGGCACGGGGCCAGGGTCGCGGTCGAAAAGGTCTCGGTCGGCCAGGCGGCCTGAGCCGTCCCGTTGGAGCGCGCGGTCCGGGACGTGGATATGGCCCGGCGCGGCTCAGAAGATCGAGCCGAGCGGGATCGCGTACGTGACCAACAGCGAGTTTGTCCCCGGGTTCGACTCATGGACGCTCGCATTGGAGATGTGGGCGAACATGACGCCCAGGCGGTGGTCGTTGTCGAACCGGTAGGCGAGATCGACGCCCAAATGAAACTGAAACACACCGCCTAGGTGCCGGCTGTCCCCCTCCCTGTACCCGCCGAGGCCCACCCGTGGGCGGACGACCACGCGCTCGCCCAGGCGGATGTCGCCGAATATTCCGCCGTAGCCGAACACGCCGCCGTCGGTGTTGCCCATCAACCCGACCATCGGGCCGACGCCCCTGAAGTACGTCCCGAGGCCCAGGATTCGGAATCCGGGGGCATACTCGATGCGCCCTTCCGCAGAGGGGTCCTTCTTTTCGATGAAGTTGAACGCGCCGATGCCGCCGACCAGGTAATCGTTCTCCTGGGCGGCCGCCGCGTGCGGCAGACCATACAGAAGGACCGCGACGGCAAGGGTAAACAACCCTTGTTTCTTCATTTTGGACACCTCCCCGAGAGCGCCCCTAAGGGGCGGTTTTTTTACGCCAGGCCGGGAGTTTAGACCGAAAGCGCGTCAGGTTCCAAACACGCCGCCGTTACCGTCACCGTGCCCGCGCCGCATCGGAGCCGGGCGCCCGGCGGCTTCGCTAACCTTCGCTCAATGAGGATTCGACGGGATCGGAAGACAATCGCCCCGGTGAAACGGGTCAATGTCAGCGGCGGTTCGTATCAGGAAATGACCCTGAGCTTGCGGCCGAAGATCGAAAGCGCCTCGCTCATCGTCTTGGCCTGCTTGAGCGTTTCGCGCCCGCTCGAGACCACGTATTCGCCGTTCGCGCCCGGGCCGTTCATGCGCTTGGCGATGCAGAACGCCGGTGCGTCATGCGTGTGGCGGAAGACCGAGAAAACCGCGCTGCCGCCGCGCTGGTCGATGGCGTAGTCGCGCCATTCGCCGCTCGCGACCCGGCGGCTGTACAGCGAAAGGAGTTGGTTGAGTTCGTTGCGGTCGAAGAAGGTTGCCCTGGTCGGTCTCCGGACATCGTCGAGACGGTATAGCTTGGCCATGGGACGGGCGGCTCTCCCCCAGGATCCGGGATCACTGCTGATTTGGCCTTAGTCTTCCCCAATTTGGCCGCGCCGTCCAGCGGCCAGGCGGGACTCAGTAGGTCCCGGCGCCGGGTAGCGCGGCCACGGGCGGGGCATCGGCCGGGCCGGCCGCGGGCGGCGCCGCGAGCCTCGGCGCCAGGCCGTAGGCGAAGTTCACGCGGGTCTGGCTGCTGGCGGCGTAGTCCGGCCGGTCGTAGCAGGTCACGCCGCCCAGCGTGCGGTAGCAGTACATCGTGGCCGACAGCGCGGCCAGCTCCGCGCGCGGGTCGCGGGATGGCCCCTGACAGTATGGCTCGTTCCGCGCGGCGTGCAGCAACGAGCAATCCTGTTTGGCCACGCGGCTGACCGCGTAGTCGGGGATCGTCTTGTCGCCACCGATGAGGGTCGCCAGGTTCGCCCCGCCGAAGGCGAGGCCCGCGGACCCGCAGCCCGACAGGGCAAGTAGGCCGGTCAGAAGCAGAGCGCTGCGCGTCATACCTTGACTCCCGCACCCACGGAACCTTTAGGCTACCACTGAACAAAATATCACAACGTATTGATGTTCTGATAGTCCGACAGCGCGTAACCCATCCTGGCCGGGCCGCCGTCCGCGGCCCAAGGGCCCGGCCGGAAAGCGGCTAGATTGACTAAAGTCTCGGCTCTCCGAGTAAAGAAACGATATACGACGGCGACGAAATCATTCTCGCTGATCAGAGTCTTGACGGTCCGCCTCCCGCGAACGTCTCGCACTCCCTGACCGCGCTCCATCGCTCCAGGTCCTTGATCGCTCATTGCACCGGGCGCCACCGGTCCGTGTAGCAGCGCCCAGAACCTCGCTCAGCAATGTGCGGGGACACCCGGCATGCCACACGATGCCGCTCGAAACCGTGGGAGGTTCGGGCGCCACGCCCGGGATTGGCTGTGGGAAATTCGACACAGTGCCGAATGATTAGGGCCGTTCGATCAGTCCGCTTTGATAGATATCAGTTCAAATTGATATAGATCAATTCGAGTTGATTTCCCAATCGCTAGTCGTGCCATACGGTCCGGTCATGACGGCGGGGGAACTGACAAACCCTCCAACTCCTGGAGTTGTGGACCCCGCCCAATTCTAGCTGGGCTTCAAGTATCGGGAAATATGGAAGGGGCGAAAACATCATGAGGAAGGAACTTTTCCTGGGCACAACGGCCCTTCTCGCGGGGGCGGTCGCCATGCCGGACTACGTTTCGGCGGAGGAGCCGCTGCGGCTGCAGGTCCGCGGCTACAAGAACGAGTTCTTCGGCGTCGGCGATGTCGACGACGACACCAACCCCGGATTTGGCAACACCGGCGAGTTCAACGACGGCGAGGTCCACTTCAAGGGTGATACCGACCTGGACAACGGCCTGACGATCGGCGTCGACATCCAACTCGAGGCGTTTCAGTCGGGCGATCAGATCGACGAGGCCTACACTTGGATCGACGGCGACTTCGGCCGCGTTGTCATCGGTTCGGAGAACCTGGCGGACTATACGAGCTTCTGGGGCGCCACCGCGCCAAGCGTCGGCATCCCCATCAACTCGGGCTGGATCACGGTCTTCGTGCCGCAACCCGCGGGCTCGGGCCTGTCGTTCCGGTCGCCCGGCCTGACCACGAACGTGACGTTGACCAACGACACGTTCCAGATCAGCTACCTGTCGCCGCGCTTCGCCGGGTTCCAGTTCACGGGCGGTTATGCGCCGACCGACGCGAGCAGCGGCAACGCCAAGAATGCGATTACGGACACGGACGTCGAGAACCACGACATCTTCGGCGTGGGCGTCAACTGGGGCGACAGCTTCAACGGTGTCGACCTCGGCTTCGCGGCCGGTTACGAGCGGGCCAGCGTTGCGGATAATGTCGATGCCCTGGGCGGCGACGATCCGCAGCTGTTCAAGGTTGGCGCCAGCCTCGGATTCGCCGGGTTCACCGTCGCCGGCTCCTACGCCAACGAGTTCGACGGCCGGAACAACGCGACCCGTACGGTCTCCGAAGAAGGCCAGTCCTTCGACGTCGGCGCCAGTTATGCCACCGGACCGTGGGGTGTCAGCGCCACGTACTTCCACGGTGAGGAGGAAGACCTCCTGGCCGATCCGGACGACGACGAGGTCGACGCGTTCGTGGGCGCGGTTTCCTACGCCCTCGGGCCGGGCATCACGACCTCGCTGTCGGTCATCCACGGCAAGTATGACAACGAGGACGGGATCGAGTCCGAGGCCACGATGGGCGTCATCGGGCTTGCGGTCAAATTCTGAACGAGCACAAGCTTTCGACTTCAAGGGGGCGGATTTTCCGCCCCCTTTTTCGTCCTGTTGGTGTTTGGCCGGTGGCGGACCGACCTCAGAGGCGCAACG
>JBHHZJ010000111.1:0-10812 GCA_046758005.1 Kiloniellaceae bacterium
AATCCATTCGGTCAGAAAAACCCGCATTCATTCAATTAGCGTTAGAAGCCAAAGGCATTATGACCAAGCACGGAAAGGCTCGGCGGAACCGGCTCCGGGATTTCCAAGCATTTCATGAACATGCACATCGCTACAGTGAAAAGACGATTGCCGTGGCGGTTGTGGTGGTCAATGCCTCTCGGTTTTATTGGTCGCCCACGCGGCGCGAAGACGACGTGACCGAGCACAAGAACTTGCCGAACTTAATCAAAGAGACGGTGGATGTCTTTCGCAGTCTGCCACAAAGAGAACGGCCATCGAGCGGTCCGGGATTGGAAGCGATCTGCGTTTTGGTTGTGGAGCATGACAATCTGAAAAAGAACCCCAATCTGGCGCCCGAATTCAAACCGCAAAAATCGAGATTGGTCACCTCTTCGCCAGCGCCGGCGGTGGGGGACCCTCTCAATTATGCCTCGATGATCTACCGGGTCTGTGAGGCTTACAAGGAGAGGTTTCGCTAACGTCTACTCCGCCGCGCCCTTCTCGTGCTCGGCCCAGCGCGCGGCGGCGTCCTCGTCGCTGTCGCGCGCGGCGACCCACTCGGCGCCCGCGCCGGTCTCCTCCAGCTTCCAGAACGGCGCCTTGGTCTTGAGCCAGTCGATCAGGAACCGGCAGGCCTCGCAGGCCGCCTGGCGGTGGGCGCTGGCGGTCGCCACCAGGACGATCCGCTCGCCGGGCTCGAGGCGGCCGACCCGGTGGACGATCAGGCTCGCCTCGAGCGGCCAGCGCTCGCGCGCCTCGGCCTCGATGCGCGCCAGCATCCTCTCGGTCATGCCGGGGTAGTGCTCGAGCGTCATGGCCTGGATCGCCTCGCCGCCGGCGCGATCTCCGGCTCGCTCGCGCACCAGGCCGACGAAGACCGCGAGGCCGCCGATCCTGGGGTTGCCCGCCGACAGCCTGGCGAGCTCGGCGCCGACGTCGAAGTCCTCCTCCTGCACCCGGATCATGGCCCCTAACCTCCGGTGACCGGCGGGAACAGCGCGACCTCGTCGCCCGGGCCGACCGGGTCGCCCGGCTTGGCGTACTCCTGGTTGACCGCCACGCGCAGCGCCGAGAGGTCGGCGAGCGCCTCGGCGTAGCCCGGCCCGCGGCCCTTCAGCCAGGCCAGCAGCTCGGCCACGGTGGTCACCTCGGGCGGCGGGGCGACCTCCTCCTCGGCCACGCCGGTCTTGGTCTTGAGCCAGGCGAAATAGAGCAGCTTCACGAGCAGACCTCGCTGAACGGCAGGAATTCTACCATGGTCCCCGGTTCCAGGTGGGTCATTTCCTCGGGCAGCTCGACCAGGCCCTCGGATTCGACCATGGAGGAGAGGATGCCGGCGCCGTCGCGCGGGAACTTGACCGCGCGCCAGCCGCCGTCGCCGCCGACGAGACGCGCGCGCACCCACTCGCGCCGGTCCTTCTTCTTCTTGTAGGCGAAGTCGGCGCGCACCCTGAAATGGTGCGGAGCGAGCGCGCTGGCGCCCATCAGACGCAGGATCATGGGGCGCACGATGTTGAGGAAGGTGACCATGACCGCGACCGGGTTGCCGGGCAAGCCGACGAAGGGCACCCGGCCCACTTGGCCGAGCGCGATCGGCCGGCCCGGTTTGATCGCCAGGCGCCAGAGGTGCAGCTTGCCGAGCGCCTCGACGGCTTGCCTGACGTGGTCCTCCTCGCCGACCGAGACGCCGCCGGAGGTGACGATCAGGTCATGGTCCCGCGCCGCGGCGGCGAGCGCCGCGCGCACCGCCTCGGCCCGGTCCGCGAGGATGCCGAGGTCGTCGACCGCGCAGCCGAGACCCCGCAGCAGGCCCTGGATCGTGTAACGGTTCGAATCGTAGATGCAGCCGTCGTCGAGGGGCTGCCCCGGCTCGCGCAGCTCGTCGCCGGTCGAGAACAGCGCCACCTCGAGCGGGCGCGCGACCAACAGCTCGCGCCGCCCGACCGCGGCGGCCTGGCCCAGGTCCTGGGGGCGCAGGCGCATCCCCTGGCGCAGGACGACGCTGCCGGCGGCGATGTCCTCGCCGCGCGCACGCCGGTTGGCACCGCGCTTGATCCCGTGCGGGATCATGACCCGGTCGCCCGCTCGGCCTTTCTCCAGCCTGCAGTCCTCCTGCATCAGTACGGTGTCCGGCCCCTCGGGCATCGGCGCGCCGGTGAACACGCGGATGGCCGCGCCGCGCCGGGCCGGCCGGCCGAGCGGATGGCCCGCGGCGGCGCGCCCGGTCACCGGCAGCACCGTCTCGCCGGCGGGGTCCAGGTCGTCGAAAAAGACCGCGTAGCCGTCGACCGCGGAGTTGTCGTGCGGCGGCACGTCGTGCGGTGCGGTCACGTCCTCGCCCAGGATGCGGCCGAGCGCCCGGGGCAGGGCCACCGGCACCGCCTCGCTCACGCACACCATCGTGCGCGCGAGCAGGTCGAGCGCCTCGTCCACGCGCATCAGGCGCCCGCCCTGGGCGAAGCAGTCGTCGGAAAGCTGGGCCATGATCCCGCGCGGCTCCGGCCGCTCACGCCACGCCGCGCGCCCGGCCGGCCAGACCGCAGTGGCCGACCACGAAGTCCGCGATCGCGTCCACGTCGTCGAGGTCGAGCCGAGGCACGCCCAAACCGTCGAGGGGCGCATCGGAGGCCACCGCCACGACGTGCGGGTCGTGCGGGCACAGGAGCGGCTTGCCCAGCGCCGGCCGGTGCACCTCCAGCTTGTCGTGCGCCTCGCGCTTGAAGCCCTCGATGAGCAGCAGGTCGACGGGCGTCATGAGCCGGATCAGTTCCTCGGTCGTGGGCTCGGGCGCGCCGCGCAGCTCGTGCATGAGCGCCCAGCGGTTGGCGGAGGAGATCAACACCTCGCTCGCGCCGGCGCGGCGGTGTTCGTAGGAGTCCTTGCCCGGCTTGTCGACGTCGAAGGCGTGGTGCGCGTGCTTCATGGTGGACACGCGCAGGCCGCGGTCGACCAGCGCCGGAATGAGCGCGCGCATGAGCGTCGTCTTGCCGCTGCCGCTCCAGCCGGCCAGGCCGAAAACCTTCATGCCGTTGCCGGGCATGGTCGTATCCCAGCGTTCTCCCTTCGTCCGTCGGACCCGGGCCCTTCTGTTAAGAAGGCGACGCCGGACCCGAAAGTCAACCGCCGCGCCGGGCTACGGCCCGGCTTCTCGGCGCCCGGGAGGATCGATCGCCGCTTCGCCGCTCCTACATGTGCTTCAGGCCGCGCGCCAGGTAGTCGTACCCGGTGACCAGGGTGAGCAACGCCGCGATCCACAGGCCGGTGTCGCCGATCACCTGCATGGGCAGGAGCGCCGGCCCGGCCTCCTCGCCGACGATGAGAACGCCGAGCGCGACCATCTGGATCGCCGTCTTCCACTTGGCCAGCTTGCTGACCGGCAGGGGCACTTTGATCTCCGCAAGGTACTCGCGCAGCCCGGAGACCAGGATTTCGCGGCACAGGATCACGATCGCCGGGATCACGACCAGCCCCGCGACGTCCCCGATCGCGACCAGCATCACGATCAGGCTGGCGACCAAGAGCTTGTCGGCGATGGGATCGAGAAATCGGCCCAACGCCGAGACCTCGCCTCGGTGCCGGGCCAGATAGCCGTCGAGATAGTCGGTCAGCCCCGCGGCGATGAACAGCACGAGCCCGATCCAGCGCGTCACCGGGTCGTGGAAATAGAGCAGCCCGACCAGGACCGGGATGGTCGCGATCCGCGACAGCGTGAGCAGGTTGGGCAGGTTGGTCAGCATTCCCGGTATCCGGCGGCACCGGCGCGTCAGGCCGCGCCCGTTCTAACACCGGCCAATCCTCGGCACCAGGGCGCGCGCGCGGGCCGCCGCGCCTCAATCCTCGGCGTGGAAATGCTCATAGATCTTGCGCGCCACGACCCGGCTGATGCCTTCGACCGCTTCCAGGTCGGCCAGCCCCGCGCGGGCCACGGCCCGCGCCGAGCCGAAGTGGTGCAGCAGGGCCTTCTTGCGCTTGGCGCCGATGCCGGCAATGTCGTCCAGGGCCGAGCGCAGGCGGGCCTTGGTCCGCCCGGCGCGGTGGCTGCCGATGGCGAAGCGATGCGCCTCGTCGCGCAGGCGCTGCAGGAAATAGAGCACGGGGTCGCGCGGCTCGAGCAGCAGGGGCTCGCGCCCGGGCAGGAAGATGCGCTCGCGCCCGGCGTTGCGCTCCGGCCCCTTGGCGATCGCGGCCACGGCGAGGTCGCCGAGGCCCAGGTCGGCCATGACCTCGCGCGCGGATGACAACTGCCCACGCCCGCCGTCGACCAGGATCAGCCCGGGCCACTGGTCGCCGGCGCGTTCCGGGTCTTGCCTGAGCGCGCGGGAGAAGCGGCGCGTCAGCACCTCGCGCATCATGGCGTAGTCGTCGCCCGGCGTGGCGGCCGCGCCCCGGTCCCCGTTGTCGCCGCCCGCCCGGGCGTGGGTCGCGCTCCTGATGCGAAACTTGCGGTAGGCGCTCTTGATGAAGCCCTCGGGGCCGGCGACGATCATGGCGCCATAAGGGTTGGCGCCCTGGATGTGGCTGTTGTCGTAGACCTCGATCCGCTCCGGCGCGGCCTCCAGGTCGAGGCGCTCGGCGAGGGCCTCGAGCAGGCCGCGCTGGATCCCGCTCTCGGCCAGGCGCCGGGCCAGGGCCTCGCGCGCGTTGACGAGCGCGTGGTCGACCAGCTTGCGCTTGGCGCCGCGCGCCGGCCTGAGCAGATCGACCTTGCGTCCCGCGCGCAGCGACAGCGCCTCGGCGATCAGGGCCTGGTCGTCGAGCGAATGGCTGAGCAGCACCAGCTTGGGCGCCGGCTTGTTGTCGTAGAACTGCGGGACGAACGCCGACAGAACCGCGCCGGGGGAGAGCGCCTTGTCGTGCCTGGGGAAATAGGCGCGGTTGCCGTAGTTGCGCCCGGCGCGGAAGAAGAACACCTGGATCGAGGTCTGGCCGGCCTCCTGATGGGCGGCGATCACGTCGGCGTCGTCCAGGCCCTCGACGTTGATGTCCTGGCGCGACTGGATGTGGGCCAGCGCCCGGATGCGGTCGCGATACACGGCTGCGGCCTCGAAGTCCAGGCGTTCGGCGGCGTCCTGCATGGCCACGGCCAGACGCTGCTGGATGTCGTGGGACCGGCCGGTCAGGAAGGCGTTCGCCTGGCCGACCAGCTCGTCGTAATCGGCCTCGGAGATCCGCCCGACGCACGGCGCCGCGCAGCGCTTGATCTGATACATGAGGCAGGGCCGGGTGCGCGTGGCGAAGACCGAGTCGCTGCAGGAACGGAGCAGGAAGGCTTTTTCCAGCGCGGTAATCGTCCGGTTGACCGCGCCGGCCGAGGCGAACGGGCCGAAGTAGGCGCCGTTGCGCGTCCGCGCCCCGCGGTGTTTGGCGATCTGGGGAAACTCGTGGTCGCCGGTGATCAGGATGTAGGGGAACGACTTGTCGTCGCGCAGCAGCACGTTGTAGCGCGGCATGAGGCGCTTGATCAGGTTGCTTTCCAGCAGCAGCGCCTCGGTTTCGGTATGGGTGGTCACCACCTCGACCGCGGCGGTCGCCGCGACCATGCGCTGCAGCCGATTGGGCAGCCTGCCCGGCTGGCAATAGGCGCCGACCCGCTTCTTCAGGTTTTTGGCCTTGCCCACGTAAAGGGCGTCGCCCCTGCGGTCGAGCATGCGGTAGACGCCCGGGCCGCCCGGCAGGGTCCTTACCGCCTCGGCGATGATCCTCGCCCCGGCGACGCGCCCGCCCGGCGCGGGCGGCGCGTCGTGCGCATCTTCCGCCGGCGCCATGGCGGAGCGCTTGCCGCCCGCCGAGGGGTCCTTCACCCGGCCTTTGCCGCGCGTCTTCATCATGCCGGCACTCACAGCCGAACCACCCAAACAAGAACCACCGGCGGCGTCAATGACGCAAGACCCACTCCCGCGCTCGGTCGTGCCGGCCCAAGGTCGTTTCTCCTCGAAGCGGTAACGGTTCCTCCCATGCGATCACGATTCCGTCAGATATCCACGATTCGTGTGGATAAATCTGTGGAGATGTCCTCGGGGGAACAGTGTGCCCCTACGGAAACCAAGCCTTCCTTCGCTTTGCCTATTTTTTGGGCATATATTCTATCACATTGAAATAACGCGAGATTTTTAAAGTCAAGGGGAAACCAGATATCATCTTTCGGATTGTTGGGCTGGCGCGTGATCCGCTTCGGGCCGGCCGCGCGGCCTGTGCAAAACTCCACCGGGTCGGGCCTCCAGAAACGCCGATTTGGCAAAGGCTTAGGCTCCTGCGGCGGGCATGGAGGCGGACCCGGGCCAAGTCAAGCACTGCGCCGCCGGTATTCGATGTCGCACCCGATGCCGCCAACGTCGGGGTAGCGGTCCAGTTTCTCGACGCGCACGCGCGCGGCCAGCACGCGCGCGTCGAAGAAGCAGGCGGCCGCGATCTGGCCGGCCAAGGTTTCGAGCAGCCGGCACTCGGCGTCCGCGCACGCCTTGCGGATGTTCGCGACCAGGGGGCCGTAGTCGACGACCTCGCCGATATGGTCCTCGCGCGGCGGTGCGGGCCGGACCTCGAGCTCGATGTTGACGCGCAGGCGCTGACGCAGGGCGCGCTCCTCGTCGGTGACCCCGATGCGGCAGGCCACGGTCAGGTCGCTCAGGCGGATGCGCTGCACGGGGACCACGAACGCCGCGTGCCCCGCGCCGGGCCCGGCGGCGGCGCCGGTCGGATTCGCCGTCTTCCTCCTGCGCCCCGACATGCCGATCCGCGCGCCTACTCGACCGCGGGCTCGCCTTGGCCCGGCTGCGCCCAGCCCAGGTGCTGACCGCCGTCGAGCGCGATCATCTGGCCGGTCATCGCCTTGGCGGCGAGAATGAAGCGCACCGCGGCGCAGATCTCCTCCGGCGAGGCGCCGCGGCCAAGCGGCATCATGGCGCATTGGCGCTCGAACTGCCCGGCGCTCTGACGCGCGCTCGGCAGGGTGGGCCCGGGGCCGATGCCGTTGACCCGGATGCGCGGCGCCAGGCCCAGGGCCAAGGTCCGGGTCAGGGTCCACAGGGCCGACTTGGAAACCGTGTAGCTGAGGAAGTAGGGGGTCAGGTTCCAGACCCGCTCGTCGAGCATGTTGACGATCACGCCGCCCGCATGTTCCGGCAGGGCCCGGGCGAAGCCCTGCGCCAGCACGAGCGGCGCGCGCAGGTTCGCCTCCATGTGGCGTTCCCAACTCGCGCGCGTGGCCGTGGCGGCGGTGTCGGGCTCGAACACCGAGGCGTTGTTGACCAGGCAGCCGAGCGGCCCCAGGGCCTCGCTCGCGCGCGGCACCAATTCCCCGGCCTCGGGCTCGCGGGCCAGGTCGGCGCGCAGGGCGACGGCGCGCCCGCCGGCCGCCTCGATCTCGGCGACCACGGCGGCGGCCGCCTCGGCCGAGGTGTGATGGTGCACCGCCACGGACCAGCCGTGCCGGGCGAGGTCGAGGGCGATGGCGCGGCCGATCCGCCGCGCCGCGCCGGTGACCAGGGCGGCGCGCGGGTAGTCGTCCGGGTGGCGGGTCGCGGCGCTCGCGCTCATCGGGCGCAGCATGCAGAAGGGCGCGCCGGCGCACAAGGCCCGCAGCCCGCGCGCCGCCGGGCGGGGACCGCGGCCTCAGGCCGGCGCGAAGGGCAGCGCGGCGATTCCGAAATAATGGCAGGCGATGTAAACGCCGTAGCCGAGCAGGAACGCCGCCGCCAACACGCGGCCGACGCAATGACAGCGCATGATCCAGACGATGAAGAATACGGTCACCCCCAGCATGACCCAGAGGTCGAAGCCGGCCATGCCCGGCGGCACCGGCAGGGTGCCGAACAGCGGCACCACGCCCATGACCCCGAGGATGTTGAAAAGGTTGGAGCCGACCACGTTGCCGAGCGCCACGTCGGAATGGCGGCGGTAGGCGGCGACCACCGCGGTGGCCAGTTCCGGCAGTGACGTGCCGAACGCGACCAGGGTAAGGCCGATGGTCGCCTCCGAGACCCCGAAGCTGCGCGCGAGCCCGACCGCCCCGGTGACGAGGAAATGGCTGCCGGCGATCACGCCGGCCAGACCGGCGAGCAGCGCCAGCGAGCCGCCGGCCAGGCTCCTCGATCCGCCCTCGAACGCCTCGACCTCCTTCAGATGCAGGGCGGCCTCGGGATCGCCCGCCAAGGCGCCTTGGCGCTCCACCTGGTAGCTGAACACCGTAAAGCCGATCAGGAACGCGAGCATCGGGATGCCGGCCCACGGCGTGATCGCGCCACCGAGGCCGAGCAGCACAAGCAGCAGGGTCGAGCCCAGGACGACCGGCCCGGTCACCTTGATCGAACCCGGCGCGCAGGTGATCGGAAAGATCAGCGCGCTGCAGCCTACGATCAGCAGGATGTTGGCGATGTTGGAACCGACGACGTTGCCGATCGCTATGCCCGGGGCGCCGGCCAGGCTCGCCCTCAGGGTCACCAAAAGCTCGGGGGCGCTGGTTCCGTAGGCGACGATCGTGAGGCCGATAATGAGCGGCGAGACGCCCAGCCGCCGCGCCAGCCAGACCGCGCCGCGGACCAGAAGTTCGCCGCCGAGGAGCAGCAGACTCAGGCCCGCCGCGACGAGTACGTAAGACATTCCGATCGTCTGGGATGCACCGGCAACCGGGCCCGCGATTTGTTGTTCGCCCCCAAAGGACCGCCGCCTTGCGGGTCCGGCCCTGCCGCGCCGCGGAGCAAAGCCGCAGCACGCCTCTACATGCGAACGCGCGGCCGGAATTTCAATGAATTAGGCCCCCGGCGGGCCCCCGGCCGGCGATTTCGGATCGTTGGCGCCGCGCCGCCCGGCAAGGGCGTAGGTCAGTCGCGTTCGTCCCGCGGGCGCAGCGCCAGGGCGAGCGAGTTCATGCAGTAGCGCAAGCCGGTCGGCGGCGGGCCGTCGTCGAACACATGGCCGAGGTGGGCGTCGCAGCGGGGGCACAGCACCGCGGTGCGCTCCATCCACAAGGTGCGGTCGGGCACGGTCGCGACCGCATCGGGCGCGATCGGTTCGAAGAACGACGGCCAGCCGGTCCCGGAGTCGAACTTGGCCTCGGAACCGAACAGCGCCTGGCCGCAGCACACGCAGTGATAGGTGCCGGGCGTCTTGCAGTCGTTGTACTTGCCGGTGAAGGGCCGTTCGGTCCCTTTCAGGCGGGTCACGCGGTACTGCTCGGGGGTGAGCGCGCGCATCCACTCGCGGTCGGATTTCCGGACCTTGCTCTTCGTGGTTTCATCGGACATGGCGCCTGCGTCCTTGGTGGCGGTGCGGCCGCGGGTCGTCCCGGCCGAGAGCGATCCCGGCGCGCGGGGACTGGCGATCGTACCGGAAAGAGGGGCGCGGGCGAACCCCCGGCCGGCCTCCTATGTTGTTCGCGCGCCGCCGCCCGGGACCGACTCGGCGCGCCGATGCCGATGAGCGCCCGAGTCGCCCCGTGCGCTCGTCGATATCACTCGTCGGCGCCGGCGGCGGGATGCTCCGGGCCGGCCAGAGAATACCCGGCGGCCTCCGGGCTGGCCCACCGGACCAGGCGCTCGACCTCCCGGGCCTTGGCCTCGCACGTGTCGAGCGCTCGGACCACCGCCCATTCCAGGTCGCCGTCGACCTCCTGCCCGAACCACCGGCGGTGCCCGGCCTCCCGCAGGGGGGCGCAGGCGGCGCCCAGCTCGTCCTCGAGGCCGTAGAGCTCCTCGGCCAGCGCCGGCTGGTCCGTCTCGACCGCGAGGATCGTCTCCGCGAGCGCGCCGGAGGCCTTGTGCTGCTGCAGGTACACGGCCTCGGCGCGCGCGCCCAGCGCGCAGCCGCCGAGCGCTGCCAAGAGAGCCAAACCGGCGATCCGGGGCGCCCGCCGTCGCGTCGAGGTGCGCAAAATCCCTGCCCGTGCGTGCTGGAGGCCAGGGCCTCAGCGTACCCCGCGATGCTTTCCCTTTCGTTTAGGCGGGCGTATTCGACGGCGGTCGCCTCGAATTGCGCCGAACCGGCCCGAGCGGCCGGCCGCGCCCTTCACCACCGGTTGCGCAACTCGCGC
This sequence comes from Kiloniellaceae bacterium, assembly GCA_046758005.1. Classification (GTDB taxonomy): domain Bacteria; phylum Pseudomonadota; class Alphaproteobacteria; order Kiloniellales; family J153; genus JBHHZJ01. Next base: position 10,046 of record JBHHZJ010000111.1, read on the forward strand.
AGCTTCAGGAACACGGTCTTTTCGTCCGGCTCGTCGGGCAGGTCGGGGAAGGCCTCGCGCAGGCGCGCGACGACGCTCGGCGAGTGCAGGCGGAAGAAGGTGTTGATCTCCTTCTCGAGCGCGAGCGTGGAGACGAGCGCGCGGGCCGGGTCCTGGCCCTCGACCTGGGCGAGCAGGGCCGGCGCGCGGGGGTTGTCCGGCTCGCGGTCGAGTGTGAAGCGCAGGTTGTTGGCGATGTAGTCGTGCCCGGGATAGACCAGCGTCCCGTCCGGCAGCCGGGCGAGCTGGCCGGCGAACGTCCTGTACAGCGCCTCGGGGTGCCCGCCGCCGTGGCAGTTGCCGGCGCCGGCGTTGAACAGGGTGTCGCCGCAGAACAGCGCGGGGGTGTCGGCGTGCGCCAGCAGGCACACGTGGCTCATGGTGTGGCCCGGCGTGTCCAGCACCTCCAGCTCGACGGTGCGCCCGACCTTGATCACGTCGCCGGCGGAGAGGCCCCTGTCGATGCCCGGGATCTTGTCCTTGGCGTTGGCGTGCGCCAGCAGCCTGGCGCCGGTGGCCGCGATCATCGCCCTATTTCCCCCGGTGTGGTCGCCGTGCTCGTGGGTGTTGAGCACCTGGGTGATGTCCCAGCCCTCGTCCCTGGCCGCGCCCAGGCACTTCGCGTGGTCCAGCGGGTCGATCGCCAGCGCCTCGCCGCTCTCCGGACAGGCGATGAGATAATTGAAGTTTCGGTACGCGTTGGCGGTCCAGATCTGTTTGACGAGCAC
>JBHHZJ010000112.1:0-10686 GCA_046758005.1 Kiloniellaceae bacterium
GCCGAGGCGGCGCGCGTGGCCGAGCTGTGGCGCGCCTGGCGCGCGGCGATCGAGGATCGCGACGGTGCGGCGCGCGCTCTCGAGGACGCGCGCCGCGAGGAGGGCTTCCTGCGCCACGCGCTGGCGGAGCTCGACGCCCTCGACCCGGCGCCGGGCGAGGAACGCGCGCTCGCCGCGCAGCGCGCGGTCCTCATGAACGCCGAGAAGCTGATCGAGGCCATGAACGCGGCGCTCGTCGCGCTTTCCGGCGGCGAGGATGCGGCGGGCGCGGAGCCGGCCCTGGCCCACGCCCGGCGCGCGCTCGAACGGATCGCGGACAAGGCCGGGGGCCGGTTCGACCCGATCCTGGCCACGCTCGGCCGGGCCGCCGTAGAGGTCGCCGAGGCCCTGGCCCAGCTCCACTCCGCCTCGGCCGAAATCGAGCTCGATTCGGGCCGCCTCGAGGAAATCGAGGCGCGCTACTTCGCGCTGCGCGAGCTGGCCCGGAAGCACGGCGTGGAGGTCGACCGCCTGGCCGAACTGCGCGCGGATTTCGCCGCGCGCCTGGTGGCCGTCGATGGCGGCGCCGACCGCCTGGCGCGGCTCCGGCGCGCCGTCGCCGAGGCGCGCGACGCTTACGTCGCGGCCGCCGAGTCGCTGAGCGCGGCACGCCGGCGCGCGGCCGCGGCGCTGGACCGGGCCGTCGCCGCCGAACTGAAGCCGCTCAAGCTCGACAAGGCGAACTTCCGCACCCGGCTCGATCGGCTGGAGGAACCGGCCTGGGGCGCGCACGGCCTGGACCGGATCGCCTTCGAGGTCTCGACCAACCCGGGCAGCCCGCCCGGGCCGCTCGTCAGAATCGCCTCCGGCGGCGAACTGGCGCGCTTCCTGCTCGCGCTCAAGGTCGTGCTCGCCGAAGTGAGCCCGGTGCGCACCCTGGTCTTCGACGAGGTCGATGTCGGGATCGGGGGCGCGGCGGCGCACGCCGTGGGCGAACGCCTCGAGCGTCTGACCCGCGACCGCCAGGTGCTGGTCGTGACGCACAGCCCGCAGGTCGGCGCGCGCGGCGCGCACCACTGGCGCGTGCACAAGGAACCCGAAGGGGACCGGCTCGCCACGCGGGTCAGCGCGCTCGGTCCCGACGAGCGGCGCGAGGAGATCGCGCGCATGCTGTCCGGGGCCGAGGTCACCGAGGAGGCAAGGGCCGCCGCCCGACGCCTGATCGAGGCGGACGCGCGATGACGGCCTCCGCCGCGGAGACACCCGTCGGAAAGCTGACCCGCGCGCAGGCCGCCGCCGAGTTGAAGCGGCTGGCCGAGACGATCCTCCATCACGACCGCCTGTACTATCAGGAGGCGGCGCCGGAGATCTCGGACGCGGAGTACGACGCGCTGCGCCGGCGCAACGAGGCGATCGAGGCGCGTTTTCCCGACCTGATCCGCCCCGACAGCCCTTCGCGGCGGATCGGAATCGCCCCGGCGGCGGCGTTCGGCGAGGTCGTCCACCGCGTCGCCATGCTCTCGCTCGGCAACGCCTTCGACGAGGCGGAGGTGGCCGAGTTCTTCGCCCGCATCCGGCGCTTTCTGGGTCTGGCGCCCGAGGCGTCGGTCGACGTGGTCGCCGAGCCCAAGATCGACGGCCTGTCCTGCTCGCTGCGCTACGAGGGCGGCCGCCTGGTCCAGGCCGCCACGCGCGGCGACGGCACCCGCGGCGAAAACGTCACCGCCAACGTGCTGACCCTGTCGGAGCTGCCGGTGCGCCTGCTCGGGCGCGGCTGGCCAGAGGTGCTGGAGGTGCGCGGCGAGGTGTTCATGCGCCGCCGCGAGTTCATGGAACTCAACGCCCGGCAGGAGGCGGCCGGCGAGAAGGTCTTCGCCAATCCGCGCAACGCCGCCGCCGGCTCGCTGCGCCAGTTGGACCCGCGGGTGACCGCCGCCCGCCCGCTGCACTTCATCGCCTATCACTGGGGCGAGCTGTCCGCACCCATCGGCAAGACCATGTGGGAGATTCGGCGGCACTTGGCCGAGTGGGGCTTCACCGTCAACGAACCGGCGCGCCTGTGCCACGACCTGGACGAAGTGCTGGCCTACTACCGGGACGTCATGGCCGCGCGACCCGAGCTGCCGCACGACATCGACGGCGTGGTCTACAAGGTCGATCGGCTCGATTACCAGGAACGCCTGGGATTCGTCAGCCGGGCGCCGCGCTGGGCGCTCGCGCACAAGTTCCCGGCCGAGCAGGCGCAGACCATCCTCAAGGCGATCGAGGTGCAGGTCGGCCGCACCGGGGCGCTCACCCCGGTCGCCCGGCTCGAGCCGATCACGGTCGGCGGGGTCGTCGTCTCCAACGCCACCCTGCACAACGAGGACGAGATCGCGCGCAAGGACGTGCGCGTCGGCGACACGGTCGTTGTCCAGCGCGCCGGCGACGTGATCCCGCAGGTCGTCGCGGTGGTCAAGGAGAAGCGGCCGGCGGGCTGCCGGCCCTACGCCTTCCCCGACCACTGCCCGGTGTGCGGCAGCCTGGCGGTGCGCGAGCCGGGCGAGGCGGTGCGGCGTTGCACCGGCGGCCTGGTCTGCCCGGCGCAGGCGATCGAGCGGCTCAAGCATTTCGTCGGCCGCGACGCCTTCGACATCGAGGGCCTGGGCACCAAGCACATCGCCGCGTTCTGGGAGGACGGACTGATCCGCACGCCGGGCGACATCTTCCGCCTCGAGGATCACGCCGGGGAGATCGCGGCGCGCGAGGGCTGGGGCGAAAAGTCGGTCGAGAACCTGCTCGCCGCCATCCGATCGCGCCGCCGCATCCCGCTCGACCGCTTCATCTACGCCCTCGGCATCCGCCAGGTCGGCCAGGCGACCGCAAGGTTGCTGGCGCGCAACTACGAGACCCTGGACCAGCTGCGCGCGAGCCTGGAGGCCGCGGCCGATCCGAACCGCCCCGAGTACGCCGACCTGCTCAACATCGAGGGGATCGGGCCCGACGTGGCCGCGGAGATCGTCGGCTTCTTCGCCGAGCCGCACAACCGCGAGGTCCTCGACGATCTTGCGGACCAGCTCGACATCCTGCCCGTGGAAGCCCCGGTCGCCGCCGAGTCGCCGGTGGCCGGCAAGACGGTCGTCTTCACCGGCACGCTCGAGGCCATGACCCGCAGCGAGGCCAAGGCGCGCGCCGAGGCCCTCGGCGCCCGGGTCGCGGGCTCGGTGTCCAGGAAGACCGACTACGTGGTGGTCGGGGCCGAGGCCGGCTCCAAGGCGAAGAAGGCCGCCGAGTTCGGCGTCGCCACGCTGACCGAGGAGGAGTGGCTGAAGATGGTGGGGCGGGCGTGACCCCGCCCGAGGTGCCGGTTGGGTTTTTTCGGGGACAGTATACTTAATTCGAAGAATTAAGTATACTGTCCCCGAAAACCAAACAGCGGCAACAATCCCGCTCGCCTGCGCAAAACATGGCTCCAACCGATCCCCACTTCGACAAATCCAGGCCACATCGGTGAGATATCCGGTTTATTCCCGTGACCCCGGGGCGGAAGTCGGCGATGTCGATAGAGGCGAAGAACCGGCCACCAAGCATTGCGGGCAAAGCTGGTGAATAACGGATCACGAATGGTCAACGAGCCCAGCTACCCAGAATCAAATTGGCCCGATCAAAAAAATGAGAAAAGCAAACCGCCTTGAAGCCACCAAGTCGGCTTCCGATTCGCTCTGCATAGTCCATCGTGCTACATAAGTCGGCAATCAGAGTGGGACATACGGAAAATCCTCGGTAACAGAGAGGGACTTACCATGAGCATCGCCAAACCCAGCGATCCAAGCGATCCGAGCCGAGAATTCATTGATTTCTGGAACGAGGTCCTGGTTCCCAAGTTCATCCGTTTCAAGCACATCCTGGTGGATGGTCTGACCCACCATAGCGAGGCCATCTTCCCCTCGCTGCCGGTCAAGGAAGGCGACAAGGTACTTGACGTCGGGTGTGGCTTTGGCGACACGGCAATTCAGCTTGCCGGACGCGTTGGGTCGGGCGGCAGTGTCACTGGCATCGACTGTTGTGAGGCCTTTCTTGAGGTTGGTCGCGACGATGCTGCGGCGGCCGGCCTTTCGAATGTCACTTTCATTAAAGGCGATGCCCAGACCTACGCCTTCACACCGGAGTACGATTTCGTCTTTTCGCGCTTCGGGACGATGTTCTTTGAGAATCCGGTTTGGGGCCTCAGGAATATGCTGACCGCAATGAAACCTGGCGGCCTCATGACCATGATCGTCTGGCGCACGATCGACGACAACCCTTGGCTCGGCCTGCCTAAGCAAGTCGTGCTCAAATTCCTCCCGCCGCCGGGCGAGGATGCGCGGACCTGCGGTCCTGGGCCCTTCTCTATGTCGGACCAGGAGACGGTCACCGGCATGCTGAAGAGTGCAGGATACGTCGATCCGGTCTTCGAGCGCGTCGACGCCCCGGTCCTTGTCGGTAAGACGCCAAAGGACTCTATGGATTTCCAGCTCGCCCTCGGCCCGGCTGGCGAGGTTTTCCGCGAGGCTGGCGATTTGGCCGAAGAACGTCGAGAAGCTATCGAGGGTGCGCTCAATGATTCGCTTTCGTCCTACCTCACAGAGGAGGGCATTGTGATGGGCTCCAGTTCCTGGGTCATCACAGCACGAAAATCGGCGTAGGAACTGGCCGACAACCCGACCTTTCGAGGGGCGCTTCCGCCGATGGCCCTACCGGGACCTATGAGCGTCGTGTTTGGCGTGTCTGGACTCCGCCGATAAGCTGAAATCGTGGGCATTTCGAGGATATTCAGGCCTTTTGCCGAAATCGCACATCGTCGAAAAATGGTTGCCCCTCTTCTACGAGAATGAACCTGTTTCCGTCATACTTCAGCCCATTTAAAGCTACACCAGTCCGGCTATGTGGAATTTTGATATAGATTCTCTTATTCTGTCGTTTCTTACCCGAGAATACTTCAATTGTAAGTAGATGTTCGGTGTAAGCGGATAATCTATACCCTTCAACCTTCCTATCGCCGTAAAGTCCATGGTGTTCGATGTTTTCAGCTATAAACGCCAATGGAATTTCAATTGGATCACCGGCTAAGAACCGCTCATCCTCGCACACCTTCCACATATAGACAGATGGATGATCATTAATACTGTTAAAGTTAAGCATTTGTGCGGTCACTCAGATTGCCGCCAGTATCGTATTTTTCCTGAATATAAATGAAATGGATATTCTTATGCACCTTTGTTTCCCGCCGTGATTTACACCAAGGTCAAAAAAGTCGTTTGAATAATAGACTGAGCCAAAGTCACCAATTGAAAACATATCTATCCACCACTGACTTAATTGAGAATCTCGATTCACGATATCGCCATACAAAGTTCTGGTAAGAAACCCGAGACAAAAAGCGCCCACGACACCCCATGGTAGGTTGAGCCACCAGGGGAGTTGGCTAGCGATCTGTTCAAGGGCGAACAACAAACCGCTCCCGGCGCTAATGCCGACGGAGCCAATGTATCTTCGTAATGGAAAACCGTTCCTTCGCATGAGCCGATTCTATCTGCAGCACTGGCAATAATACCTGGTCACTCTCCTTCGAGGCCATGATTGCGGAGGTCTAGAAATGCAGAGTTGAAAATCCTGTCCTCATAAGACGTTACCCGCCGAGAGGCCGCGTGGCCTGTCGGAGCCAAGCCTTGGTGTGCGAATCGAGCCCGTCGGCATGGGCCGCGCGCACCCGGGCGTGATAGGCGTCGAGCCAGGCGGCCTCGGCGGGGCCGAGCAGGCCCGGCTCGACCAGGCGCAGGTCGATCGGCACCAGCGTCAGGGTCTCGAAGGCGAGCATGTCCTTCTCGTCCTCGGTGCAGGCCGGGCTCTCGATCACGGTGACCAGGTTCTCGATCCGGATGCCGTAGGCGCCCGCCTTGTAGTAGCCGGGCTCGTTGGACACGATCATGCCGGGCTCGAGCGCGACGCCCTGCGGAAATTTCGAGATCCGCTGCGGGCCCTCGTGGACGTTCAGATAGCTGCCGACCCCGTGGCCGGTGCCGTGGTCGTAGTCGAGCCCCGCCTGCCAAAGGTGGTAGCGGGCGAGCGCGTCGAGCTGGTGCCCCGTCGTGCCGGGCGGGAAGCGCGCCGTGGCGAGCGCGATGTGCCCCTTGAGCACGCGGGTGAAGCGCTCGCGCATCTCCGCGCCCGGGCTCCCGATCGGGACCGTTCGGGTCACGTCGGTCGTGCCGTCCAGGTACTGCGCACCGGAATCAACCAGATACAGCTCGCCCGGCCCGAGGCGGCGGCTGGTCTTCCCGCTCGCCCGGTAGTGGACGATGGCGCCGTTCGGGCCCGCGCCGGAAATGGTCTCGAAGGACAGGTCGCGGAACAGCTCGTTCTCCCGTCGGAAGGCGAGCAGCCGCTCGGCCGCCTCGATTTCGCTCACGCCCCTCCCCCGCCTCGCCCGGGCCTCCGATTCACCGTCGAGCCAGGCGAGGAACCGCACCACCGCCCGCCCGTCGCGAAGGTGCGCCGCGCGCGCGCCGGCGAGCTCGACGGGGTTCTTGCGCGCCTTGGGCAGTTGGCAGGGGTCGGGCGCGGGCACGACCTCGGCGCCGGCCGCGCGAAGGCGCGCGAAGACCCACGCCGCCACGGTCTCCGGGTCGGCCAGGACCCGCTTGCCGGCGGCGCCGAGCGCGTCGAGCGCGGGACCGAGCGCGTCCGGTGGATGCACGGCCACGCCGTTGCCCAGATGCGCGTCCAGGCCGGGGCCGAGCTTCGCCGGCTCGATGAACCAGTCAACGGCCGCGTCGGCGCGTAGTACGGCGAAGGACAGCGGCAGGGGCGAGTGCGCCACGTCGCCGCCGCGCACGTTGAGCAGCCAGGCGATCGAGTCCGGCAGGGTCAGCACCGCCGCCTCGGCGCCCTGCTTCGCCAGCGCGGCGGCAACCTCGGCCCGCTTCTCGGTCGACGCCCGCCCGGCGTAGGCGAGAGGATGCGGCGCCACCGGCGCGCGCGGCGGCGGCGGCCGGTCCGACCAGACGGCGTCCACCGGGTTGTCGTCCACGGCGACCAGCTCGGCCCCGGCCTTCCCGGCCGCGGCGCGCAGGCGCTCGGCCTGCTTCTCGCCGTGCAGCCAGGGATCGAAGCCCAGTTTCCGGCCTGCGGAGAGGTTTTTCTCGATCCAGACCTCCGGCGGTTCGTCGGTCAGGTGGCAGGGCGTGAACAGCGTCGTATCGACCTCGCCGCGCACCTGCAGCGTGTAGCGGCCGTCGACGAAGATGGCGGCGGCGGCGCGCAGGACCACGGCGATCCCGGCCGAGCCCGTGAACCCGGTCAGCCAGGCCAGGCGCTGCGCGTGCGCCGGCACGTGCTCGCCCAGATGGGCGTCGGCGCGCGGCACGAGGAAGCCGTCCAGGCCGCGCCGGGCCAGCTCGGCACGAAGGGCCGCTAGCCGGGTCCTCAACTCGGTGCCGGCAGATCGCGGGACGTCCATGTTCCTTCGCCTCGCCAATGCGCCCCGAAAGCTAAGGCCGGCCCCGCCCCCAGGCAAGCGCGGAGGCGCCCCGCTGCGCCCTGCCGCCGGACCGTTTCCTACCTGTGCCGCACATTGTTTAACGCATTGTTAGCCATGCCTTCGCTGCAATGGTGCAGTGCAAAAAGACCGCTCCCCAGTCTGCGCGCGCGGTCCTAAGTGTGCGCCAGTGCGAACGCCGGCGCGGTTTCGGCGCGCCGCCGGTTAGGCGTGTAACCGATCTCGAATTCACGGAGGCAAGCGATGACCCGACTGGACGACGTGACATTCGCGCCCACCCCGCCGGCCGTGTTGGCTACCCTGGCTAAGCCCGTCGAGCACCGGGTCGTGCGGCCGGTCGCGCGCGCCCTGCAGCGCCGCCGGACGGCGGCCGCATTGAGCCGGCTGGACGACCGGATGCTCCGCGACATCGGCCTGTCGCGCGCCGACATCCCAAAGGTGGCGGGCCGGCTGGCCGGGCCGGAGAGCCGGCGCGCGCCGGTGTGGGCCCGGCTCCTGGAGTCGCTGCGCGCGGCCCGTCGGCGCCACGCCGTGATCCGCGACCTGGAGCGGATGCCGGATTGGCTGCTCAACGACATCGGCATTCCGCGCCACGACATCGAAGGGGCGGTCGATCGCATGCTCGCGCAGCAGGCGCAGGAAGCCGGGACGACCCGGGCGCCCGCGCGATCCCCGGTCCACGACCTGGTGCAGCAGGTCGAATCGGCGGTTCGGCCGTTGCGCCAGTGGCACCTCAGCCGGGTCGCCGCCGGGCAGCTCGCCCGTCTCGACCCGGAGGCCATGGCCGATCTCGGCTACGTCAAGGGCGACGTGGACTGGGTGCCGGAGGTGCTGGCCAAGCGGAGCCTCGAGAACACGGCCGAGCCCATCGTGCGGCGCGCCGGGGCCGCGTGAGCGCGCGGCCTTGACAGGTCTCGATTAGTTGCGGGGCACAACAACGCGCGGGCCCTCAAGGGTTTCGAGTGATCCTAATTCGACCGCCTGCTAGACGAAAGCGCGGTCGGCGTTCGGCTCTCCACGATCAAGGTGACCCATTCGCCCCGGGCGATCCGCCGGATCGAACGCAGGCCCTCGTGGCATGCCAGCACGCGGCCTTCCTGCTCGGCCAGCAGGCCGGAGAGCACGGCGACGCCGCCGGGCGCCAGGCGGGCGATCAGGTCGGGGGCCATGGCGCACAGGGGCTCGGCCAGGATGTTCGAGACGATCATGTCGTAGGGCGCGCCGCGGGCGACCGCGGGACATCGGTATCCGTCGCCTTCGCAGACCCGAACCAGGTCCGCCACCGCGTTCAGCCGCGCGTTCTGCGCCGCCACGCGCACGGCCTCGACGTCGTTGTCGACGGCGACCACGGGGCAGGCCCAGAGCTTGGCCACGGCGAGCGCCAGGATGCCCGAGCCGCAGCCCATGTCGAGCGCGCGCCTAACCGTTCGCGCCCCGGCGAGCTCGGCCAGCGCCAGGAGGCAGCCCTTGGTGCTCTCGTGCCGCCCGGTGCCGAAGCCGAGGCCGGCCTCGACCTGCAAGGGAATCGATCCGGCCGGCGGCGCCGCGGCCACGTGTGCGCCATAGACGTAGAACGGCCCGGCCCGCACCGGCGGCAGTGACTTGCGGCTCTCCGCCACCCAATCGAGGTCGGGCAGGCGCTCGAGCGCGAAGCCCGGGGCCTCGACGCCGGCGGCGAGCGCGGCGGCGGCGAGGAGGGCGGTGATCCTGGCCTTGTCCGGTTCCTCGGGCAGGTAGGCGTGGACCCGCGCCCGGCCCTGCGCGTCAGGCAGGTCGGTGGCTACCGCGCCGCCGAGCGTCGCCAGCCCCGCCTCGAGCGCGGCCAGGGCGGTGACCGGTGCCTCGATGCTCACGCACCAGGCCGGCGCCCGCCGCTCGGCCATGACCTCAGCCCGCCCGGTCGCCCGGGACGACGAAGCTGGCGATCACCTTCTTCTTTCCGGCCTTGTCGAACTCGATGTCCAGCCGGTCGCCCTCGACCGCGGCCACCGTGCCGTAGCCGAACTTCTGGTGGAACACGCGCGCGCCCCGAACGAACGCCCCGGCCGGCGGGCTGTCGACCGCCTCGGCGCTCGCATCCAGGTACGAGTTGGCGCGCGCCCGCCGCCGGCGCGCGCGGGCCATGCCCGGGCTCCAGCGCGTGGCGCCCGATTGGGCGAAGCCGCCCGGGGATGCAGGCTCGAAGCCGAACCCCGGGCGCGACGCCGCCGCGCCGTAGAGCCCCGGATCGCTCTCCACCTCGACGTGCTCCTTCGGCAGCTCGTCGACGAAGCGCGACGGGATCGCGGGCGTCCACGTCCCGTGCAGGCGGCGGTTGGCGGCGAAGCTCAGGATCGCGCGGCTGCGCGCCCGGGTCAGGCCGACATAGGCGAGCCGCCGCTCCTCCTCGAGCGCGCGCACCCCGTGCTCGTCGAGCGCGCGCTGGTTGGGGAACAGGCCTTCCTCCCAGCCGGGCAAGAACACCGTGTCGAACTCCAGGCCCTTGGCCGCGTGCAGGGTCATGAGGCTGACCAGGTCATGGCCCTCGCCCTCGTTGATCTCCATGACCAGGGCGACGTGCTCGAGGAAGCCGGCCAGCGTCTCGAACTCGGCCATGGCGTTGACCAGTTCCCTGAGGTTCTCGAGCCGGCCCGGCGCGTCCGCCGACTTGTCGTTCTGCCACATCGCCGTGTAGCCGGACTCATCGAACACGATCTCGGCCAGCTGGGTATGGGGCACGTGCCCGGCCATGGCGCGCCAGCGCTCGAAGCACGCCACCAGGTCGGCGAGCGCGCGGCGCGGCGCCGGGCGCAGCTCGTCGGTCGCGATCACGCGCCGCGCCGCCTCGAACAACGGCACCTCGGAGGCGCGCGCGAGGTGGAACAAGACGCGCAGCGTCGCCTCGCCGAGGCCGCGCTTGGGCTTGTTGAGGATGCGCTCGAAGGCGAGGTCGTGGCCCGGCGTGTCGAGCACGCGCAGGTAGGCGAGCGCGTCGCGCACCTCCAGGCGCTCGTAGAAGCGCGGGCCGCCCACCACGCGGTACGGTAGCCCCAGGGTGATGAAGCGCTCCTCGAACTCGCGGGTCTGGGCACTCGTGCGCACCAGGATGGCGATCTCCGTCAGGCGATGCCCGCGGCGCTGCAGGTCCTCGATCTGCTCGCCGACGAAGCGGGCCTCGGCCTCGCCGTCCCACAGGCCGCGCAGGCGCAGCT
>JBHHZJ010000113.1:0-10493 GCA_046758005.1 Kiloniellaceae bacterium
CCGCGCGGCGGCGCCTGGCTCGGCGGCAGGTACGTGCCCTCCCTGCTCGCCGCCATCGGCGCGATCATCGAGCGGCACATGATCGACACCGGCTTCCTGCAACCCCCCGGCGAGGCGGAGCGCGCGGCCGAGCAGCCGGCCATGGTGGCCAACCTGCCCGGGGCCGGCGGACTGCCCGCCGGTATCCGGCAGTGCCCGAAATGCGGCGGCGCGGCGGTCATCCGGCAGGAGGGCTGCGACCTGTGCACCTCCTGCGGCTATTCCAAGTGCGTCTGAGGCGCCGGTTGTCTCGGCGTCCGACGAAGCCTCCACCCCGGCTTCGCTACGGGTATGGTTAGGCGGAATGCCTGACCAGAACCTCCACGATGGCGATTGCGGTAAATCCGACGGCCACCGCTCCGGGCACCAGGAGGATCTGGGTCGCCGCCTGTTTGGCGCTGAGCCGTCCGGTGTAGGTCTCGACGACATTCTCGTCCGGCCAGCCCGGTTCGCGCGTCCGGCTTGCGTCCGGCCGGTGCGCGGCGATCCGAAACATCAAGGCCGGAAGGCCGAGTGCCACGATGGTGAACACCGTGCACACCCCAAAGATCATCTCTTCGTGGACGCCGGTCGTATATCCGAGCCATGCGGCCAGGATCAGCCACACAAGAAGGGCCGCGGCGCAAACGACCACGCGGGACAACGGATCGGTACGGGTCCCATTCATTTGCGGCAGACATTGGCGCTGCGGCCCCTCGAATCAATTCAACAAGTGATGAGTATGGTCTTATGGGCCGAGCAGCCGGGTCACGATCACGCCTCGGCGCCCGATCCTCTCCGTCTCACGCAGGTCCACGGATCGAATATCCCCGCCGGTCGGCGCGCCCCGGCGCAGCGGTGCGGCTCAAGCGCCGCGGCGCGCGCGGACCAGGCGGAGGAGACGTTCGAGCGACCGGTCGCCCAGCCCCAGGGCCTTCAGGTGGCGCACGGTGTTCTCCAGATAGTCGAGGCACGAGCCGTTGCGCCCGTTGCCTTGGAGGATCAGCTCGACGACCCGCTCCGCCGGAAGGCGCCCGGCGTATTGCGCGTGCGTGGTGTCGACGACGAACGCGGCCGCGGTCAGCGGCCCCTGCGCGGTGCGGACCTCGAGCCAGCGCGGCCGATAGACCGCGGTGATCATCTCCCGCTCGTAGAGATAGTCCATCGCCTCCGCGCCCTCGGCGGCCGGGACACGGTAGACGAGCCCGCGGCACGAGCCGCCCCGGTCGAGGCCGAGCACGAGGCCCGGGCGCCTTGGCGTGCCCCGGTAGACGTGGGAGTAGACGCAGAAATGCCGGTGGTAGCCGTGGAGCACGCCCGGCCGCACCTCCAGGTGCGGGAAGCCGGGATGCCACATCAACGAGCCGTAGCCGAACACCCAGAAGTCCCGGTCCGGCGGCGGCTCGAGGCGCGCGGCGGCGCCCGCGTGAGCGAGCGGGAGATTGCCGGGTTCGTCGCGCTCTGTCATATCACTTGGCGGCATCTTACCGGGAGGCCGACACCTGGCAAAGGCAACGGGCCATTGGGCTTACGATCGAAGGCGACGCGCGCGCAGCGTGATCCTCGCCGCCGGCCTGCTCGTCCTGCTGCTCGGCGGCGGCGGGCTCGGCCTTTATTGGCTCTGGGCGGCCGACCAGGTGGCGGCCGCGGTCGAGCGCTGGACCTTGGAGCAGCGGGCGCGCGGCTACGATGTCCGTTACGGCGGCCCGCGGATCGGCGGCTTTCCGGTCAGGCTGACGGTCCGCTTCACCGAGCCGCGGGTCGTCTCGCCCCGAGGTTGGCGCTGGTCCGGCCGGGAAATCGGCGGCGAAGCCGCCTTCTGGGCGCCCCGGACGCTGCGCCTGGACCTGCCCCGCAAACAGGTCATCGCCGCCGCCTGGCGCGGCCACAGCCGCCGCGTGGCCGTGGACGCCGAGGCCGCGCGGGGCCTCGTGCGGTTGGCGCCCAACGGCCGGGTGCGAACGGCGACGGTCGAGATGCGGGACCTCACGCTGCGCGGCGAGAGCGGCTGGACGGCGCACGCCGCGCGCGTGCGCGCCGATCTCGCCGCGCGGCCGGCGCCGATCCAAGGCACCGAGGATGGGACCCTGGCCCTGGCCGGCGAGGCGACGGGCGTTACGGTGCCCGACGCCGCCGGCGGACCGTTCGGGGCCACGATCGAACGCCTCGCCGTCGAGATACGGGTCATCGGCGCCATCCCGTCGGGCGAGGCGGCCCAGGCGCTCGCCCAGTGGCGGGATCGGGGCGGCCTGCTGGAGGTGGACGAGCTGGACCTGCGCTGGGGTCCGCTCGAGGTTAAAGCCGAGGGGAGCGGCGGGCTCGACGAGGCGCTGCGCCCGCAGGGCGCCTTCGACGCCCGCATCCGCGGCCTGCCCGAGACGATCGACGCCCTGGCGGCGCGCGGCCTGATCAAGGCCGGCGGCGCGCTGGCGATCAAGATGACGGTGCTGGCGCTGTCCCGCACCGAGGACGGCGACGCACGGCCCGTGATCGCCCTGCCGGTCACTCTGCGGAACGGCCTGATGTACCTCGGCCCGGTGGCGTTATTTTCAGTCGGTCCGGTTCTCTAGGATCGAAGGTTCCGGCCTGATGCGCCTCGATGACCCGGCGCCGCGCCTCGCGCGTGTGGCGGAACAGGGCCTCCAGCTTGTCCCCCTCGCCCCAGCGGATGGCGCGCTGCAACGCGGTCAGGTCCTCGCTGAAGCGTTGCAGCATTTCCAGCACCGCCTCGCGGTTGTTGAGGAAGATGTCACGCCACATGATGGGGTCCGAGGCGGCGATGCGCGTGAAGTCGCGGAAGCCGCCGGCGGAGAACTTGGCGACCTCGCTCTCGATGCCCTCCTCCATGTCGCTCGCCGTGGCCACGATGGTGTATGCGATCAGGTGCGGCAGGTGCGAGGTGATGGCGAGCACCCGGTCGTGATGGCGCGCGTCCATGATCTCGACCATGGCGCCGCAGCGGCGCCACATCTCGGCGACCTTGCCCACCGCCCGGCCGTCGGTGCCGGGCGGCGGCGTGAGCACGCACCAACGGCCCTCGAACAGCTCGGCGAAGCCGGCCTCGGGCCCGGAATGTTCGGTACCGGCGATGGGATGGCCGGGCACGAAGTGCACGCCGTCGGGAATGTACGGCCCGATGTCGCGGATTACTCCCTGCTTCACAGAGCCCACGTCGGTCACGATCGCGCCCGGGCGCAGGCGCGGCGAGATCGCCCGGGCGATGTCCTCGTAGATGCCCACCGGGGTGCACAACACGACGAGATCGGCGCCGTCGACGGCCTCGGCCGGGTCCTCCGGCACGCTGTCCGCGACGCCCAGATCCCGGACCTTGGCGCGGCTCGCCGCCGACTTGACGCAGCCCGCGATGGTGTGGGCGAGCCCATGCCGGCGCAGCGCGCGGGCCAGCGACGAGCCGATCAGGCCGACGCCGATGAGCGCCACCTTCTCGAACAGCGGCTCGGCCGTGCCGGACTCGCTCATGCCCGCACCCCGGCGGCGGCGCGGGCCGTGAACGCGGCCAGCGCGTCCGCCACCGCACGGGTTTCCTCCTCCGTGCCGACGGTGATGCGCAGGCAGTCCGGCAGCCCGTAAGCGCCCATGGCGCGCACCAGAATCCCCTGCGCCTTGAGCTGGCCGAGCGCCGCCGCGGCCGAGCGCGCCGGCTCGGCGGGAAAGCGGACCAGGACGAAGTTGCCGGCGCTGGGATACGGGTGCAGCCCGAGCTCGTTGACGCGCGCGGCGAGCCACTGGCGCCAGCGCGCGTTGTGCCGCCGGGACCTCGCGACGTGCGCGCGATCCCGGAGCGCCGCCACACCGGCCGCCTGGGCCGCCTGGCTGACGTTGAAGGGCCCGCGCAAGCGGTTCAGCACGTCGGCCACCGCCGGCGGACAGTAGGCCCAGCCCAGGCGCAGCGCCGCCAGGCCGTGGATCTTGGAGAACGTCCGGGTCATCACGACGTTGTCGAACTCCGCGACCAGCGCCGCGCCCGTGGCGTAGTCCCGTTCGGTGACGTACTCGGCGTAGGCCGCGTCGATCACCAGCAGCACGTGTTCCGGCAGCCCCGCGCGCAGGCGGCGCAGCTCATCCCCGGTCAGGTAGCTGCCGGTGGGGTTGTTGGGGTTGGCCAGAAACACCAGCCGCGCGCGCGCGCCGACCCGTTCGAGCAGCGCCTCCACGTCGGCGCGCAGGCCGCGCTCGGGGGTCGCCACCGGCGTCGCCCCGGCGGTCTTGGCCGCGATCCGGTACATGAGGAAGCCGTGCGCGCTGTGCAGCACCTCGTCGCCCTGGCCGGCATAGCCGCGCACGAGCAACGCGATCAATTCGTCGGAGCCGGCGCCGCAGACGATTCGGGCGGCGTCCAACCCTTCGCACCGGGCGATCGCCTCGCGCAGCTCGCGCGCGCCGCCGTCCGGGTAGCGGTGCAGGTCGTCCCCGAGCGCGGCGTACGCGGCCATCGCCTGCGGGCTCGCGCCCAGGGGGTTCTCGTTGGAGGCGAGCCGGATCGCCCGGTTCAGGCCGGGGATCGAGGACTCCCCGCCGAGGTAGGGGGCGACATCGAGGATGCCGGGTCGCGGCGTCGGGCTCATGGCCCCGCCCGTCCCCGTCCCGGCGAGGTCATCTCCTCCAGGGACAGCGGCTCGGCGAAGCCGCCGACGGCCCACACCTGCGCGACCGTGCCTTCGCCCAGCGACACGAGCCGCTCGAGCCTGGGATCGTCCTCGGGCACGAAGCCCTCGACCTCGATCAGGTTCAACGCGCGGCCGCCGTCCTCCTCGGCGACCTGCACGTCGAGGACGTCGAGGTCGGCGGCGCCAAGAATCTGCTTGAGGTGGCTGCGCGAAACCACGTGGGTGGTCTCGACCACCAGGAACGCACGGTCGCGGCCGGTCTCTTCGGGCGCGGCCAGGCTGATCGCCAGAGCCTCCGGGCTGTCGGCGCGCGGCGGCTCGACGACGGCGAAGGGCAGACGGGCGACGACGCGCGGCACCGCGACGCCGTTGCGCGCGAGATTGCGCCACCAGGGGTCGATCTCGTCCCCGCGCGGCACCGGCAGGACGCCGACCGTCGCCCCGCCTTCGCTGACCGCCTCCAGCACCTGGGCCGCCGAGCGGTAGGCCATGATCGGCGTGCGCCAGCCGTAATGGTCGCGCGCCAGGTTGCGGTAGCCGAAGGTACCTTCGGGCGCGTAAACGGCAACCGCCAGGGAGCCCTGGAGCGCGGTCACGGCTGCAAAGATCTCGCGCCAAATGCGTACGATCAAGGCCTTCGGCAGGTCGCCGCGGTGGCGCGCAATGAGGCGGCGCAACACCGCGGCCTCGCGGCCGGGGCGCATGTGGACCGAGTCCGCGCCTTTGAGGGCACCGATCCGCTGGGTGACCTCGGTGCGTTGCAACAGGAGGTCGTGTATCCGAGCGTCGATTTCGTCGATTTGCCGGCGCAGATCGTTTAGGGACTGTTCCTCACCTGGCATGAAATCGGCCGATTTCCGGTCACGAGCGACTAGAGATAGTCCGAGGTTGGGGTAAAATCAAAGAAAACCTTTCAAAAGAAAGCGTTGACACCCGCGGGCCGAGGTCCCTAGCTAGGCCGCCCGCGTTCCTGGCGACGCCGGTGGATACTGGATGACCACACTGCAGACCTCCGACGGTCACACCGCGGCGAAGGCCTCGCCCCACAAGACGGTCGAGTTCGGGCGGGACCGGCCGCTCGAGCTTGACTGCGGGGTGACGCTCGGCCCCTTCACGCTTGCCTACGAGACTTACGGGCGGCTGAACGAGGCCCGCTCCAACGCGATTCTGGCCTGCCACGCCCTCACCGGCGACCAATACCTGACCGGGCGCCATCCCGTGACCGGAAAGCCGGGGTGGTGGGAGCTGATGGTCGGCCCGGGCCTGCCGCTCGACACCGAGCGCTACTTCGTCATCTGCAGCAACGTCATCGGCGGGTGCATGGGCACGACCGGACCGAAGTCGATCAACCCGGCCACGGGCGCGCCGTGGGGCCTGAGCTTCCCGGTCATCACGGTCGCCGACATGGTGCGCGCCCAGGCGCTGCTCATCGACCACCTGGGCATCGACAAGCTGTTCTGCGTGACCGGCGGCTCGATGGGCGGCATGCAGGCCCTGCAGTGGGCGGCGAGCTACCCCGAGCGGGTGTTCGCCGCCGTGCCGATCGCGACCTCCGCGCACCACACCGCGCAGAACATCGCCTTCCACGAAGTGGGCCGGCAGGCGATCATGGCCGACCCGGACTGGTGCGGCGGGGACTACGCCGCGCTGGGGAAGGTGCCGCGCCGCGGCCTGGCGGTGGCGCGCATGGCCGCGCACATCACCTACCTTTCCGAAGCCGCCCTGCACCGCAAGTTCGGCCGCCGGCTGCAGGACCGCAGCACGCTCACCTACGGCTTCGACGCCGACTTCCAGGTCGAGAGCTACCTGCGCCACCAGGGGTCGACCTTCGTCGAGCGCTTCGACGCCAACTCGTACCTGTACATCACGCGGGCCATGGACTACTTCGACCTGGCCGCCGAATACGGCGGCATTCTGGCGACCGCCTTCAAGGACACGCCGGTCCGGTTCTGCATCATCTCCTTCACCAGCGACTGGCTGTTCCCGACCGCGGAGAACCGCGACATCGTACACGCCCTCAACGCCGCCGCCGCCGACGTGAGCTTCGTCGAGATCGAGAGCGAGGCCGGCCACGACGCCTTCCTGCTCGACGAGCCCGAGTTGCGCGCCACGTTCACGGGCTTCCTGAACGGCTGCGCGGAGAAGCTGCACCTGCCTTCGCCATGAGCCCCCTCGACGACGCGGGCCTGAGGCGGCGGGCGCGCCTGCGCCCGGACCTTCAGCTCATCGCGGACATGGTGGCGCCGAAGACGCGCGTGCTCGACGTCGGGTGCGGCGACGGCGCGCTGCTCGACTACCTGGTCCACGTCAAGGACGTGACCGGCCGCGGCATGGAGCTGTCCCAGAAGGGGGTCAACGCCTCGGTCGGCCAGGGCCTGTCGGTGATCCAGGGCGACGCCGACAAGGACCTCAAGGACTATCCGGACATCGCCTTCGACTACGTGATCCTGTCGCAGACGCTGCAGGCGACCCACGACCCGCGCCACGTGCTCGACCACCTGGTGCGCATCGGGCGGCGGGCCATCGTGTCGTTCCCCAACTTCGGCTATTGGCGGGTGCGCCTGCGCCTGCTCTTCGCCGGACGCATGCCGAGCGCGAGCTGCCGGCCGGCGGCCTGGTACGACACGCCCAACATCCACCTGTGCACCATCCGCGACTTCGTGATCCTGTGCCGCGACAGCGGCATCACGATCGAGCGCACGCTCGTCCTCGACGACGAGGGCCGGCCCAAGCACCTTCGCCCGCTGAGCCTGGCCAACCTGTTCGGCCAGCAGGCGATGTTCGTGCTGTGCCGGCCGCGCGGCGGCGCGCCGGCGGCCTAGACGGCCCCGGCCCGGCCGCGCGCCACGGGCCGGGCGGCCTGCGGCAGCGGCACGACGATGGGCCGGCGGAAGCGCTTGCGCTCGACGTGCAGGCTGGGGGCGTAGAGCTGCTTGCCGGCCTCGACGAGCACCACGCCGGCGAAGGTCGGGAACCAGCGGTTGCCGATCCGCTCCCACGCGGGCGCGGAATGCAGCAGCGCGCGCGAGCGGGTCGGCGGAACGAACAGGGCGCGGGCGCTGCGCGTCGGCGTGAACATGTTGTCGCGCAGCAGGCGGGAGAGCTGCGCCGGGCTGTAGGGGTGGCCCCAGCCGAGCGGCGTGCGGTCGACCCGCGCCCAGATGCCGCGCCGGTTCGGCGCCACGACGAGCAGGCGGCCCTCGCCGGTCAGTACGCGCCAGATCTCGCGCAGCATGTCGCGCTGGTATTCGCTGCTCTCCACCGCGTGAACCAGGAGGACGAGGTCGACCGACATGTCGGGCAGCGGCAGGTCGGTCTCGTCCACCAGCGCGGTCGCGCCCGGGCCCTCCGGCGGCCAGTGCAGCACGCCCTGCGAGGCCGGCATGAAGGCAAGCACCCGCTCGGCCTCGGACACGAAGTGGCGCAGGTACGGCGTGGCGTAGCCGAGACCCAGCAAGCACTGGCCGCGCACGTCGGGCCAGAGCGCGCGGATGCCGCGGCGCACCATCCGCCGGGCCGTCTGGCCGAGGTGGGTCTCGTAGAAATCCCTGAGGTCGACGACGTCGTGCCACATGGTCGGTGAATTCTAGCTCAACCTCGTTAACAAGGTGGCGATCCGCGCCGCGCGCCGCCAGGGCCTTCCTCGGCGCGCCCGCCCGGTGCTAACGTCGCACAAGGGCGGAACCGCCGCCGTTTCGAAACCCCTTATAAGGCAAAGGGAGCCTCCCATGAAGCTGCGCTACTCCACGACGTCGCCCTACGTGCGCAAGGTCTCGGTCGCGTCGATCGAGCTCGGCTTGGCCGCGCGCATCGAACGCATCCCGACGGACACCCGGGACCCGAACAGCGGCCTGTCCGACCACAACCCGCTGGGCAAGGTTCCGGCGCTGATCCTGGACGACGGCGATGTGCTCTACGACTCGCCCGTGGTCTGCGAGTATCTCGACAGCCTGCACGACGGGCCGAAGCTGTTCCCGCCCGCGGGCCCCGAGCGCTGGCGCGCGCTGCGCCAGCAGGCGCTGGGCGACGGCATCCTGGACGCCGCCATCCTGCGCATGCTGGAGACCGTGCGGCGCCCCGCGGAGCGGCGCTGGCAGGACTGGATCGACCTGCAGAGCGGAAAGGTCAGCCGCGCGCTCGACCGGCTGGAGAGCGAGGTCGCGGAGCTCGACGGTCCCTTGACCATCGGCCGGATCACGATCGGCTGCGCGCTCGGCTACCTCGACTTCCGCTTCGCCGACGAGGACTGGCGCGCCACACGCCCCAAGCTTGCGGCGTGGTACGAGGACTTTGCCGCCCGCCCGTCGATGCGGGAGACCGTGCCGACGCTGCCGCAGTAGGCGGGCCGCCCCGGCGGCGCACCCGGGACAGAACGCGAGGCGGTCTTGCAACATGACCGTTCTTGCCGGACACGGCATCATCGCCAAAAGAGTTTGCTTCCTGCTCGGCCGCATGTATTCCACATGTCGCGCGGCGGTCCCGCCCCTTGCGGCGTGGGCAAAGACGCCGTATCCGATGACCGAGCACCGATGAGGGGTCGAACGCCATGATCCATCCGAACCGCGGTGTGCGCGCGTTCCTCCTGGCCGTCATGTTCGCCGCGGCCGCCGCCGGCGCGACCGCCGCCCCGGCCACCGCGCAGGAGGCCGAGAAGGCCACCTACACCCGGGACGAGATGTTCCGGAAGGCCTCCGCCTTCTTCGGCCAGACCTCGCAGGGCCTGGCCGAGGCGATCGAGAAGGTCTTCGCCGAGCAAGGCCGGCCGAACGCCTACATCGCCGGCGAGGAGGTGAGCGGCGCGATCGGGATCGGCCTGCGCTACGGCGAGGGCACGCTGCACCTGAAGACCGGCCAGAGCCGCAAGGTCTACTGGCAGGGGCCGTCGATCGGCTTCGACCTGGGCGCCGACGCCTCCAAGGTGTTCGTGCTGATCTACCGCCTGCCCGACGTGAAGTCCGTCTTCCAACGGTTCCCGGCGGTCGACGGCAGCCTCTACTTCATCGCCGGGGTCGGCGTGAACTACCAGCAGGCCGGCGGCATCGTCCAGGCGCCGATCCGCACCGGCGTCGGCCTGCGCGCGGGGGTGAACGTGGGCTACATGCACTACACCCGGGAATTCTCCTGGATTCCGCTGTAGGGGGCGGACGCCCCGCGAGCCACGAAGGACGAGGAGGCCGCCATGAAGCTGACCGACTTCTCCGCGCTGACCTTCGACTGCTACGGCACGCTGATCGACTGGGAGACGGGCATCGCGCAGGCGCTGCGCCCGTGGGCCGCGCGGCGCGGCCTGGCCGCCGGCGACGACGAGCTGCTCGAGGCCTTCGCCCGCCACGAGAACCGCCTCCAGGCCGAGCACCCGGGGATGCTCTATCCCGAGCTGCTGGGCCGCACCCTGCGGGCCATCGCGGCCGACTTCGGCGCCCGCGCGGGCGCGGAGGAGGAGGCCGCCTTCGGCCGGTCGGTCAAGGACTGGCCGGCCTTTCCCGACAGCCCCGGGGCGCTCGCCTACCTCAAGCGGCACTACAGGCTGGTCATCGTCTCCAACGTCGACCGCGCCTCGTTCCGCCACAGCAACGACAGGCTGGGCGTCGACTTCGACCTCGTCGTGACCGCCGAGGACGTGGGCTCCTACAAGCCGGGCCTGGCCCACTTCGAAAGCGCGCTGGCACGGCTCGCGGACATGGGGATCCCGAAAGAGAAGGTGCTGCACACCGCCCAGAGCCTGTTCCACGACCACGTGCCGGCCAAGAAACTGGGCCTGACCACCATGTGGATCAACCGGCGCGCCGGCAAGGCGGGCGCCGCGGCGCGCCCGGCGGAGCGGGTCGCCCCCGACTTCGAGGTGCC
>JBHHZJ010000114.1:0-10463 GCA_046758005.1 Kiloniellaceae bacterium
GCCATGCGCCACGCCCCGCGCAGCCCCTTCGTGCTCGGCACGCTGGCGCGCACGCGCTTCGACTATGCGCGCGAGGTCGGCGACGGGATCGACAGCTCCGTCGTCACCGCGCCGGTGCAATGGATTCAGCGCGCGTTTCCCGAGGCGCCGCTCAAGGTCCTGCGCACGGCGGGCGGCGAGAGCGAGGAGGTCGAGGCGCATCCGCTGCTCGATCTGATCGCGCGTCCCAACCCGTTCTATGGCGGCGCGCAGCTCTGGTCCCCGACGCTGATGTCCTACCTCGTCGCCGGCAACGCCTACTGGCTGAAGGTGCGCAACGGCGCCGGACGCGTCGCCGAGCTGTGGTACGCGCCCCACTGGACGCTCTCGCCCAAGTGGCCGCAGGACGGGAGCGAGTTCATCTCACACTGGGAATATCGGCCGGGCGGCGGCGCCGGGATCGTGCGCCTGGAACCGGACGACCTGGTTCACTTCCGCCACGGCATCGATCCGCGCAACCCGCGGCTCGGCCTGTCGCCGCTGCACGGCGTCATCCGCGAGATCTTCATGGACCTGGAGGCCTCGAATTTCGTCGCCTCGCTACTGCGCAACCTGGGCGTGCCCGGCGTCGTCATCTCTCCCGAGGGTGGGGTTCAGGCGGCCACCGACGACGTCGCCGCGGTCAAGGCCTGGTTCAAGTCGGCCTTCGGCGGCGACCGGCGCGGCGAGCCGCTGGTCATGGGCGCGGCGACGAAGGTCCAGCAGTACGGATTCGACGCCCGGCAGCTCGACCTCTCGGCCGCGCGCGACGTGGCCGAGGAGCGGGTCTGCGCCTGTCTCGGCGTGCCGGCCGCGATCGTCGGCTTCGGCGCCGGTCTTCAGACCGCGAAGGTGGGCGCCACGATGGAGGAGCTGCGCGCGCTCGCCTGGACCAACGGCATCATCCCAATCCAGCGCGCCTTCGCCGATATCCTCGAGCGCCAGATCCTGGCCGACGTCTCGGAGGGCGCGGCCGACGAGGAGGTGGTCTTCGATTCGGGCGAGGTGATCGCCATCGAGGATCACTTGCTCAAGCGCGCGCAGCGCTGGGGCGCCATGGTGACCGGCGGATTCGCGCGGGTCGACGAGGCGCGCGAGGCCATGGGGCTAGAGGTCGAGGATGCCGATCGCATCTTTCTCCGCCACTTCTCGGCGATCGAGGTGCCGGCCGGCCAGGCGCCGCGCCAACCGTCCGTGCCGGAGCGACCCGGCTCCGAGCAGGCCGCGTTCGATCCCGGCGGCCGGCGCAGGCCAGCTCGCCGGCGCCCTGGAGAGGGCGGAAAACAACGCCGCCGCCGTCCAAGCCGGGCCCAGGCGGCCTATGTCCGCGCGCTCGAGGCGCTCGAACCGCGTCTGGCCGCCGCCTTCGAGCCGCGCCTCCGTGACTTTTTCGCCGGCCTCGGCCAGGCCGCGGCCGAGGCCGCCGCGCCGCTCGTCGACATGCTTCCGCCCGCCCAGACGGCCCCGGAGCGGGCCGGCGGACCGCCGCCCGTTGCCAAGCAGTCGGCCGAGGAAATCCTGTTCGTCGGCCGCGTGCTCGACGACCTCGACATCCCGCGCCAAAGCGCGGACTTCCGCCGCGTCTACGAGACCCACTACCTCAACGTTGCCCAGAAGGTGTCAGAGGCGGGCGAGCTGATCGGCCTCGCCGTCGATCTGCCCGATCCGGTGGCCCGCGCGGTGGTGGCGGCCGGCGGCCGGCGCTCCGGGCTGGTCGACCTGGAGAGCCAGTCCCGCCGGGCGCTCTTCGACGCCCTGGCCGAGGGCCGCGCCGCCGGCGAGGGCGCGGAGCAGCTCGCGGAACGTATCGCCGAGCACGTCGGCTCCGGGCCCTGGACCACGGCCGAGATCCGCGCGCGCACGATCGCGCGGACCGAGACCAAGTTCGCCCAGAACGTCTCGACCGTGGCCCGCGCGCAGCACGCCGGGGTGCGGCGCTTCATCGTCTTCGACGGCCGGCTCGGTCCCGGGCGCTCGACGCCCTCGCACATCGCGCGCGACGGCATCGTGGTGACCGCAGACGAGGCGGCGCAGATGGCCGCCGAGGAGCATCCCAACGGCACGCTCTCGTTCTCTCCGTTCCTGGAGGAGATCCCCGATGACGAAGACGAAGACTCATAAGACCGGCGTCGTGCTCAAGCAGCTCGACGAGGCCGGCCGCGGCCTGGCGCGCATCGCCACGCTCTCGGCCATCGATTCGGACGGCGACACCTACGCGCCCGGCGCCTTCGGCGAGCAGCACGCCAAGCTGCTGGCCGCCCACAACTGGCAGAGCGTGCCGCTGGGCAAGGCCAGGGTCTTCGAGCAGGGCGACGAGGCGCTGGCCGAGCTGCGCTTCAATCTGGACTCCGAGCACGCGCGCGAATGGCACGCCGCCCTCAAGTTCGATCTCGACGCCGAGCGCTCGGGCGGCCCGATCCTGCAGGAGTGGAGCTACGGATTTCGCATCGTGGACGCGGCGCAGGAGACGCGCGGGGAGGAGCGCGTGCGCGTGCTCAAGCGCCTCGTGGTGCACGAGGTCTCGCCGGTGGTCGTCGGCGCCGGCGTGGCCACGACGACGCTGGCGCTCAAGGGTCGGCCGTTTCGCGATCAGCTCGAGGTCATCCTCGCCGCGGCCGAGGATCTGGCCGGGCGCGCCGGCGACATCGCGGCCCTGCGCGCCGCCGAGGGACGCGGCCTGCCCGCCGGGCGCATCGCCAAGTTGCGCGACCTCAAGTCCGCGATCGAGGCCATCCTGGCGGCCGAGGAGGCACCGCGGATCGAGGCCCGGCGCCTGGTCGCGCGCAACATGGCGATACGGGCCGGGATCGACACCGCGCTCGGCGGCTGTTGCAAGGTCGACCGCACGCTCGTAAAGGGCCGCCGGCTCGGCGCGCTGCTGCGCCGCCTGCGCGATGAGCAGGAGCTGTCCAACGAGGATCTCGCCCGCGCGGCGGGGATCGATGTTAGCACCATGGGCGCCATCCTGGGCGGCGACATCAACTGTCCGCCCCTGCGTCGGTTGAGAGGGCTGGCGCGCAGGCTAGACGTGCCGGTTTCGCGGCTTCGCGCGGCCGCCGAGGCCGACGGCTGCGACTACGAGGGCTAGACGCGCGCGGGAAGGCCGCTGCAAAAGCGTGTACGCTTCGTGGGCGCGCGACTCGCAGCCGCGCCGTGGTGCTGCGCCTGGTGCCTCGAGTCGCTGCCTCAAACGCGCCGCCACGGCTCGCCCCGACGGTTCTGCTCGTCCGCCTGCCGCGCGGCGTGGTGGCGCCGCGAGAAGCGGCGGATGAGCGAGCTGCGGCGCCTGCGCGAGCGCTGGGCCGCCGAGGACGCCCAGCCCGGTTCCGATCTCTGACGTCGGTCCCGTGAAACCCGTTCTCCGAATCTCGCATCCGCCCCGGACACGTGTCAGGGCTCCAATCGCGTGGCGGGCGCTCTAAGATGCCGCCCGAACCTCCGGCGCCGGCTGCCGGGCAGTCCCCTCGCACAAGGAACGATCATGACGCTCAAGGAGCTGCGCGAGAAGCTGGCCGCCAGGCAGGCGGAGCTGCACAAGGTCTTCGAGGAGGCCAAGACCGAGGACGGCCAGTATGATTTCGAGAAGGTCACCTGCCTCGGCGCCGAGGTGAAGGGATCGGTCGCGGTCGCCGAGAAGGTCGCGGCCATGAACGACGAGCTGAGCGAGCTCGCGAGCCAGGCCGAGGCGATCGAGGCGGCCGAGCGCGCCGCCGAGGAAGATATCGAGCGCGAGAAGAGGTTGAACAGGCTGCCCCACGCCGATCCCCACGCCGATCCCCACGCCGATCCGCGGGGCGGGCCGCGCGAGGCGGGCGGCGCGGCGATCAAATCGCTGGCGGATCTCGTGACCGGCCACAAGCGCTACCAGGAGTGGCTGAAGTCCGGCGCGGCCGGCGGCGTCTCGATCAATCTGCCGGACGCCCTGCCCTCCGACATTCTCGCCAAGGGCGCCGCATACGGGACGATCGGACGCAAGGTCCTGTTCCAGACGACGGCGGGCTGGGCCCCGGAGTCGATCCGACTTCCCGGGTTCGTCGAGGCGGTCACGCGCCCGGTCCAGCTGATCGACATCATCCCGATGGCGCAGACCGGCTTCGAGCAGATCGTCTACATGGAGGAGACGACCCGGACCCACGCCGCCGCGGAGACGGCCGAGGGCGTCGCGTTCGCCGAATCGACCTTCGCGCTGACCGAGAAGACCTCGCCGGTGAGAAAAATCACCGACAGCGTGCCGGTCACCGACGAGCAGCTCGAGGACGTGGCCCAGGCCGAGTCCTATTTGAACGCGCGCATCACGTTCGGCCTGCGCCAGCGCTTCGACGCCCAGAGCCTGATCGGTGATGCCGTCGCCCCCAACCTGCGCGGGCTGAAGAACGTGGTCGGCATCCAGACCCAGGCCAAGGGCGTGGACCCGGTGCCCGACGCCGTGTTCAAGGCGATGACCAAGGTCGTGCTCACCGGCCGGGCCATGCCGACCCACATCCTCATGCATCCGACCGACTGGGAGGGTATCCGCCTGCTGCGCACGGCCGACGGCATCTACATCTGGGGCAACCCGTCCGAGTCCGGCCCGCAGCGGATGTGGGGCCTGCCGGTCGTCCTCGAGGACGCCGACGCGGCCGGCACGGCCTATGTCGGGTCGTTCCAGCCGCAGTGGGTGAGCGCGTTCGAGCGGCGCGGCGTTGACGTGCAAGTCGGTTTCACCGGCACCCAGTTTACCGAGGGCAAGCGCACGATCCGCGCCGACATGCGCATGGCGCTCGTCTTCTCCCGCCCCGCCGCGTTCGCCACCGTCACGGGGATCTGAGCCATGGGGATCATCTCGGGCGGACGGGTCATCGAGGGCGCGCTGCCGCGCGACGCGGTCAAGACCACGATCATCGCCGGCGGCGTCGCCGGGGCCCACACCGTCACCGGCATCAAGACGCGCGACAGCCTCGTCTCGGTGCTGCATCTCGACATGACCGACGCCTCCGAGACCGGCGCCGATCTGACGGCCGAGTTCTCGATCTCGGCCGCGAACACGATCGACAACACGGCGGGAACCGCCACCACCGGCGGGTTCCTCGTCGTCACCTATCTGAGCGCGGGGTAGGGCGATGGAAGCGACCGAACGTCTGTGGTTGACCGCCGACGGCACGAAGCTCGTGCGCGAAGGCGATCCGAGGGCCACGACTCTCTACGCCGTCCCGGGCGACGAGATCCCGGAACGGGCCGCCGCCCAGTTCGGCCTCGTGGACGGGCGGCTCAAGCGCCGCGCGCCGGCGGCCGACAAGCAGCGCGGCCGCGCGGAGGACAAGGCCGTGAAACCGGCCGCGGACAAGGGCGGACTCACGATCAAAAAGGGCTGGAGAGGATAGGCCGCGCATGACGAAGATCCGCAACGCGGCGGCTGAGGGCGCGGTCTGATGGCCGACGTCGTCCTCGCGCCTCAGCGCATCAACGCCGGCGGGATCGCGCCCGCCCGCACCGGCGGCCTGACCACGAACGACACGTATCTGGTGCGCAACAACGGCGCGGTCATCCTGCTGTTCGAGAAGACGGGCGCCGGGGCGTGCGTCGTGACCGTGCAGACGCCGGCGCGCGCGGGCGGGCTCGACGTGGCCGAGCGCACCTTCACCGTTCCCGCGACCACGGGCGACGTGGCCGCGGGGCCCTTCCCGCCCTCCATCTACAACGACGGCTCGGGCGACCTGCGTTTCACGCTCTCCGAGGTGACCGGCCTCACCGTCGCCGCGTTGATGTTGTAGGCCTCCGATGTCGCTGATCGACCGCGTGCACGAGCGGGTCGAGACCGACCTCTCCGACGACGAGCTTCAGGCGATGATCGACGAGGTCGCGGCCGAACTCGACCGCCGCTACGGCGCCAACGCGGCGGCCACGCGCATCCTGCGCGGCGGCACCCGGCTGCTGTCCGTCTGGCGCCCGATCGACGAGGGCCAGCCCGTGACGGTCATCGAAATCGACGCCGCCGGCGTCGAGACGACGCTCGCCGCGGCCGACTACCGGGTGCTCGACGGCGGGCGCACGCTCGAGCGGCTCAACACCGGGCCCAACGGGCGCACGACGTGGGACCGTCTTGTCAAGATCACCGCCACCCCGATCTCGGATCTGAAGCAGCGCGAGGAGGTGATCGTGCGCGTCGTCCAGCTCGAGGTTCAGGCCCGCGGCCTGACGGGGGAGCGGGCCGGCGATTGGCAGGCGAGCTACCCGGACCTGGCGGCCGCGCGCGAGGCGGCGCTTAACAGCCTCGCCTCGCGGCGCGGGCTGCAACTGGGATGACGCGCGTTGGGGGCGCGATCGCGAATGACCATGCGCGCAGACGTTGAGCGCAACACCGCCACCGGCACCGACGCCTACGGCCATCCGGTCGCGCCGGTCTTCGCGGCGGTCGCGACAATCCCGTGCTGGGTCTACTCGCGGACGCGGCGCGAGGTGGCGAATGGCGTCAAGACCGCCCTCGTCGAGGACCTGCGCGCGCTCTTCGCGCGCGACGCCGACGTGCGCGAGCGCGACGAGATCGCCAGGGTCGCCGATCGCCAGGGCAACGAGCTTCTCGCCGGCCGCCTGCGGATCGAGGCGTTGCAGCGCAAGCCGGGTCACATCGAGGCCGTGCTCGAGCGGGTGCAGTAGGGGGCCGCGCGATGACACTCAAGTGGGAGGGCAAGGCGGTGACCGCGAGGATGCGCCGGGCGATGATCGCGGGCGTCAATCAGACGATGGCCGCGGCGGTCAACGAGGCCAAGCGCAGCCACGCGTGGCAGAACCGCACCGGCACCCTCGAGGGCTCGATCGACATCCATGACTTCGCCGCGCCGACGGACAGGGGCCGCGGCGTGCGCGGCCTGTGGGGCTCGCGCGACGTGCGCTACGCGCTGATTCACGAGCTCGGCGGCGTCATCCGCCCGAAGACCGCCCGGGCGCTTTTCATCCCCGACCGCGCCGGCGGCGTGGCCGCGGTGGTCGCGCAGGTGACGATCCCCGCCCGGCCCTACCTCCGACCCGCCGCGGACAAGCACTATCCTAGCCTGTCGCGGCGCATTCGAGCCGCCTTCGAACGCGGCTCGACCGCCCGGGGAGGCGGAGCATGAGCGCCGATCCCATCGCCGCTGTCGTGGCCTTCCTCAAGGCCGACGCCGGTGTAGCCGCCCTTGCCGGGACGCGCGTCTTCGGCCTCGAGCTGCCCGCGGCCGAGGCGGCGAACATGCCGCGCAAGGCCGTGGTGCTGCGCGCCTCCGGCGGCCCGTCGCTCGCCGCGGGCACCTACCTCGATCACGACAGTCAGCGCATCGACCTCGTGAGCTACGGCGAGACGCCGTTCGAGGCCGAGCGCCTGCGCCGCGCGATCTTCGACGCGCTCAAGCCGGTCGCGCGGCTGGTCGTGAACTCGACGCTCGTGCACTGGATCGAGCCGGCCGGCGGCTTCGCCACGCAGCGCGACCCGGACGCCGCCTGGCCGAGCGCGTTCCAGAGCTTCCAGGTCTTCTTCGCCGAATCGGCCGCCGCCTGACGTGCCGCCAAGGAGCCGACCATGACGCCGTTTGAAATCATCGCCACCCCGTTCACGCTTTACTGGGCGCCGGTCGCCGAGCCCTTCCCGCTGATCGACGCCGCGCCGGCGGGCAACTGGTCCCAGATCGGAACCTCCGGCAACCGCAACTATTCCGACGAGGGCGTGACGGTGGCTCACGGACAGTCGGTCGAGCTCTTCCGCCCGGTCGGCTCGACCGGCCCGGTCAAGGCCAGCCGCACCGAGGAGTCGCTGATCATCCGGGTGACCCTGTGGGATCTGCTGCTCGAGCAATACCGGCTTCTGCTCAACAACAACGTGGTCGCGACCACCGCGGCGGCCAGCGGCACGGCCGGCTTCAAGGAGGTCCCGATCTATCAGGGCCTTTCGGTGAACACGCTGGCCTTGCTCGTGCGCGGCGACGTCTCGCCCGAGGGCGCAGGCTGGAAATCACAATACGAGGTGCCCGTGTGTTTCCAGTCCGGCTCTCCCGAGCCGGTCTTCGCCAAGGGCGCGCCGGCCGGCCTCACGCTCGAGTTCACCGCGCTCGAGGACCCGAACGCCGCCACCGCGAGCGCGCGCTTCGGCCGGCTCGTGGTCCAGCATCAGGCGCCGCTGCCGTGATCGCCGATCCCGACCTCCTCGCCGCCGAGGCCCGCGCCTGCGCCGCGCGCGCCGACTTCCACAAGCGCGAGCTGAACCGTCACCGCCGCCTCGGTCGCGAGGCGCGCCAACGCCAGGTGCAGCTCGAGGCGGAGTGTCGCCGCCGCGGCATCGCCCTCGTTCACGCCCCCTATCAACCGGATGGCTCAGGAGACCACCATGGCCGAACCGCTGCTCGATCTCTCGACCGCGATTGAGCGTCCCACCGTCCTCATCGACGGCGCGTCCTACGAGATCCTCTGCCCCGACGAGCTCTCGATCCTCGACCTGCAGCGGCTCATGGCCGATGGTCGAAAGATCGACGCCATCGTGCGCAAGGACGAGCTCTCGGACGAGGACGTGGCCACGCTCTCGCGGCTTCTGGCAACCCTGAGCGAGCGCATCCTTGTCGGCGCGCCCGCGGACGTGCGCGCCCGCCTCAGCGACCAGCAACGCCTCAGGGTGGCCGAGGTTTTTACGCAGCTCCCGGGCTGGCACGCCCGGGCGCGGCCGGCGACGGGGGCGCAGAGCCCGATCCCCGAACCGGACCCGAGGACTGGGGCGAGGCCGTCCCCCGGCTACAGCGGTTCTACGGCGGCCCGCCCGGATGGTGGCTCGCCGAAGCTCCCCTCTACCTCCTCAGGGCCTACCTCCTGATGCTGCCGCGCCTGATGGCGGAGGAGACCCTGGAGCGCGCCTCCGCGGCCGCGCTCGGCGGCGGCGCCATGAAGCCGGCCGAGGCGCGCCGCCTCGCCGCCGCGCTGCGGCGTCAGGCCGGCCCCGGATCGCGATCCGCAGGACAAGGGCCCGATCCGCGCGCGCTCGCGTTCATCGGGATCGAGGTCAAGGAGGTCTAGATGCCCGAACGCCTGGGCTCGGCCGTTCTCGAGCTCACGACAGACGAGACGCGGCTGCGCGCCGGCATCGATTCGGCCCGGCAGCGCGCCGAGCGGCTCGGCGCCGCCTTCAAGCGCATCGGCGGCCAGATCAGCCTTTTCGTCTCGGCGCCGGCCACGGGCCTCCTCGCCGCCACCGCCAAGCTGGCGGACGCCCAGATCAAGGCCGAGCGCCAGCTCGCGACCGCGCTCAGCCTCTCGGGCGGCGCGGTCGAGCAGCGCCTCGAAGGCATGAAGGCGTTCGCCGCCGGGCTCCAGCGGATCACGACGGTGGGCGACGAGACCACGCTCCAGAACCTTCAGGTCGCAAAGAGCATGGGGCTCACCGACGAACAGGCCAGGCGCGCGGCCGAGAACGCGATCGGGCTTTCGAAGGCGTTCGGCATCAACGAGCAGAGCGCCATCCGCTACACCGCCGCCCTGGAGCAGGGCGACACCACCATGCTGAACCGCTACATCCCAACCCTGCGCCAGCTCGAGGAGGATACCGCGCGCCAGGCCGAGGCCCAGCGCATCCTCGCCGGCGCATTTCAGGCCGCGGTCACCGAGGCGCAGGTCGGGCTCGGCCCGCTGCAGCAGATGCGCAACGACCTGGGCGACCTGGGAGAGACGTTCGGCGCCATCGTGCTGCCGGCGATCGCGGACTTCGCGCGGAGCGTGCGCGACGTCATTGCCGCCGTCCAGGAACTCTCGCCCCGGCAAAAGGAGTGGCTCGCCGGCCTGGCCGGCGCGCTCGCCGTCGGCGGCCCGATCCTGCTCGGGCTCGGCCTGCTCGCCACGGCGATCGGCGCGCTCCTCTCGCCCATCGGGCTCGTCGCCGTCGCCATCATCGGCGCCGGTGGCCTCGTGGCCGCCTTCGTGGTGTTCAAGGATGACGTGACCCGCCTGGTGCGCAAGACCGTCGAGGCGATCGAAAAGTGGTTCGTCGACAAGTTCGGCGGCATCGTCGAGTCTATCGAAGGCGCGATCAACAAGGTCAAGCGTTTCTTCAAGGGGCTGGGAGACTTCGTTGCCTTCAACTCCGTCGTTCCCGACATGGTCGACGCGATCGAGCGCGAGTTCGCCCGTCTCGATCGCGTGATGGTCGCGCCCGCGGCCGACGCCACCGGCGAGGTCGCCGACGCCTTCGATCGGCTCGGACGCCGCAGCTCCGATCTCGTCAGGCGGATCGGCGATGACCTGGCCCGCGGCGAGCTCGACTGGCGCGGCTGGGCCCGCGGCGCCGTCGACGCGATCGCCGACGTGATCCGCGCCCAGACCGGCCTCGGCGGCTCGGGCGGCGGCCTCGGCGGCCTCTTCGGCGCCGGCCTCAAGGCCCTGCCCAGCCTCTTTAGCGGCGGCGGCGGGGCCACGCCGCTCGCCTCCGCGGCGGCGTCCAGCGGCATCATCACATCGTT
>JBHHZJ010000115.1:0-10367 GCA_046758005.1 Kiloniellaceae bacterium
TGGTATAAGTATTGGCACACGACGTTTGATCCGAGCGATGCCCCTTGTTGGAAATGGTTTGTCGGCGGAAGAATAAATGCATGCTACAACTGTGTTGATAGACACCTACCCAAATACAAGAATAAAGCGGCAATTCTTTTCGTACCGGAACCGGAGGATGAAGCGCACGTAGCCCTGACCTATCAAGAGCTCTACGTGAGGGTGAATGAGTTCGCCGTTCTGCTTAGGGACTTTGCCGGACTCAAGGCGGGCGACCGGGTAACGCTTCATATGCCGATGGTTCCGGAACTCCCGATAACGATGCTCGCTTGCGCCAGACTTGGCATCATTCACTCCGAGGTATTTGGAGGATTTAGTGGCCGAGCGTGCGGCGAGAGGATTGCGGATTCCGGAAGCCATGTCCTGATCACCATCGACGGCTACTACAGGTCCGGTGGACTGCTCGATCATAAGGCTAATGCTGACGAAGCCGTCGCGACAGCGGAAGAAGCGGGTCAAGCTGTCGAAAAAGTCTTGGTTTGGCGCCGTCGCCCGGGAGAATACGCCTCCAAGACGCCGATGGTGGAAGGTCGTGATTACTTCGTGAACGACCTGCTTGAAGATTATGCCGGCAAGAGGGTCGATCCGGTTCCTATGCCGGCCGAAGATCCTCTTTTTATCATGTACACCAGCGGGACGACCGGACGACCCAAGGGGTGCCAGCACAGCACGGGGGGCTATTTGTCCTATGTCGCCGGGACATCAAAATATATCCAGGACATTCATCCGGAGGACGTTTACTGGTGCTTGGCGGATATAGGTTGGATCACGGGCCATTCCTATATCGTGTATGGTCCGTTGGCGCTTGCTGCATCGAGCGTTGTTTACGAGGGCGTCCCGGTTTACCCGGATGCCGGGCGTCCTTGGCGGATAGCCGAGCGACTTAATGTCAATATTTTCCACACCGCGCCCACGACAATTCGTATGTTGAGGAAAGCCGGCCCGGATGAGCCGAAGAAGTACGATTACCACTTCAAGCACATGACGACGGTGGGAGAACCCATCGAGCCGGAGGTGTGGCAATGGTACTACGAGGTCGTCGGCAAGGGCGAGGCGGCCATCGTCGACACGTGGTGGCAAACGGAGAACGGCGGATTTCTTTGTAGTACTCTGCCGGCGCTGCAACCCATGAAACCCGGGAGCGCAGGACCCGGGGTGCCGGGCATACACCCGGTCATCTACGACGAGGATGGGAACGAGATTGAGGCGGGATCCGGAATAGCTGGAAATATCTGCATCAGGAACCCGTGGCCAGGGTCATTCCAGACGATATGGGGCGACCGTGAGCGATACGTCGAAACGTACTACGCGAAGTACTGCAGAAACAGGGATAGCAAGGACTGGCGTGATTGGCCCTACCTGACGGGCGATGGCGCCATGCAGGCGGAAGACGGATATTTTCGAAT
The DNA here is from genome assembly GCA_046758005.1 of Kiloniellaceae bacterium. GTDB lineage: Bacteria > Pseudomonadota > Alphaproteobacteria > Kiloniellales > J153 > JBHHZJ01. The sequence goes on from JBHHZJ010000115.1 coordinate 1,446, forward strand.
ATTGGGCAGGCTCGACGATGTCATCAACGTCGCCGGTCATCGCCTGGGAACGAAGGAGCTGGAGTCCGCGAGCCTTACCGTCCAGGAAATCGCGGAGGCGGCCGTCGTCCCCTTGGCGGATGAGCTCAAGGGCCGAGTGCCCGATGTTTATGTGTCCCTTAAGCCGGGCGTCGAACCCAGCAAAGACACGGAAATCAAAGTTATAAAGGCTATCGAGGGCACCATCGGCAAGATAGCACGGCCGAAGCATGTCTATATCGTACCGGATATGCCTAAGACTCGTTCCGGAAAGATCATGCGCCGTGTCCTGGCGGCCATTTCCAATACGCTGGACATTGGGGATGTAACGACATTGGCCAACCCGGATGTTGTCGAGGAAATCCGCGTACTGGTTCAAGGAGAGGAAAAGCTGGCGACGAAAGAGGCCCCGGAGGATCTGAAACGTTTCGGGGAAGAACGCTGAGAGAAAGCAGAAAGGGATTGGCCCTTTCCGGCTTCTTCAATGTCCCCGAAGCGCTGGGGTGCAGCAAGACGTCGCCGGGAAGCTGCGGGACCCGGGTGCGCGAGGAGATCGGCCCGATCGCCAGCCCCGACCTGATCCGGTGGGCGCCCGGCCTGCCCAAGACGCGCTCGGGCAAGATCATGCGCCGCATCCTGCGCAAGATCGCCGAGAACGAGTACAACAACCTGGGCGATACCACCACGCTGGCCGATCCCAGCGTGGTCGAGAACTTGGTCGAGCACCGCATGAACCGGTAGCGGGCGCGCCGGTTCGCCGATCGTCGGGAGCCGGCTTCGCGGCCGGCTCTTCGTTTGAGCCGCGCGGGCGACAAGGCGGAGATGAGGCCCATGACCGTTCAAGACGACGCACAGCCCCCCGACTTCCCGCCGACGCCGCGCACGCGCCTGCGCCGGCTGCGCGTGCGGGCGCACTACGACCGCAAGACCGTGTACGAGATCCTCGACGCCGGCCTGATGTGCCACGTCGGCTACGTGATCGACGGTCAACCCTACGTCACGCCGACCGCCTATTGGCGCGAGGGCGACCGGGTCTACTGGCACGGCTCCTCGGCGAGCAAGATGCTGCGCCGGCTGGAGCAGGGCGTGCCGGTGTGCTTCACCGTGGCCTTGCTCGACGGTCTGGTGCTGGCGCGCTCGGGCTTCCACTCCTCGATCGACTACCGCTCGGTGATGGCCCTGGGCATGGCCGAGAAGGTCGAGGACGAGGGCCGCAAGCTGGCCGCGCTCGAGGCCTTCGTCGAGCGCCTGACCCCGGGACGCTGGGCCGAGCTGCGCCCGGCCACGGCCCAGGAGATCAAGGCGACCACGGTGATGACGCTGCATCTGGAGGAGGTCGCGGCCAAGGTGCGCACCGGCCCGCCGGCCGACGACGAGGAGGATTACGCGCTCGACGTGTGGGCGGGCGTGGTGCCGCTGCGCACCGTCGTGGACCCGCCGCGCGACGACCCGCGCCTCAAGCCGGGCATCGCCGCGCCGGATTACCTGGGCGCGATCAGGATTGGCTAGCCCCCCTTGCCCGCGGGCGCGCCGATCGGGGGCCGGCGAGTGCCGGCGCGGTCTCGATGATGTTTGGACCAGATCTTAAAGTATTAAGCAAATAAATATCAAATTTAGTTCAAGTCTATACCAAATAGTATCTTGATTGAGGGTTGACTTATATTTTGTCAACGGATAATATCATCGCATGCAGGTACCGAATCCTCTCGTCCCGCCCCAGTTGGGCCAGCCCGGCGCAGCGCCGGCGCCCGTGGCCAACGCGCCGCACGTGCCGGAGTCGACCAAGCACGAGACCTCGCGACCGGTCACCGCGAGCAAGCAGGCCGAGCGCGCGAAGACCGACGACGAGCGCCGGTCACGCCCCGCCGAGGGCGGCGGGCGCCGCGGCGGGCGGCTCGACATCGTCGTGTGAGCGCGCCCGAGCCCGAACGCGGGAGCGTCTCCGGGGGCGTTCGCCCCCATCTCGCCGTACGTCCCTCGATTCGTTGAGGTATCGGGCTCAGCCCGTGCCGGCGCACCACGGCAGGCGCCGCTTCCCGTGGTACGGCCGGGCCAGCCCGGCGGCCACGAGGCCGCGGCCGAGGTCCTCGCCGCGCGCGGTCTCGACGCGGGCGAGCACCCGCCCGGCGAACTTCCCGTTGCGGATGTCGTGCAGGACGACCCGACCGGGCGTTCCCGACGCAGCCTCGATCCGCGCGGTCACATAGGCGCGCGCCCGGGCGCCGAGCGCCCGTTCCCGCGCGCACTTGCCGGACAGTTCCGGGGCATCGACCCCCGCCAGGCGCACCCGCGTGGTGACCGCGAGGCCGAGCCAGACGCGGGCCCGCACCTCCAGGGTATCGCCGTCGAGTACGGCAACGACCACGGCCGGTACCGGTCCGGCCAGCCGCTCCTCGGCCGTTCCTCGACCGGTCAGGGCCAACCAGGCGCACAAGCCGTAGAGCGCCGCCCGCCATGCCACCGCCGTGCCCGCCGTCATGCCGTTGGATCTTCGCCAATACCGAGCGTCATTCTCACGGTATACCCGTCATACGAGCATCCGTCACGATGCCGGACCGCGCCCGTGAAATCGGGCAGGATTATATGACTACAATAGGAACATAACAAGAACTTTCGCCGCCCCAACCGCGCGGGGCACAGGCGGCAACGGCCCCCGAAACGGTGTACTGGAAATGGGCGCGACCGCGCCCTGGAGCGGATCGTGATTGATTGGAACCACGTCGCGGCTCCAATCAATCACGTGAATTCGCTCCATACATTACGGTTGGAGCAGATCCGGGGCGATGCATCGCCTTCGGGCGATTCTCATCGACCCGGATCCGCTCTAGAAATCGACGCAGATCCCGTTGCGTTCCCAGTCGCCGTAGCGGGTCGGCTCGGGTCCGCTCGGGCCGCCGATCTCTTTCGGTTTGCCCGCCCGCGCCGACGCATCCGGGCCTTCGCGCCCGGCCTCGCCGGCCGCCGGTACCGGCTCGGCGCGCGGCGCTTGCGCGGCCGGGGTCGCGGGCGTCTTGGCCGGCTTGGGCCGATGCACGGCGAACCGCTTGACCATGCCCTTGATATGGCGCGGGACGGCGCCCGCGCCAAGGCTTGAAGGGCCGGCGCGCCGGGACCATCTAGCGACTGGCCAGCGGGCGAACAAACCAAGGCTTTGAGCGAGCGTTCCGATGAATTACCTGCGCACCGCGATGTTGCTGGCCGCGCTGACGGCCTTGTTCCTGCTGGGCGGCTTCATGATCGCCGGCGAGGGCGGCATGCTGATCGCGCTCGCGATCGCGCTCGCCATGAACGCATTCGCCTATTGGAACTCGGACAAGCTCGTGCTGCGGATGTACCGCGCGCGCCAGGTCGACCGGGCCAGCGCGCCGGGCTTCTACGGCATCGTCGAGCAGCTCGCGGCCAACGCCGGGCTGCCCATGCCGCGCGTCTACATTATCGACAGCGACCAGCCCAACGCCTTCGCCACCGGCCGCAACCCGGAGAACGCGGCCGTCGCCGCCACCTCGGGCCTGCTGCGCCGGCTGTCCTCGGCCGAGGTCGCGGGCGTGATGGCGCACGAGCTCGCCCACGTGCGCAACCGGGACACGCTGACCATGACGGTCACCGCGACGATCGCCGGGGCGATCTCGATGCTCGCCAACTTCGCCTTTTTCTTCGGCGGCTTCGGCAACAGCCGCAACAACCCGCTCGGCATCTTCGGCGTGCTCCTGGTCGCGATCCTGGCGCCGCTGGCCGCCATGCTCGTGCAGATGGCGATATCTCGCGCGCGCGAGTACGAGGCCGACCGCATCGGCGCCGAGATCTGCGGCCAGCCGCTGTGGCTCGCCTCGGCGCTCGAGAAGCTCCACACCGCCGCGCGGCGCATCGACAACCGCCTGGCCGAGGCCAACCCGGCGACCGCGCACCTGTTCATCGTCAACCCGCTGCACGCGCAAAAGATGGACAGCCTGTTCTCCACCCACCCCCGCACCGAGGAGCGCGTGCGGCGGCTGCGCCGATTGGCGCAGGAGATGGGCCAGGGCGCCCGGCCCTGGGGGTGATTTTTCGGACCCTCTCGCACCCGGCGCCACCATCGCGCGACTCGCGGACCGGCCGGCGTGCTAAACCCCGCTGATGTCCGCGCCCGCCGCCGATTCCCGCGCGCTCGCGCTCGACCTCGTCCGTGCCGTTCTGCGCCGGCGGCAGCCGCTCGACGATGCTTGGGCCGCTCGCACGGACTTGGCTGCGCTGGCGCCGCGCGACCGCGCCTTCGCCCGCCTGCTCGCCGCGACGGTCCTGCGCCGCCTCGGGCAGCTCGACGCGTTGATCGACCACTGCCTGGAGCGCCCGCTCAAGCCGAAGCTCGCCGACGTGCGCGACCTGCTGTGCCTGGGCGCGGCGCAGCTCGTGTTTCTCGAGACCCCGCCGCACGCCGCCCTCAGCACCACGCTCGCGCTGGCCGAAGGGGCGCGGGTCTCCGGCCACAAGGGCCTCGTCAACGCGGTGCTGCGCCGGCTCGCGCGCGAGGGGCCGGCGCTCGCCGCCGCCCATGACGCGGCGCGCCTCGACACCCCGGCGTGGTTGTGGGACGCCTGGTGCGCCGCCTACGGCGAGGCTGGCGCGCGCGCCATCGCCGCGGCCCACCTCGCCGAGCCGCCCCTCGACCTGACGGTCAAGGGCGGGGCGGGCGAGGTGCGGGCCTGGGCCGCGCGCCTGGGCGCGGCCGCGTTGCCCACGGGGTCGCTGCGCCTGCCGCCCGGCGCCGGCGAGGTCGTCCGGCTTCCGGGCTACGAGGACGGCGCCTGGTGGGTGCAGGACGCCGCCGCCGCGCTGCCCGCGCGCCTGCTCGGCGAGGTGAAGGGCCGGCGCGTCATCGACCTGTGCGCCGCGCCCGGCGGAAAGACGGCGCAGCTCGCCGCCGCCGGGGCCGCGGTCACGGCCGTGGACATCTCGCCGCGGCGCGCGGCCCGCCTGCGCGACAACCTGGCCCGCCTGGGACTCGAGGCCGAGACCGTCGTGGCCGATGCCGCCGCATGGCGGCCGCCCGCGCCGGCGGAGGCCGTGCTGCTCGACGCGCCGTGCACGGCCACCGGCACCCTGCGCCGCCACCCCGACGTGGCGCACCTGAAAGGCCCGGGGGACCTCGCGGCGCTCACCGACCTGCAGGACCGCCTGCTCGTGGCCGCGCTCGAGATGGTGGCGCCGGGCGGAGTGCTGGTCTACGCCGCCTGTTCCCTGCAGCCGGAGGAGGGGCCGGCGCGCATCGCGGCGCTGCTCCGCGCCGGCGCGCCGATCGAGCGCGCGCCGGTCACGGCGGCCGAAGCGGGCGGGCTTGGCGAACTCGTCAGCCCCGAAGGGGACCTGCGCACCCTGCCCTGCCACCTGGCCGAGCTCGGCGGCCTGGACGGCTTCTACGCCTGCCGCCTGCGCCGGCTTTGATCCGGGGTCGCGCTTGCCAAGCGCGCGGGCTTGCTGATACCTAGAGCAGATCCAGGTGGATGAGAATCGCCCGAAGGCGATTCATCGACCTGGATCTGCTCCAACTGTAATGTATAGAGCGGATTCACGTGATTGATTGGAACCGCGAAGTGGTTCCTATCAATCACGATCCACTCTAGACACATGAAGCAGGCCGTCCGAGTCGCGCCGTCCATTCTGTCCGCCGATTTCGCCAAGCTGGGCGAGGAGGTGCGCGCAATCTCGGACGCCGGTGCCGACTACATCCATGTCGACGTGATGGACGGGCACTTCGTGCCCAACATCACGGTCGGCCCGGCGGTGGTCGAGGCGCTGCGTCCGCATTCCAGCCTGCCGTTCGACGTCCACCTCATGATCGCGCCCACCGACCCGTACGTCGCGGCGTTCGCCGCCGCCGGCGCCGACATCATCACGGTGCACCCGGAGGCCGGACCGCACTTGCACCGCACGGTCCAGCTCATCAAGTCGCACGGCAAGAAGGCGGGGGTCTCGCTCAACCCGGCGACCCCGGTGAGCGCGGTCGAGCACGTGCTCGACGAGGTGGACCTCGTGCTCGTGATGAGCGTCAATCCCGGCTTCGGGGGCCAACGGTTCCTCGCCTCGGCGCTCGCCAAGATCGCGGAGCTGCGCCGCCTGATCGACGCGGCCGGGCGCACGATCGACCTGGAGGTCGACGGCGGCGTCAACTTTGACACCGCCGCGCAGGCGATTGCCGCCGGCGCCGACGTCCTGGTTGCCGGCTCCGCCAGCTTCCGCGGCGGACCCGGCGCCTACGCCGAGAACATTCGGCGACTGCGCCATCCGCAAGCGCAAGAGGCTCGCCGAAAGAGCGGCGGGGTCTGAAGGTGCCACACGGCTCGGCGGGGGGTCCGAGGGTCGCGGCCGGAACCGGCGTGGCCGGTTTCGCCGGCCGCCTGCGGGACCTGGCCCACCTGCCGCGCGAGCAGGCGCTGTCCCGCCTGGGTTACGGCCTCAAGCGCCCGGTTTTCGCCCTGCCGTTCTACCGCTATTCGCTGCCCGGGTTGACGGCGACGGCCCTCGCCGCGACCCCGACCGATCCGTGGCCGGGAAACGCGGAGCTGGGCGCGGCGATCGTTCGCGGCGAGTTCTCGTTCGCAGGGCCCACCCCGACCAAGCCCGAGCCGCCGTGGGCGCTCGGCGGCACGCGGCCGTGGTGGCTCGCGGAGCCGCACGGCTTTGCCTGGCTACGCGACCTGCGCGCGGCCGGCGGGGACGCGGCACGGCGGCGCGCGCGTGCGCTGGTGCGCGCCTGGGTCGAGCGCCACGCGGCCTGGAGCACGCCGGCCTGGGACCCGCTGGCCACGGGCCGTCGCCTGGCCCATTGGCTCGGCTGCTACGAGTTCTTCGCCGCCAGCGCCGAGATCGAGTTCCGCCAGCGCCTGCTCGCCAGCATCGCGCAGCAGGCGCAGCACCTGTGCCGGGTGCTGCCGGCCGGGCTGGCCGGGGCCGAGCTCATCGCCGCGCTCAAGGGCCTGATCTACGCCGGCGTCGCCCTGCCCGGCGGCGAGGCCTGGCGCGCGCGCGGCCTCGAGATCCTGCGGCGCGAGCTGCCGCGCCAGGTCCTCTCCGACGGCGGTCACGTCGAGCGCAGCCCGTCCCGTCATCTGGCGGTGCTGCGCGACCTGATCGACGTGCGCGCCGCCTTGCGCCGGACCGGAGCGCACGCCCACGCCGACGGCGTGCCGGCGGCGCTGCACGCCGCCATCGAGGCCATGGCCCCGGCGCTGCGGATGTTTCAGCACGGCGACGGCGGACTCGCCCTGTTCAACGGCTCGGTCGAGGAGGAAGGCTGGCAGGTGGAGCTGGTCCTGCAACGCGCCGGCGGTCCGCGCAGGCCGCTCGCCGAGGCCACGGACGGCGGATTCCAGCGCATGTGCGCCGGCCGCACCGTGGCGTTGATCGACGCCGGCGCCGCGCCCGGCCGCGGCCTCGACCGGCGGGCCCACGCCGGCACGCTTGGCCTGGAGGTGAGCGTCGGGCGCGAGCGCCTGATCGTCAGCTGCGGGGCCCGCCCGGGCGACCCCGCCTGGGAGCGGGCGCAGCGCGCCACCGCGGCGCATTCGACGCTGGTCGTCGAGGACACGAACTCGTCCGAGATCCTGCCCGGCGGCGGATTCGGCCGCGCGGCGCGGATCGTCCATTGCCGGCGCGCGGAGGCGGAGGGCCGCACGTGGCTCGACCTCGCGCACGACGGCTACGCGCGCGGCTTCGGCCTGATCCACCGGCGGCGTCTGTACCTCGGCGCCGACGGCAGCGATCTGCGCGGCGAGGACCGGCTCGAGCCCATCCGGGCGCAGCGGCGCGGCGGCGCCTTCGCGCTGCGCTTCCATCTGCATCCCACGGTGCGGGCCAGCGTGGCGCAGAGCGGCGATACGGTGCTCCTGCGCCTGCCCAAGGGCGGCGGCTGGCAGCTGCGCACGACCGGCGCCCAAGTGGCGTTGGAGCAAAGCATCTACCTGGGCCACCCCGGGCAAATCCGGCGCAGCCGGCAAATCGTGCTGTCCGGCGCGTGGACGGCGCGCGGCGCGCGCGTCAAGTGGGCGCTGCGCCGGCTGGAACCCAAGCGCGCTTAGGCTGGAACGGGGCCGCGGGCGCGTCTATAAGGCTTTCGGCCCCCGCATTTTCGCGGGCGCCTTCGAGCCACGCGCGCCGAGCCCATGTCCTTGCCCGTCCTGTTCCTCGCCTGCGCGGCCGTGGCGCTGCTGGCCTGGGGCGCGACCTGGGCGGTGCTGCGCGCGCTCGTGCGCTGGAGCGTCTACGACACCCCGAACCCCCGCAGCAGCCACACCGGCCCCACGCCGCGCGGCGGCGGGCTGGCCCTCGTGCCCGTCGTGCTCGCGGCCTGGATCGCGGCGGCGGCCTGGCTGGGCGCGCCGCCCGGCCTGGGGTTCGCCGTGGCGGGCGCCGCCACGCTGGCCGCGGTATCCTGGATCGACGACCTGCGCGGGCTGCCCATCGGGCTGCGCCTCGCGGTGCACGCCGGCGCGGTCGCCCTCGGGCTTTTCGGACTGGGCGGCGCGGGTCCGGTCTTTCAAGGGCTGTTGCCGCCGCTGCTCGACCGAATCGCGGCCGCGGTGCTTTGGCTGTGGTTCGTCAACCTGTTCAATTTCATGGACGGGATCGACGGCATCAGCGGCGTCGAGGCCATCTGCCTCGGCGTCGGCCTGTGCCTCGTCGGCGGGATCGCCGGTTGGCCGGCGCCGAGTCTCGCGCTCCCGGCCCTGCTCGCCGCCGCAACGCTCGGATTTCTGGTCTGGAACTGGGAGCCCTCGAAGCTCTTCCTCGGCGACGTGGGCAGCGTCCCGCTCGGCTATCTGCTGGGATGGCTGCTGCTGCTCGCCGCGAGCGAGGGACAGTGGGCGGCGGCGCTGCTGCTGCCGCTCTATTACCTGGCCGACGCCTCGATCACGCTCGCCAAGCGCGCGG
>JBHHZJ010000116.1:0-9704 GCA_046758005.1 Kiloniellaceae bacterium
CCTTCGTCGAACCGAGACACCTACCGGGTCGACCGGCGCTCAGGGCGACAGGCGGAAGAACGTGACCCGTTCTTCGAAGCCCTTGAGGTCGATGGACTCCTCCGCCGGCTCGAAGGGGTCGAGGAGCGGACGCACCGCCGAATCCTCGGCGAAGGCCCGGGACAGCACGATATCCCCGCCGCGGCTCTGCGCCTGCAGGCGGGCCGCCATGTTGACGCTCGACCCGAAGTAATCGAGGCGGCCGTTGAGGGTGACGGCGATGCACGGTCCCTCGTGCAGGCCAAGCTTGATCACCAGCGCGCGGCCGCCCGAGCCTTGGTTGAACGCCGTCACTTCGCGCTGAACCTCGAGCGCGGCACCCAGCGCGTCGGCGGGATCGCCGAAGGCCGCCATGATGGCGTCCCCGATGGTCTTGACGACGGCCCCGTTGTGGGCGCGCACGATCGCGGCCAGAAACGCGAAGTGCTCGCGCACCAGGTGGTAGGCGCTCGCGTCGCCGACGTCCGAGTAGAGCGCGGTCGAGCCGCGAAGGTCGGTGAACATCAGGGCGACGCGCCGGATCGAAACCTCGTCGCCGGGGCGCAGCACCTGATCCGAGAACAGGTCCCGGAAGGCCTGCATGGCGGTCACCCGGTCGGCGGTGAGCGCATCGCGGACCCAGTGCAGCTCCTCGACGATCGCCGTCAGCTCCCTGCCGCTGCGGTTGCTCAGCACGGCTTCCCCCGGCTCGGCCGGGGCGCCCGCCCGTATACGGTCCGCCTCGATAATCACCTCCGGGAAGCCGCCGCCGCTCCAGTCGATGTCGATCTCGGGTCCCGGCTCCAGGGTGCGCAGGCGGTACGGCCCGGGCGCGAGATCGGCGGCGACCCGCCGCTCCTCTCCGGGCCCGAGGGTCAGATGAATCCAGATGTGAGGCGTGCTCATCGGTCCGAACAGGCAGTACTCGCCGGCCTCGATCGGACGCACGGCGGGGGCCGGGCTGAAACTCAGCTCGACGTTTTTCGAGAAGTCGGCGTCGTAGGGGATGTTGCAGGTCGCGCAGTGGGCCCCGCGCGGCAGCTGGTCGAGCGCAGCGACCGCGGCCTTGGCGATCCGACAGCGCGGACACAGCAGGTCCCAGCGCAAGGCGAGCATGCCGGCTCTGACCGCCTCGAGACACAGTTCGATCACGTGGCGCGGATCGGCGCCCCAGTCCCGAGCCAGCTTGAGGGGGCGCAGATGAACGAGGTCCACCTCCTGGGCCCCCATGACGTGCTCGGCCAGGCGTTGGGCCAGGCCGTGGCCGCGGCCCGAGTCCTCGATGCGCGCCGCCATGGCGGCGACGCGCGCGCGCACCGGTTGCGGGATTTCCGGTGGCCGGTAGCGAAACGGAATCGGGCTCTCGCCCAGGGCGAAGCGCGCGGCGTCATCGGCCAGCGCGCCGAACGTTCGCGCCGTGGATTCGAAAAACCTGGTGGACAATATCAGGCGGCCCAGCGGATTTGCCGGCCGGGCCTCGATCGTGTATTCGCCGCGGCTGCCCGCGCCCTCATCGGCGAGAACGAACGTGGCGCAGAGCGACTTGAGCGGCCCGGAGCGAAAGTACCGGCAGTGTTCGAACCACCGGTTCGCCACCCAGTTGACCGGTTTCTCGCGCCATTCCAGGGCGAACGGCCCGCGCCGGGCGCGCCCGATGTAGCGTACCGACCCGTCCCGCTGCGGAATCTCCTCGATCGTGTGCTTCGGCAGTTTCGCCGCCTCGTTGAAGCGCGCCGTATCGGCGAGGATCGGCCAAATGGCCTCCCGCGGGGATGCGAAACGCCACACGAAGGTCCGCCGCTGCGGTGGTGGTCCCATGCCCTTGCTTCTTCGCTCACATCGGCGCGCGCCCCGACGACCGGCCCGTCCGGCTACCAGCGCAGCACGGGCAGCGCGGCCACGGGGAATTGGCCCTCGGCCTCGCACAGGGCGGCCAGGCGCGCCGGCTCGGGGTAACCCTGCGCATCGACGCCCAGCGCCTCGCCCTGCAGGCCGCCGGTGACGAAGATCCCGTCGATGCCGACCGCGTTCGCACCGGCGATGTCGGTGCGCAGGGCGTCGCCGATCGCGGCGAGGCGCGCGCGCGCCACCCCGTCCAGAAGGCGGAAGCAGGCCTGGTAGATTCCCGGATGCGGCTTGCCGTGGTAGCGCACCGCGCCGCCCATCGCCTCGTAGCGCGCGGCGATCGCCCCGGCGCAGATCTCGCGCCGGCCGCCGCGAACGACCTCCAGATCGGGGTTGGCGCAGATCATGGGAAGCCGGAGACGGTCGGCCTGTTCAAGCAGCGGAACGTAGCGCTCGACGGTGTCGTCGCCGCCCGCGGCGCCGGTGTTCAGGATGAAGTCGGCCTCGGCGATCTCCTCGACGAAGTCGTAGTCGAGCCCCTCGCGCATGCCCCGGTCGCGCTCCGGCCCCAGGTGATAGCAGCGCCGCCCCAGCGCCCGGTACCAGGGGTCGGGCCGCTCGGCCAGGTGGCGCCAGGCGTCCTCGCCCGAGGACATGACCGCATCCCAGAGCCCGGGCGCGATGCCCAGCTCCGCGTTGCGCGCCGCCACGGCCGCCGCGCGCCGCGGCGCGTTGGACAGGATCAGGACGCGCTTGCCGTGGCGGCGAAGCCGCTCGAGGCAGGTCACGGCCTCGGGGAAGGCCCGCGCCCCGTCGTGCAGGACGCCCCACAGGTCGACGATGAAGCCGTCGTAGCGATCGGCGAGCGATGCCAGGCCGTCGTGGATCGGGATCATGGGCCTCGGGCGCGCATGGGGACGTGGCCGGTGCGGCCCTTGTGCCACAGCCCGGGGCGAAATGGAAAGGGCGGGGCGGCTCAGGCGGCCGGGCGGGCCAGGCGCGGCTCGCCGAAGAGGTAGCCCTGGCCGAAGTCGATGTCGTGGTCGAGCAGCTCGAGCAGCCGGCCCTCGTCCTCGACCTTCTCGACGATGAGGTCGATGTGCCGGCGGCGCAGGGCGCGCATCGGGTCGATGTCTGAGGCCAGGGCCTTGAGCAGCAGCTCGGCCTCGACCTTGACGAAGCTGATCTGCCGGGCGGCGAGGCCGGCGGGGTCGAGATCCAGGTCGTTGACCTGATCGAGCGAAAAACGGCAGCCGAGGTGGGCCAAGCGTTCGAGCAGGCGGGCCCCGACCTCGCTCCAGCGCGCGAAGTCGGCCTGGGCGAACTCGAAGATCAGGTGCGCGGCCAGCTCGTCGTTGTTCTCGAGGAAATCGATGAAGTCGCTGAAGAAGGCGCCGTCGGCCAGGGTGTGCGGCGAGATGTTGCAGAAGAAGTCGACGTTCTGACTGGTCCGCTGGATCTTGCGGATGAGCTGCACGCAGCGGAACAGAAGCATGTTGTCGATCGCGGTGACCAGACCGCCGTGCTCGGCCACCGCGATGTACTGGTCGGGCAGGATCATCGCGCCGTCGCCGGTGCGCAGACGGGAGAAGCATTCGTAGAAGCGCCGCTTGCGCTGCGGCAGGCTGACGATCGGTTGCAACACGAGGTCGATCCGATCGTTGCGCAGGGCCTCGCGCACCGCGTCGAGGACCGCGTCCCGGTCGAGGTCGAGGGCGAGCGGCGGCGACGTGCCCGGGGCCGGCGCGCCGGCCGCGGCGACGGCGGGCTTGGCCGGCGTCGGCACGGCGGGGAGCGCGCGCGCCCCGGCCGCATCGGGCCGCCCCGCGGCCGCCGGCGGCGCGCCGGGGCGAAGGGACAGACGCTCCATCAAGGATTTCAGGACCTTGACCTCCGCCATCACCTCGTCGACCGTGCGACCGCCGCGCCCGATATCACCGCCCTTGCCCGCCGCCTCCAGGGCCTCGCGCAGACCCTGGACCTCGCGGCGCAGCCATGCCAGCTCGTCCTGCTGCGCGGCGTGGGCGCGGCTCGCGGCGAGCAGCCGCTCGCGCAGGCGGGCGGCATGCCGGGTGCGGGCGTAGACCTCGTGCAGAAGGCCGCCGGCAAGGAAGATCAGCGCGCCCAGGCCGTAGGCCGGGATCCGGTCGAGTTGCGGCAGCCAGGGCGGTCCGCGCAGCGCCGCGGCGGCGGCCAGGCCGGCGTAAGAGGCAAAAAGGGCGAGGTGCAGCAGCGCGCGCATGTCCCCGAAGGCCGGCGGTTCGAGACCGCGGACACTGTGCTATCCGAGGTCTTGAAGGAGGATTAACAAGAGGTTGTGATGCGCCTCGGACAACCGGACGGAAGGGCCGAAGTTCCCGCGATTCCGGCGAGACGCGGGGCCCTTCGGTTGGCTCAGCGGTGCTCCGCGCCGACCGCCTCGGCCACGCTGGCGAAGCCGTCGCGGCGCAGCAGCCCGGCCAGGCCGGCCTTGATCCGCGGAATGAGGGCGGGCCCCTCGTAAACGAGCGCCGTGTAAAGCTGAATCAGCGAGGCGCCGGCGCGGATCTTGGCGTAGGCCTCGGCGGGGCCGGACACGCCTCCCACGCCGACGAGCGGCACGCGCCCGCCGGTCAGGCGGTACATGTCGGCGAGCGCGGCGGTCGAGAGCGCGAACAGGGGCCGTCCGCTCAGCCCGCCTGCTTCGTCCCGGTGCCGCCCGGTCAGGCCCGGCGGCCGCCGCACCGTCGTGTTCCCGACGATCAGGCCGTCCACGCCGCCCGCCTGCGCGGCGGCGGCGATGTCCTCCTTGTCCGCCGGCGTCAGGTCGGGCGCGATCTTGACCAGAAGCGGAGGCCCGCCCTGCCGCTGGATCTCGGCCAGTGCCGCGCGCACGCGCGCGAGGACATTCTCCAGCTCGGCCCGGCCCTGCAGCGCGCGCAGGCCGGGCGTATTGGGCGAGGAGACGTTGACTACGAGGTAGTCCGCGTAGGGCCCGAGCGCCTTGGCGCCGGCGGCGTAATCCGCCGCGGGGTCCGCCGTATCGCGGTTCGTGCCCAGGTTGATCCCGACCAGGCCTTGGCCGCCATGCGCGCGCCAGCGGGCCAAGCGCTCGGCGGCGGCCGCCATGCCTTCGCCGGCGAATCCGATCCGGTTGATCACGGCGCGCTCGGCGGGCAGGCGGAAGACGCGCGGCCTGGCGTTGCCCGCCTGCGGCCGCGGCGTGATGCTGCCGACCTCGACGAAGCCGAAGCCCAAGCCGAGCGTGGCCGCGACGACCGCCGCGTTCTTGTCGAAGCCCGCCGCCAGGCCGACCGGATTGGGAAACTCGCGGCCCCACAGCCGGGTCGCAAGGATCGGATCGTCCGGCGCCCGGTGCGCGGGCGCCAGGCCGTGGCGCAGCGCCCAGAGGGTCAGATCGTGTGCGGCCTCGGGATCGAGCAGCCGCAGCAGCGGCGCGGCGAGGCGGAACCGGTCCACGGCGCCCTCAGGCCGAATCGAGCGGCCATTGTGATGCGCCAACATCACGGCGGACCGCGCGCCTCGCCAAGAGAACCTGCAAGGCCGTCATAGGCGTGATCCTTCTATGACGGTGGGTACTACACAAATCCACCGCCCCTGAACAGCGCCGCCCGGGGCGGATTTTTTTTGCAAATTGCAGGGCCATCCCTTGGCGCCGGTTGCAATTTGCAACGCCGGGGACCGGCCCCACCGCACCAGGCCGGCCGGTGCGCGGCGAACCCGCGGCCTCGGCGCGGGCCCTGCGGCGCGCCGTGCCGTCCCGGGAGATTGGCACACCCCTTGCGTTGGCATCCGGCGGGGCTTGGAAGCGGCGGGGTCGGGTGATGGCCAAGGCGGCGAAGGACGTCCTGGACGGCAAGAGCGAAGCGCTGAGGAAGGCCCTGGAGGCCGTGGAACGCATGGACCGGGAAGAGGCCGTGTTGGTCCCGGCCGCGCCAAGCGCGCGCATGCTCCGGGCCGGCGCGCGCATCGGCGAGGTGGACGAGGACACCGCGGGGCGCATCTACCGCGCGATGATCCTGGCCGCGCGCTAAGCGCGCGCCTTGTCGACCGTAGCCACGCATCGCCACAGGCACCGAATCGGCGCGCGGTCGAGAACCGGCACGCGTCGCCGCCGTTCCGGTTTATTTTCCTGATGCACGCCCGCCGGAATTATAAGACCATGTTCCCATGTTGCGACATGCGGACGTTTGGCGAGCCATCGACCGTTTGGCTGCGAAATACGGCATGTCACCCTCGGGTTTGGCGCGCCGCGCCGGCTTGGACCCGACGACGTTCAACAAGAGCAAGCGCATCACCAAGGAAGGCAAGCAGCGCTGGCCGAGCACCGAGTCGATCGCCAAGGTCCTCGATGCGACCGGCGCCTCGCTGGCGGAGTTCGTGAGCCAGATCGGCGAGGACAACGCCGCCGCGCTCGCCCAGCGCATCCCGGTCATCGGTTACGCCCAGGCCGGGGAGAAGGGCTATTTCGACGACGCCGGCTATCCCACGGGCGTCGGCTGGGACGAGGTCCTGTTTCCCCGCATCGGCGACTCGCACGCCTACGGCCTGGAAATCAGCGGCGACAGCATGGAGCCCGTTTACCGGGACGGCGACATCATCATCATCTCGCCGGCCGCCGGCATCCGCCGCGGCGACCGGATCGTGGTCAAGACGCGCGACGGCGAAGTCATGGCCAAGCAGTTGCTCCGGCAGAGCGCGCGCAAGGTCGAGCTGATGTCGCTCAACCGCGCCCACCCCGACCGCGTCCTGGACATCGAGGGCGTCGCCTGGATGGCGCGCATCATCTGGGCCAGCCAGTAGACCGGGTCGCCGCTGCTCCGTTCGGCCCGCGCGCGCCGCCACGGGAAGCCCGGACCATTTTGACTGGCCCGGTCAAGCGGCTGTGCTAGTGTTCCTTGTCCGACAGAAAATACCCTCTGCCGGCGGCGGATTTTCACCACAAGGGCACCAAGACATAAAGAATTTCAATGTGTTCTTGGTTCCTTCGCGCCTTGGTGGTGAATCCCTTGTTGGGTGGATCGGGGCATGAAATGTTGGAATCGCAACACTAGCCGCGCTCGGCCGGCGGGCACCCGGCGCGGCACCGGATCGGGCTTGGAGGCCATGGCATGACGGCGATCCACTATCTCGACGGCCAATGGGTGGAGGGCAACCCCCTGATCCTCGGCCCCATGACGCACGCCACGTGGATGGCCTCGGTCGTGTTCGACGGGGCGCGCGCCTTCGGCGGCGTGACGCCGGACCTCGACCTGCACTGCCAGCGCCTGATCGATTCGGCCCACGCCTTCGGCATGACGCCGCTTCTCTCGGCGGGCGAAGTGCTGGAGATCGCCCAGGAGGGCATCGCCCGCTTTGCCTCCGGCGCGGAGCTGTACATCCGCCCCATGTTCTGGGCCGAAAACGGCGCCGGCCAGTTCTTCGTCATGCCGGACCCCGACAGCACGCGCTTCTGCTGCACCGTCCACGAGGTGCCGCTGCCGCGACCGGGCGATCTCTCGGTCTGCCTGTCGAGCATCCGCCGCCCGACGCCGAGCATGGCCCCCACGATGGCCAAGGCCGCCTGCCTCTATCCGAACTCGGGCCGCGCGCTGTTGGAAGCGGCCGAGCGCGGGTTCGACAACGCCGTCGTGCTCGATGCCAACGACAACGTGGCCGAACTCGCCACCGCCAACATCTGGCTCGTCAAGGACGGCGCCGCGCACACGCCGGTGCCGAACGGCACCTTCCTGTGCGGCATCACCCGCAACCGCGTGGCCAAGCTCCTGCGCAAGGCGGGCGTTCCCGTCTACGAGCGCACCATCACCTGGGACGAGGTGCTCGAGGCCGACGAGGTGTTCACGACCGGCAACCTGGCCAAGGTCCTGCCGATCACGCGCGTCGAATCGCGCGACCTGCGGCCCGGGCCGATCTACACCAAGGCGCGCGAGATTTATTTCGAGTGGGCGTACAAGGGCTGAGACGGCGGACGCGGTGCGGCCTCACCCGACGGCCAGGTCCTCCGCGGCGAGCGCGCGGCGGATGAGCGCCCGGCTTTCGTCCAGGCCGTAAATCGCGAAGAACGAGCCGATGCGCGGCCCCTGCTCCTGGCCGAGGAGAATCTCGTAGAGCGCCTTGAACCACGACCTGAGGTCCGCGAAGGCGTGGCGCTTGCCGACCTCGTAGACGTGCGTCTGGATGGTCTCGGCGTCGGCCCCTTCGGGCAGCGCCTCGAGCCGCGCCAGCAGGTCGGCAAGCGCGGCGCGTTCCACCGCGTCCGGCGCGCGGTACTTTTTCGTCGGCTTGACGAAGTCCCGGTAGTACGCGATCGCGTAACCGACCAGGGAATCGAGGATCGGCGCGTTTTCCCGGCGGGCCTCGGGCGCGTAGCGCGAGATGAAGCCCCACAGGATCGCCGGGTCCTCGGCGTTGCACGCGCTGGCCAGGTTGAGCAGCATGGCGTAGCTCAGATACGCCTTCTCGTGCGGCGGCGCGCCGTCGTGGATGTGCCACACCGGATTCTCGAGGCGCGCGGCCTCCTCCTCGCCGGGGAAGCGCTCGAGGAACGCCAGGTACTCGTCCACCACGCGCGGGATCACGTCGAAGTACAGGCGCTTGGCCGCGCGCGGCTTCTGGAACATGAACAGCGCCAGGCTCTCCTGCGGCGCGTAGGCCAGCCATTCCTCGGCGGTGAGCCCGTTGCCCCTGGATTTGGAGATCTTCTCGCCCTTCTCGTCCAGGAACAGCTCGTAGGTGAACCCGGCCGGCGGGCGCCCGCCGAGCACGCGCACGATGCGCCCGCCGATCTTGACCGAGTCGATCAGGTCCTTGCCCGACATCTCGTAGTCGACGCCGAGCGCGTACCAGCGCATGGCCCAGTCCGGCCGCCATTGCAATTTGCAGTGGCCGCCGGTCACCGGCACCTCGACCCGCGCGCCGTCCTCGTCCTCGTACACGATGGTCCCGGCGTCCGCGTCGCGGGCGACCACGGGAACCTGCAGGACCCGCCCGGTCTTCGGACAGATCGGCAGGAACGGGCTGTAGGTCTGGCGCCGCTCCGGGCCGAGCGTCGGCACGACGATGTCCATGATCTCGTCGTAGTGCTCGAGGACCTTGAGCAGGGCGTGGTCGAAACCCCCGGACCTGTACCACTCGGTGGCCGACTGGAGTTCGTAGTCGAATCCGAAGGAATCGAGAAACCGGCGCAGGCGCGCGTTGTTGTGGTGGCCGAAGCTTTCGTGCTCGCCGAAGGGGTCGGGGACCGACGTCAGCGGCTTGCCGAGGTGCTCGGCCATCATGGCCTGGTTCGGGATGTTGTCGGGCACCTTGCGCAGGCCGTCCATGTCGTCGGAGAAGCAGAACAGGCGCGTGGGGATGTCGCTCAGGCGCCGGAACGCCTGCCGCACCATGGTGGTGCGCACGACCTCGGCGAAGGTGCCGATGTGCGGCAGGCCCGACGGGCCGTAGCCGGTTTGGAACAGGGCGTAGCCCTTGGCCGGCGCCTTGCCGCCGAGCAGCCGCAATAGGGCGCGGGCTTCCTCGAAGGGCCAGGCCCGGGCGGCCTCGGCCAGCGCTCGCTCGCTCGCCATGTCCGGTGTGCGCCGTGTTCCCGTGATCGCCGAATGACGGCTTGCGACCCTAGAGCGGATCGGGATTGATTGGAACCCCTTCGCGGCTCCAATCAATCACGTGAATCCGCTCTGTACGTTACAGTTGGAGCGGATCCGGGTCGATGGATCGCCTTCGGGGGTAATGTACGAGAGTTTGTGTCAGGCGGGTGAGAGGGGGTACTCCGAGTGGGTTGATGAGATCCACGAGAAGGAGCACCCCCGATGCCGCAAGCTGCGACGATCAAGAGCTTA
>JBHHZJ010000117.1:0-9519 GCA_046758005.1 Kiloniellaceae bacterium
AACCGCCTTCGGGCGATTCATCGACCCGGATCTGCTCTAGGACGCGCCTCTGGCCGGCTCGCTCGGGCTGAGCCGCCCGCCGACGCGCACCGGCGCGATGCGCCGCGCCAGGCCGCTCGCATCGTCGGTCTCGACGAAGACCGCGCACAGGGTCCCTTCCCCGCCGGCGGCGCTCAGGCGCTCGGTCGGCAGCTTGCGCGTGAAGCGGCTGATCGGCACCGCCTTGTCCATGCCGATCACTGAATCGTAGTCCCCGCACATGCCGGCGTCGCTCTGGTAGGCGGTGCCGCCGGGCAGGATCATGGCATCGGCGGTGGGCACGTGGGTGTGGGTGCCCACGCACAGCGAGACGCGGCCGTCGACGTAGTGGCCCATGGCCATCTTCTCGCTGGTCGCCTCGGCGTGAATGTCGAGGATGATGGCGTCGAGCGTCCCGCCCAGTCGGTGCTTGGCCAGCGCGCCGTCCACGCAGGCAAAGGGATCGTCCAGCGGGTCCATGAACAGCCGGCCCATGACGTTGAGCACCATGACCTTGCGCCCCTGGCCAGCGCCGAACACGGCCGCGCCGCGCCCGGGCGTGCCGCTCGGATAGTTCTGCGGGCGCACCACGCGTGGCTCGCGCTCGATCAGGCTCAGCGCCTCGCGCTGGTCCCACATGTGGTTGCCGCCGCTGATCGCGTCGACGCCGGCGGCGAAGAGCTGGGCGCAGATCTTTTCGGTGATGCCGAAGCCGCCGGCGGCGTTCTCTCCATTGGCGACGACGAAATCGAGGCCGAGGTCGCGGCGCAGGCGCGGCAGGTGCGCGGCCACGGCCTCGCGGCCGGGGCGGCCGACGACGTCTCCGCAGAACAGCAGCCTCATCGCGTTCTGGCCCGATCCGTTCCCGTTACGCCTTTGTTTCGATCGCCTCGGCTTCGGTGACGATCCAGTCGAGCCGCTGGTCCGTAACGTCGTGCGGCACCGCCGGCACCTCCTGGGCCGCGTAGGCCAGGCCGACGGCGAGCGCCCGGCCGGCGGCGCGCAGCTCGGCGAGCGTGCGGTCGTAGAAGCCGCCGCCGTAGCCGAGGCGATAGCCGACCCGGTCGAAGGCGAGCAAGGGCACGAAAAGCGCCTGGGGCCTCAGCTCGCGTTGACCGGCCGGCGGGACCAGGGTGCCGAATCCACCCGGCTCCAAGGGAACGCCCGGGCGCCATTCGCGAAACGCAAGCGGCCGGCCCTTGCCAACGATGACGGGCAGGCCGATCGCGTGGCCGCGCTCGTGCAGCCGGTGCATGAGCGGGCGCGGGTCGAGCTCGCTGCGCATCGGCCAATAGGCCGAGACCGCGCACCCCGCGGGTACCGCGACCGCGGCCAGCACGCGCGCGCACACCGCCTCGGCGGGACCGTCCGGGACCGACGCCGCGGCGGCCTCGGCGCGGCGGCGCCTGGCCTCGGCCCTCAGCGTCCGCTTTCGTTCGTCGAGCGAAGGCATCGCCGGCTCCGGCATCGTGGCGTTGGTCCCGCTGCCGCGTCCGGCGCAAGGGTTGGGGGCGTGGACGGTGCCGCGATGGCCGTTGGTCAAGGATCTTCCTCTGCGGCCTGCTACAGCAGGTGGGCGCCGTGTACCGGGACCACGGTCCCGGCAGGGACAGCTCCCTCGAGGTAAATGTTGGCCCCAGGGAACGAACGACCTGACGCACCCCGCAGCACCGTCCGCTTCGATGGTTGCTCGCGCTGCGTTAACAGATATCTAAGCGCCCGCGAGGCGGGCGGCAATAGCCTCGATCCGCTGGGCGCAGGCGTCGAGCGCCGCGGCCGTGTCCGCGGCCTCCCGCTCCTCGCCCGCCGCGTCGGACGACCGCGCGTGGATCTGCGCGTGGGCGTCGAACAGCTCGTCGGCGATCAGCAGGCTGGCCATGAGGAGGAGGCGCTGGTCGCCCGCCTGTCCCACCGAGGCGGCGAGCTGGCGCACCTTGTCGTCGATGTAGTCGGCCAGCTTCTGCAGGTGCGGCTCCTGGCCGTCGTCGCAGGTCATTTCGTAGGAGCGGCCGTTGATGGTCAGGTTGATGAGCGTCAAGGGCTCACGACTCCAGCGTCGATTTGAGCCGCGCGATGGTGGAATCGAGACGCGCGGCCACGGTTTCGGCAACGTCCTGCAGGGCGGCGTTTTCCCGCTGCGCCGCGTCGAGCGCCTGGCGCAGCTTCGCCGCGCCGCCGGCCGGCGCGCCGGGGGGCGCGTCGAGGGCCCGCTCCAACTGGTCGAGGGCCGCCTGCAAACGTCTCGTGGCCTGCTCCAGCTGCGCCATGGCCTGTTCCCTTGGTCGGCGGACCCGCACTGCGCGCCGGACCCCGGCGCCGGCGGAGGCGGCGCGATGCAGGATACGCGCGCCCGCGAGCGGCGGTCAACCGCCGCACGGGGCCGGGCAACGCCCACCGCGCTGCGCACCTGCGATATCGCGGTTGACGGTCCCGCCCGGCGGCGGCATGTTGCGCGCCGACCACAAGGACCGGCTGTCGCAAGGACGACTCCGCCGATTTCCCCAACCGATGACCTGGCCCATGGACGCAACGCCGCCCTCCGTGTCGCAGTGTGATACCGTGAGTCCCGTGGACGCCCCCGAGATCACCCACAAGGACCTGGCGAACGCGATCCGCGCCCTGGCGATGGACGCGGTGGAGGCGGCGAAGTCCGGGCATCCCGGCATGCCGATGGGCATGGCGGACGTGGCGACCGTGCTGTTCACGCGCTTCCTGAGGTTCGACCCGGCCCGCCCCGACTGGCCGGACCGGGACCGCCTCGTGCTTTCGGCCGGGCACGGCTCGATGCTGCTCTATGCATTGTTGTATCTGACCGGTTATGCGGACATGACGCTGGCGGAAATCCGCAACTTCCGCCAACTGGGCAGCCGCACGCCGGGCCACCCGGAATACGGCCACGCGGCCGGGGTGGAGACCACGACCGGGCCATTGGGTCAGGGCCTGGGCAACGCGGTCGGCATGGCGCTGGCCGAGCGGCTCATGAACGCGCGCTTCGGCGACGCGGTGGTGGACCACACCACGTACGCGATCGTCGGGGACGGCTGCCTGATGGAGGGGATCAGCCACGAGGCGGCCTCCCTGGCCGGGCATCTCGGCCTGCACAAGCTCATCGTGCTTTACGACGACAACAAGGTCTCGATCGACGGGCCAACCTCGCTTGCGCTCTCGGACGACTCGCTGGAGCGCTTCGCGGCCTACGGCTGGGACGTGCGCGCGGTCGATGGCCACGACCCGGAGGCGGTGGCCGCGGCGATAGCGGCGGCTCGGGCCAGCGAACGCCCGTCGCTCATCGCCTGCCGCACGGTGATCGGCTACGGCGCGCCGAACCTCGCCGGCAGCGCCAAGACCCACGGCGCGCCGCTGGGCGCGGAAGAGGTGGCCGGCGCGCGGCGGCGGTTGGGCTGGCCGCACGCGGCTTTCGAGGTGCCCCCGGCGGTGCGCGCGGCCTGGCGAAGGGCGGGCGCGCGCGGCGCCGCGGCCTCGGCGGCCTGGGAGGCGCGCGTGGCGAAACTTGACGGGCAGACGCGCGCCGAGTTCGCGCGGCGGATCGCGGGCGAACTGCCCGCCGGCTGGCAGGACGGGCTCGCCGAGCTCAAGCGGACCGCGGTGGCGGACAAGCCCGCGCTGGCCACCCGGGTATCCTCGCACAAGACGATCGAGGTGCTGGCCAGGCACATTCCCGAGCTGATCGGCGGCTCGGCGGATCTCACCGGCTCGAACAACACCAAGGCGTCCTGCCAGCGGGTGGTCGAGCGAGGCGACTACGCGGGCGCCTACATACATTACGGGGTGCGCGAGCACGCCATGGCCGCGGCCATGAACGGCCTGGCTTTGCACGGCGGGGTCATCCCCTACGGCGGCACGTTCCTGGTCTTCTCCGACTACTGCCGGCCGGCGATCCGGCTCTCGGCGTTCATGGGCCAGCGGGTGATCTACGTCATGACCCATGACTCGATCGGGCTGGGCGAGGACGGCCCAACGCACCAGCCGGTCGAGCATCTGGCGGCCTTGCGCGCCATGCCCAACCTCTACGTGTTCCGCCCGGCCGACACGGTGGAGACGGCGGAATGCTGGGAGCTGGCGCTCAATTTGCGCGACAACCCCTCGGTCCTGGCGCTGACCCGCCAGGCCGTGCCCACGGTGCGCGCCGAGTGCAGCGAGAACCTCTCGGCGCACGGCGCCTACATCCTGGCCTCGGCCGGGAGCGCGCGCGAGGTGACGTTGATCGCCACCGGCTCGGAGGTGGCGGTGGCATGCGAGGCGCAGGCGCTCCTGCGGCGTGAGAAAATCGCTGCCGCGGTGGTGTCCATGCCATGCTGGGAGCTGTTCGAGATGCAGGCGCCGCACTACCGCGAGGAGGTGCTCGGCCCCGGCGCGCTGCGCGTGGCCGTGGAGGCCGCCGCCCCGCTCGGCTGGGACCGCTGGATCGGCCCCGAGGGCGCCTTCGTCGGCATGCGCGGCTTCGGCGCTTCCGCCCCCTACAAGGATCTCTACCGCCACTTTCACATCACCCCCCAGGCCGTCGTCGAGGCCGTCAAGGCGCGGCTATGACCGGCCTGGCTCGGGGTTGGGCTTGGCGCATGACACGGGAGTTCGCAAGGTCAGCAACTCGGAGGAACGGCAGGCGATGAGCGAAGGAAACCTCCAGGAAACGGCGCGGGCGCTGGTCGCCGAGGGCAAGGGAATCCTCGCCGCGGACGAGAGCTCGCCCACGATCAAGAAGCGTTTCGAGAGCATCCAGTTGGAATCGACCGAGGACAGCCGGCGCGACTACCGGGCGCTGCTGTTTTCCACCCCCGATGTGGGCCGGTACATCAGCGGCGTGATTCTCTTCGACGAGACCATCCGGCAGAATGCGGCCGACGGCACCCCGTTGGTCAAAATGATTCAGGACGCCGGCATCATCCCGGGGATAAAGGTCGACAAGGGCGCCAAGCCGCTGGCCGGCCATCCGGGCGAGAAGGTGACCGAGGGCCTCGACGGCCTGCGCGAGCGCTGCGCCGAGTACGTCCGGTTGGGCGCGCGCTTCACCAAATGGCGCGCGGTGTACCAGATCGGCGCCGGCGTCCCGTCCCAGGCCTGCATCGCGACGAACGCCCACGCGCTGGCGCGCTATGCGGCGCTCTCCCAGGAGGCCGGCCTGGTGCCGATCGTCGAGCCCGAGGTGCTGATGGACGGCGACCACACCATCGACCGCTGCGAGGAGGTGACCGAGGCGGTGCTGCGCGTGGTCTTCGCGGAATTGGCCGTCCAGGGCGTCGCGCTCGAGGGCATGCTGCTCAAGCCCAACATGGTGCTCTCGGGCAAGGACTGTCCGGAGCAGGCCGGCGTCGCGGAGGTCGCGCGGCGCACGGTGCGCTGCCTGAAACGCGCCGTCCCGGCGGCGGTGCCGGGCATCGTGTTCCTGTCCGGCGGCCAGAGCGACGAGCAGGCGACGCTTCACCTCGACGCCATCAACAAGCTGCCGGAGCAGGCGCCGTGGCGGCTCAGCTTCTCCTACGGCCGGGCGCTCCAGGCCGCCCCGCTCAAGGCCTGGGCCGGCAAGGCCGAGAACGTGGCGGCCGCGCAGGCGGCGTTCTTCGAGCGCGCCAAGGCCAACGGCGCGGCGACCCAGGGCGCCTACGCCTAGGCGCGGACGCGGGATCGAACCAGGACAAGACGGAGTTCGGACATGCCTGTACGGGTTGGGATCAACGGGTTCGGGCGGATCGGCCGCCTGGTGCTGCGCGCGGCGCTCGAGGCCAGGCGCACGGACATCGAGTTCGTCGCAGTCAACGATCTGGGCTCGGCGGAGGCCAACGCCCACCTGCTCAGGCACGACTCCGTGCACGGCCGCTACCCGGGCAACGTGACCGCCACCAGGAACGCGCTCAAGGTCGACGGCGCCAAGATCCAGGTGCTGTCGGAACGGGACCCGGCCAAGCTGCCCTGGGGCCGGTTGGGCGTTGACATCGCGCTCGAGTGCACCGGACTTTTCAACAATAAGGAGGCGGCGGCCAAGCATCTGGAGGCCGGGGCGAAGAAGGTGCTCGTCTCCGCGCCGTGCAGCGACGCCGACCTCACCGTCGTTTACGGCGTCAACCACGACAAGCTGCGCAAGAGCCACGCCGTCGTCTCGAACGGCTCGTGTACGACCAACTGCCTGGTGCCCGTGGCCTACGTGCTCGACCAGACCGTGGGCATCAGGCACGGGTTCATGACCACGGTGCACGCCTTCACCGGCGACCAGCGCACCGTGGACACCCTGCACAAGGACCCGCGCCGGGCGCGCGCGGCCTCGCTGTCCATGATCCCGACCTCGACCGGGGCGGCGCGCGCGGTCGGCCTGGTCCTTCCCGAGCTCAAGGGCAGGCTCGACGGCACCGCCATCCGCGTGCCCACGCCCAACGTCAGCCTGATCGACCTCGCCATCGAGGCCAAGCGCAAGACCACCGTGGAGGAGATCAACAAGGCCATGATCAGGGCCTCCAAGGGCAACCGACTGAAGGGCGTCCTCGCGGTCAACGACGAGCCGCTGGTCTCCAGCGACTTCAACCACGACCCGGCCAGCTCGACCTTCGATCTCACCGAGACCCAGGTCCTCGACGGCACCTTCGTGCGCGTCCTGTCCTGGTACGACAACGAGTGGGGCTTCTCCAACCGCATGAGCGACGTGGCCGTCGCCATGGGCAAGCTGCTGTAAGCGCTGGCGCCGTCCCGATTGCCTTCGAGCGGGGCCTTGTCGGTCCAGCTTTTCGCACGAGCCGATTTTCCGCCGATACCGTGCCTCGGCTATCATGGATCGATGCCCGAACGCGCGATCATCGTCCACTCGCTCGAGGACGCCCGGGCCGCGGTGGCCGCGGCGGCCGACCTGGGCGTGCCGGTGACGCTGGCCTCCGCGCCGGGGGCCGCGGCCTACCTCGGCGCCCCGTGGTTCCGCGAGCTGGTCGCCCTGGCCGTCGCCGAACAACCGGAGGTTGAGGTCCGGGCGGTGCTCGACTGCGGCGACAAACCGGGCCACGTCCTCGCCGCCCTGCGTCAGGGGGTGAAGCGCGTCCGTTTCACCGGGCGCGGCTCGACCGCCGCGATGCTCGCCGCGCTTGCCGCCGAACACGGGGCGGAGCTGGTGACGGGCCGGATGCGCGCGCTCGACCTGCTCGACGAACCCGACCCGCGGGCGGCCTGCCGCCGCTGGCTGGCGCGGGGGTGAGCCGCTTGCCCGCCGAGGCGCCGCGGGCCCGGACGAAACCGCTTGGCCGGGTCGCGCGACGGGCGCGTCCGGGGCCGCGGGGCCGATTGCGCGGCGCGGGGCAAGCTGCTAGCTTCCGCGCGCCTTTTCCAACCCGGTTCACGTTCAGACGCACACGATGAAGATCCAAGGCAACGCGATCCGCCCCGGCAACATCATCGAGCACAAGGGGCGGCTGTGGCGCGCGGTCAAGATCCAGCACACCCAGCCCGGCAAGGGCGGCGCCTACCTGCAGGTCGAACTCAAGGACGTCCGCAACGGCACCAAGCTGAACGAGCGCTTCCGCTCCAGCGAGAGCGTCGAGCGCGTCCGCCTGGACCAGCGCGAGCACCAGTTCCTTTACGCCGAAGGCGACGACATGCTCACTTTCATGGACAACGAGACCTACGAGCAGGTCACGCTGCACAAGGACCTCGTGGGGGAGTCGGCCGTCTTCCTGCAGGAGGGGATGACGGTCACGATCGAATCTTACGAAGGCGCGCCGATCGGCGTGATGCTTCCGGATACGGCCACGATGAGGGTGGTCGAGGCCGATCCCGTGGTCAAGGGCCAGACGGCTTCGTCCTCGTACAAGCCGGCCGTGTTGGAAAACGGCGTGCGAACCATGGTCCCGCCGCACATCGAAGCCGGCACGCGCGTGGTGGTGAGCACCGCCGACGCCACCTACGTCGAGCGCGCCAAGGACTGACCCGGCGCGCGGCCCAAGGCGCGCAGCCCCAGCGGAAGGCGCGACATGGCCTCGAGATCGGCCCTCATCAACGTCATGATTCGGGCCGCCGACCGGGCCGCGCGCGGCCTCAAGCGCGACTTCGGCGAGGTCGAGAGCCTGCAGGTCTCGCGCAAGGGGCCGGCCGATTTCGTCTCGGCGGCCGACCTGCACGCCGAGCGGGTCCTGCGCGAGGAGCTGTCGCGCGCCCGGCCCGGCTACGGTTTCCTTATGGAGGAGTCGGGGTCCAGCAGCGGCGGCGATCCGCACGGGCGCCGCTGGATCGTGGACCCGCTCGACGGCACGAGCAACTTCCTGCACGGCCTGCCGCACTTCGCGATCTCGATCGCGCTGGAGGAGGGCAGAGAACTCTTGGCCGGCGTGATCTACGACCCGGTCAAGAACGAGCTGTTCTACGCCGAGAAAGGCTCCGGCGCCTATCTCAACGATCGGCGCTTGCGCGTCTCGGCGCGCACCCGCCTGGAGGATACCCTGATCGCCACCGGGGCTCCCTTCAAGGGCCACGGCGATTCGCCGCGCTTCCTCGCCGAGATGGACGCGGTGCTCGGGGCGACCGGGGGCGTCCGCCGCTGGGGCGCGGCCGCGCTCGACCTCGCCTACGTGGCGGCCGGCCGCTACGATGGGTTCTGGGAGCGTTATCTCTCGCCTTGGGACACCGCCGCCGGCATCGTCCTGGTGCGTGAGGCCGGGGGCTACGTCAGCGAGATCGAGGGCGATCCGATCCGTTTGGATAGCCGGAGCATCCTGGCCGCCAACGACAGCCTGCACGCGGCGCTGATCGAATTGTTGCGCGCGGCGCAAGGACCCGCCGCTTGAGGCCGGGCTTGCGCCCGGGCCGGCATGCAAACCGGTTGTCGACTCGGGACGCTCGGCATAGTCTTAGGCATCGATTCGTCCAGCGATTCTCGACACGGAGGCCCGATGGAACTTGACGCTCGCCGCAGGCGTCCGGGAATCTCGGGGTCACGCACGGCGCACGTTGGGCGGCGCAAGCACGAGGCTTGGCGGCGCGCGGGTTTGGGCGGCGCCTGTGCCGTGGCGGGTTTGCTCTGCACGGCCGGCGCCGCGCTGGCGCAGCAGCCGGTGGTCATCGGCGGCGGCGGCGCGGGCGGCGCGGTGACGATCGGCGGTCCGAGCGCCGGCGTGATCGTCAACGAAGAGGTGCTCGAAAGCCTCGGCTCGGGACCGGCGCCGGCGCTGCCGTACGGCGCACCGGGCCCGGTTCAGGCGCCGGGGTACGGCGTCCCGACCGTCACCCCGGGCACGCAGGTCCTCACTCCGCAGACGCAGGTCATCGCCCCGGCCACGCCGGGTACCGCCTACCGCCTGCCGGACACGGGGCAGTTGGTCGTCACGCGGCCGAGCACCCTGCTCTATCCGCCGCTCGAATACCCGAAGAGCCGGCTGACGGTCCCGCCGCCGCGCGGCGGCTTGGCGCCGGGCGCGCGGCCGGCGACCGGCGCCGGCGCGCCGCAGACGCCCCAGGCCGCCGCGGCCGGTGGCACGCTGCGCTCGCGCCACCTGGTCCCACGACCCAAGCAGG
>JBHHZJ010000118.1:0-9439 GCA_046758005.1 Kiloniellaceae bacterium
CACGGTTGCGCTTCGGTTCAGTTGAATTGCCGCTCCAAGGCGTCGGTCAGGTCGAACAGATCGACGGTCGTGCCGTATGTGGCGACGTTAAAGATCGGCGCGCCAGGGTCGGTGTTGACCGCGATGATTGTATCGACGTGCTTCATGCCGAACAGGTGCTGGACCGCGCCGGAAATTCCCAGCGCGACGTATAACTTGCAGTTCGACGCCGCCTTTCCAGATTGGCCGACCTGATGTGGTTTCGGAAGCCAGCCGGAATCGACGATAGGCCGCGAACAGCCGAAGGTCGCGCCCATTCGCTCCGCCAACTCGGCAAATCGCGGTAAATTCTCCTTGTCCCGGATCCCGCGGCCCACGGAGAGGATGAACTCCGCCTTCGAGATGTCGATGTCCGCCGGCGGGGGTTCCTGATAGTCCAGGTGTTTGCCCGCCATCGAAAGGCCCGAGAGGTCGACCTCCGCCGCCGTGACGACGGCCGAGCCGGCGGCCTCGGGCGGCGCGAAGGAGGCGCCGCGGAGACTCAGGACGACCACGCCCTTGCCGGGAAACCCGAGCTCCAGGTTCACCTTGTTGCCATAGGCATTGCGCGTCGCCACCAGCTCGCCGTCCACTACATCCAGGGCGAACACGTCGCTGGAGAAACCGCTCCCGAGGCGCGCGGCCACCGCTGCGGCATACGCCATGCCGTTGGCCGTATGCCCCACCAGAATGATCTGCGGCCGGCGCTGCGCGCCCAGGTCACAGACCACCTCCTCGTACAGGCTGGCATCGAAATGCAGCGCCCCGGCATCGACGGAGAGAATCTCGTCAACGCCGTCGAGGTTGACCTGCCCCGCCAGGTTGTCGCTGCCGTCGCCGATCACCGCGACCATGACCGGGCCCCCGATTTCGCCCTTGATCGACGCGGCCGCGCCGATCATCTCGCCTGTGATGTCGCGCACTTCGCCGCTAAGATGCTCGGCAATAACTAGAATTCCACTCATGTGCTAATCTCCCCGCCTCTCGCGGATGATATCGGCGATCATCGCGGCAACTTCTTCGGCGCTGCCCTCCAGCATTTCAGCTTTGGACCGCTCCGGCAAATACATGCGCCGCACCACATAGCCTCCGCCGCCGTCCAGAACGGGGGCGCCGTCGAGCACGGCGAGCGGCTTCTTCTTCGCCTGCTTGATCATGCGCATGGTCGCGTAGCGCGGCGTGTTGATTCCGGTCTGAACGGTCACGACCGCCGGGCCGGGGAGCTCGAAGCTGTGGCGCATCCCGCCTTCCAGCTCGCGGACAAGCTTGAGGTCGGCTTTGCCGTCCCAGTCGATTTCGACGACCACCGCCGCATGTGGCAGGCCGAGAATGCGGGCAAGCGCGGTGCCCGTCGCACCGTGGGCGTGGTCGCCCGACTGCACCCCGGCGAGAATCAGGTTGGGGTCTTCCTGCACCGCGACCCCGGCGATCGCCCGCGCGACGGTCACGGGGTCAGCGCCGAGCAGCCGGTCGTCCCAGACCCGCACCGCGCGGTCCGCGCCTTTGGCAAGTACCTTCCGCAGGGTCGACTCGGCGTCCTCCGGACCGACGGTGACGGCGACCACCTCGCCGCCGCCCAGGCGTTCCACGGTCAGCAGAGCTTCCTCCAAAGCCGCGTCGTCCCATTCGTTCAGGGCATACTCCAGGAACTCCGGGCGAATGTCGCGGCCGTCCTCGGTGAAGTCGTACTCGTCGCCCAGGACGGCGACGTGCTTGACCGCGACGAGAATGCGCACACCCTCCTTGGCGGGCCTTTCGTAAGGCGCCAGGTCGGGCGGCAGGACCGGCAACAGGTTGTCCCAGTCCATCTCGGCGAGCCGGCGTTCGGCCGGACCGCGGGGCGTCGGGACCTCGGGCAACGCCGCGGCCGGTTCCGCCTCCGACGGCTCCACGGCGGGCGACGCTGGCAGGCCCGCGTCGGAGGGGCCCGGCGTCGCCGGAGCCTCGGCGGCCGTAGGCGGCGCCGGCGGAGCCGCCATCTGCCCCAAGCGCGCCGCCAGGACCTCGTCGATCCGCCCTGCGACCACCTTGGCGATACGTTCCGCGACGGTGTCGGTGATTCGTTCGGCCAGCGACGGCACGTCCTGTAAGGAAATGCTCTTGAGCTCGATGGCTTCGGCCACGAGCTCGGCGAGATCCTCCACGACAAAGTCCTTCTCGTGGCCGCTGGTCTTTCGGGCATCCTCGAACATGGTCAGGTCCTTGGGACAGCAGGTGACAAAAACATCGATCCCGCCCAGCGCGGCCGCTTCGCGCACGCGGTTTTCCGACGGCTTCTCCATACCGGGCGGATCGGGAATCCAAATGCGCCCGCCGCCGGCGCCGCAGCAGAACGAATTATCCCGATTGCGCGGCATTTCGACGAGATCGCATCCGATCGCCTGCAGCACCTCGCGCGGGGCCTCGTAGCCGCCGTTGAGGCGGCCCAGATGACAGGGGTCGTGAAAGGTGATCCTTTTGCCGAGCGGCTTGACCACCTTGAGCCGGCCCGCCCTCAGCAACTCCGCCAAGACGGTGCTGTAGTGCTGTATCGGTGCGACCTCGCCGAACTCGGGATACTCGTTCTTGATCGTATTGTAGCTGTGCGGGTCGGTGGTGATGATCGTGGAGAATTTCCTGCCCCCGGTCATCTGCTCCAGATTGTGCTCAACCAGGTTCTGGTACAGGCCTTCTTCGCCGACCCGCCGGACATCGTTGCCCGCGGTGTGCTCGCCCTCGTGCAGCAAGGCAAAATCGACCCCCGCGGCCTTCAGCAACCGCGCCACTGTCCGGCTGACCTTCTGGTTCCGCGGATCGAAGGAGGCGTAGTCGCCGACGAACCAGAGAACCTCGGCCGGTTCTTGCCGGATGTCCTTGATCTCAAACTCCAGATCCCGGGCCCAGGCTGCACGTTTGCGGGCGTTTTCGCCGAAGCTGTTGCCGGTGTTGCCGATGGTATCCAACGTTGCCTGAAGCAGCGGGTCCATGTCGCCGCGCTCGACCAGTTGGCGGCGCATTTCAATGATGATCGACGGGTGCTCGATGCCGACCGGGCAGATCTCCTGACAGGCACCGCAGCTTCGGCAAGCCCAGAGCGTTTCCGGCTCGATGACGTCGCCGATCAGGTCGACGCCGGCCAGGGGCCGCCCCTGCGCCTTGTCGTTGTGCAGCCGTAGGTCAAGGATCAGGTCCCGCGGACTGAGCGGATACCCCACCGCGCGCGCGGGACAGACCTCGTGGCAGCGCCCGCACTTGGTGCAGGCGTCGAAATTGAGCATGTCCTTCCAGGAAAAATCGGCGACGCTGGCGACGCCCACCGTTTCCCCGCCGTCCTCCTCCCGAGGCAGGCGACGCAGGGCCTTGCGGTCGCGCAGTGCGAGCGAGCCGACGACGGCCAGAATATGCTTGGCCTTGTACCAGGGAATGGCGCCGGTGAAGGCCAGGGCAAGCAGGCCGTGCAGCCACCAGTTCGCGCCGCGGATTGCCGCTGTGGTTTCCGGCGTCATGCCCGAGGCGGCGAAGATATTCGCCAGGGCGTAGCCGACCGGCGACCAGGCGGCCCAGGCCGGTTGGTCCATCAACAAGCGCACGCCTTCCTGCAGAAAGCCGGTGATCTCGATCGCCAGGAGCACGCAGAGAAAAGCCCAGTCCTCGATCCGCCAGCCGGCGGCGGCCGGCCGCAGGTCGCTCTCGCCGCGATAACTGCGCCGGTAGTCGAGCTTGGCCAGGTCGAAGACCGCGCGCCGCACCATCATCATGACGATCCCGACGGTCAGGCCGAAATGTCCGATATCGAGGACCAAGCTGAACCAGAGATAGAAATCGCCCTTCCAGAAGGTGATGCCGAAAAGCGGATCCAGGAAGTCGTACTCCAGGGTGATCGTGGCGGTTCCGATCGCCGCCAGGAGAAAACCGAAGAATATGCCGGCGTGGGCCGCACCCGCATAATGGTCGCGCCGAACAAGGGTACGGTGCGACAGAAGGTCCGACACCATGCGCCGGGCGCCGGCCCCGATATCAAGCGGAACCCGAAGCCGCGCGCCGCGCGCGTACTTGGCGTAGTGGCGCCAGCAACCCCAGACGAACACACCAATGGCAGCGAAGCCCGCCACGTAAAACAGGATGATCGTCGGGGTTTCCAGCGACCAAAAGAGTTCGCGCGTTTCCACGATGCCGCCGGTTCCCCGTCGTTGACATGCGACCGGTGGTGGCGAGAGCGGCGTCCCGGCGGGCTACCAGAACGCCTCTTTCGATTCCGCCCCACTGCGGCAAGTAAGCATGGCCTGCCCTAGCACTGACGATCGCTCAGCTTGGGATAGGTCTCGTGGCCCCAAATCTGGCGTTCGCGAACCCAGGGCTGCGCGAACTGCGGGTTCGGCGATTCGAACTCGCGCGCGATCCGGTGACCGTCGAAGACCGCATCGGCGATGAGGCGCGGTGCGTAGCAGTCGCCCGCTTGGTATATGCCCTGGATCTCGTTGTCCGCCCACTCCGATTTACGCTTTTTGAGCTCGCGGTAGAGTCCGGCATTGGGGACGCGGCCCGAGACGACGATGATGCTGTCGTACTCCAGCTTCACCACGTCCGTGCCAACCCTGCGCGGCATCTTGCCTTTTGTCGGAGAGGACTCCCGCTTGTAGCCGTCCCGGTAGAGGTAGTACAGGGTCGCGACACCCGGCTCCACGGACTCGGCCCAATGGAGCGTGTAATGGTGGATACCCTTCTCGTACATCATGCGGTGCAGGTTCGGGGCTTCCAGTGTGAAGTCGGTATAGGGCCCGACCGAACCGAGCGAGGTAACGATGGTCACCTTCTTGCCCTGATCGGCCATCAGTTCGGCCATGGAAACGCCGGTGTAATAGCCGTCTCCGTCTAGCACCAGGACCCGGTCCCCCACTTCCTTCCCGGCCATGATCTGTTCGGGCGTGCAGATGTGGGGCAGAGAAGCGTCGACGCCTTCGACCGGATCGTGGGTGACGCTAGCGGTGCCGTCGGTCGACCAATGGGAGCCGACCGCGAGCACCACCTTGTCCGCACCATAGTTGAGAACGTCGTCCGCGGTCATCTCGCCGACCCCGGTGTGGACCTCGACGTTCTTCAGCTTGTCGAGCTGGATCTGGCGGTAAGTAATCACCCGGCCCCATTCCGAGAGGCCCGGATAACGCATGATGTCCTTCACGCAGCCGCCGATTTCGCTGGTCTTCTCGCGCAGATGCACGTCGTAGCCGCGCTCGCCGAGAACCCGGGCGCATTCCATGCCGGCCGGCCCGGCGCCGACCACGAGAACCGAGCAAGGATCCTTGGTCTTGTCGAATTTTTCCGGATGCCAGCCGCGGCGGTATTCCTCGTTGGCCGTGGCGTTCTGGGTGCAGATCATCGGCGGGCCGCCGATCTCCCAACGCGAGATGCAGACGTTGCAGCCGATGCACTCGCGGATGTCCTCGACCCGGCCTTCATCGACCTTCTTGGGAATGAAGGGATCGGAAATCGAGGGCCGGCAGCAGGCGATGATGTCGAGGCGGCCTTCGCGGATGTGCGCCGCCATGTCGTCGGGGCTGGTCTCCCGGCTCACACCGAGCACCGGAATCCTGGTCTGCTTCTTGGCTTCGTCGGTCCAGGCGCGCTGGTGCCCCGCCTTGTAGAAGCGCGACGGGCCGGCGTCCTCGCCCCACTCGGCGATGTCGCCAACGTTGAGGTCCCAGAGATCGACCAGGCCTGCGCGGTCGACCATCTCGATGAAACTGAGGCCGTCGTCGCCGACCTCGACGCCGTCCGGTCCATAGAGGGTGTCAATGGCGAAGCGGGTGACGATGCCGCAGTTGTCGCCGACGGCCGTTTTCACCGCCTCCAGACTCTCCATCCAGAAGCGGGCGCGGTTCTCAAGCGAGCCGCCGTATTTGTCGGTCCGCTTGTTATAGAACTTGGAGAGGAACTGCAGCGGCAGATAGCTGTGCCCGCCATAGACGTAAACCAGATCGAAGCCGGCCTGCTCGGCCCGCTTGGCCGCATCGACGTACATCTGGATCAGATCCTTGATTTCGTCCTCGTCCGCCTCGTGGGAATAGGTCAGGTACTCGAACTCCGAGGCGTAGGAGCCCGGCCCGCGGGGCACGGCGCGGGACTCCATGCACGGCGCGTGTGCGCCGCCGTACCAAAGCTCGACCGCGGCGAGCGCCCCATGCTGGTGCAGGGTATCCGTCAAATGCCGCAGATTGATCACGTCGCCTTCGTCCCAGAGGCGCATGGAGACGCGATGCGTATCGTCGGATTCGGGATGGATCGAACAGTATTCGGTGCAGCAGGCGCCCCATCCGCCCTCTGCCTTCGTGCCGCGGTTCGCGGCCTGGGTCCCGGGTTTCTCGGAACCCGCGCCGATGCAGTGCGGGATCTGGTAAAAGCGGTTCTTCATGGTCTTCGGACCGATCTGGATCGGCTCGAAGAGAACGTCGTGTTTCGGATCGCGTGGCATGTTCGGTGCCTCCCTGCCTGTTGTCCTGCGTTGGGATTAAGACGCCGCCTTAACTGGAACCGTTTCCCCCTTGTCCCGGACTGCGAACGGTCAGTCCAGCGGTCTGAAGCCAATTCGAACCAAATAGACTAAACACCAGTCCACAATTAGGCCAATTACGAATTTTCGTCTCGGCCAACTGGCTTATCCTTGCGTATGCGCAAACGAAAGGCAAGGCCCCATTCAACGTCAAATCATGCCCAAGAAGCGCGCCGCACGACGGGAGCGACACCGCGCCACGGCCGGATACCAGTGGTCCAGAACCGCAGGTCGGAATGTGACGGCGAAGTGGGATGAGACTGCGCAAGCTCTGGGGGCCGAAAACCGCGCCATCTGACCCCTTCAAGCCGGCTCGCAGGGGCCGCGAGGGTGCACCTGAAGACGCCTCGCAACGCCCTTGAGGATCCCTTGGGGCGGATCGAATGGTTTCGGTCGGATACGATGCCGTTCTCTCGCCGTCTGCTGCCGGCTCCTGGGCCGGTTTTCTGCTTGACGAATTATGGGAAAAGCCGAATGCTCGGACCAAACCAATTCGCACCATTTGTGCGATCGGCGCGAAGTCGGAGGAGACGGGCGGAGCCATCGAACGGAAGCACCGTCTGGTAAAGCCGAACAAGCAACGGTAACATTCCCGAGAAACATGCGTCGCGGCGCAGTCCGGGCGTGACGCGCGATGGATGTTGGCGTTCAACGAAATTCCGGTGCACGGGGTCGGCAGGAGCATATGGCGCTATTGAAAGCGGAGGGCCTGAGCAAGTACTTCGACGGCCTGGCTGCGGTCAACAACCTGTCCTTCGAGGTCAGCGAGGGAGAAATCCGTGGCCTGATCGGGCCCAACGGCGCCGGAAAGACGACTACGTTCAACGTCATCAGCGGCTTCTATTCGCCGAGCGCCGGCCGGGTTGTCTACAAGGGCGAGGACATTTCCGGGCAAAAGATGAACATCGTCGCTTCGAAGGGCCTTGTCCGGACGTTCCAGCACTCGACGCTGTTTCTGGAGCTCAGCCTGATCGAGAACGTGCTCGTCGGCTGCCATCTGCATCATGCGCCCAGCCTCGCTCGGGCGATCTTCGGGGCCGACCGCGCGGCGCGGCAAGCGGTTCGCGATCGGGCCTTCGAGATGCTGGCCTTCTTCAATCTCGCCGAGCGCAGCGACGACCTCGCGGCCGAACTCCCGCACGGCCTGCAACGCGCGCTCGGCATGGCCGTGGCGCTGGCCTCGCAGCCCGACCTCCTGATGCTCGACGAGCCCTTCACCGGCATGAACCCCGAGGAAACGCAGCGCATGATGGAGCTGGTGCGGCGCATCCGCGACATCGGCGTCACCGTGCTTCTGGTCGAACACGACATGCAGGCGGTGATGGGGCTTTGCGACCGCATCACCGTGCTCAACTTCGGAAGTATGCTGGTTGAAGGCACGCCCGACGAGATCAAGAGCAATCCCGACGTGATCGAAGCCTATCTGGGTGCGCCGCGTCATGTTACTTAGGCTGTCGAACGCGACCGTGCATTACCACAAGGTCGCGGCGCTGCGCGGCGTCAACATCGTCGTGCCGGCCGACGGCATCGTCACCATTATCGGCGCCAATGGGGCCGGCAAGACCACGACGTTGCGCGCCATTTCAGGCCTGGTAAAGCTCTCCGACGGCGAGATATGGTTCGGCGACGAGCGCATCGACGGCCTCGCGCCCGAAGCCATCGTCGGGCGCGGCATCGCCCATGTGCCCGAGGGCCGGCGCATCTTCCCCGATCTCACGGTGGAGGAGAACCTGCGGACCGGGGCCTACCTGCGGCGCGACAAGAAAAGCGTCGAGACCGACCTCGATATGGTCTTCGAGCATTTCCCCAGGCTCCGCGAGCGGCGGCGCCAATGGGCCAAGACCATGTCGGGCGGCGAACAGCAGATGCTGGTCATCGGTCGGGCGCTGATGGCGCACCCGAAACTGTTGCTGCTCGACGAACCGTCGATGGGCCTGGCGCCGGTGATCGTTCAGGAGATTGCCGCGATTATTGAGGAGATCAACCGCCAGGGCGTACCGGTGGTCCTGGTCGAGCAGAACGCTAAGCTGGCGCTGCAACTCGCCGACTACGCTTACGTCCTGGAAATCGGCAGCACGGCGCTCGAAGGCGTCGCCGGCGACCTGCACGAGAATGACCATGTCCGCCAGGCCTATCTCGGGGGCTGAGCCGCTCGACCCGTCCGCCGCCGCGGCCGCCGGCTGGAGCGACGAGGAAGTCCGTTGGGAATTCCTGGCCGAACGGGCGGCCGTACACGCCGTTGCCGGTCGGCTGGACGAAGCGATGCCGCTTTGGGCCGAGGCGCTTTATCTGGCCAGGACGTCTTTCGCCGCGAACGATCCACGTCTCTCGGCCAGTATCGCCAACCATGCCTATGCGCTGAGGCTCGGCGGCGGCGCGGCCCTGGCGTCCGATCTGTTTCGCGAAGCCCTCGGGGTCTGGGACGCCAGCTTGCCCTGGATCGCCGGGCTTAGGATCGAGCGCCGCGCCAGGAGTTCGCTCTTTCACCTCCGCATGGAGGCCAAGCACTGGAAGACCTACGAGGCCACGGCGCGCAAGCGTCTTGCGGCATTCGCGGCCGAGGGTCGTGCCGCTGTCGCCGCCCTGGCCGAGGACCGGCCGGCCGGATCGCGGGGTCTCGCGCGCTGGTGGCCCGAGAAATCGCCCACTTTCACCGACGGCCGCAAGCTTCTGGCCGCCGTTCTGCTGGTCGTCCGGACGGACGAGGTCGGAACGGGCTAGAGCGAGATGTGATGAGATAGAACCATTCTGACGGCGCGCATTTGCGCCAAGGTCAAGGGGTTTGGCACCGCCCATACCAGGAGGTACGGGCCAGCCAAAGCCCGCAGGATTTGGCGCCAATGCGCCCGTCCCTTCGGGTTTCCGGGCGGCGGACGCCCGCGGCGTCGGCGCGCT
>JBHHZJ010000119.1:0-9439 GCA_046758005.1 Kiloniellaceae bacterium
GGCGCGCCCGACTCTTGCGGTCGCGCGCCGGCGGGGCCGACTGTCAGGTGATTACTCGATCAGGACAAGCTGAGGTTCTTGGCGCTTGCCTGCCGCCGACGATTCGAAGGTCGGTCGCTGTATTGCGCCCCGGTCGATTGGACTTGGCTCCTCGCTCCGGCGTATACTGCGCTGCGGCGCAACACCGGCTGGGACGGGCGGCGGCCATGACCGATTTCCCGAAGAAATCCCTCGAGGACTGGCGCGCGCTGGCGGGCAAGGAGCTCGGGGGCGGCGATCCGGATCGCCTGACCTGGCGCACGCCCGAGGGCATCGCGGTCAAGGCGCTGTACACCGCCGAGGATCTCGAGGGGCTGGAGACCCTGGGCACGCTGCCCGGCTTCGCGCCGTTTCTGCGCGGTCCGCGCGCCACGATGTACGCCGGCCGGGCGTGGACGGTTCGCCAGTACGCCGGGTTCTCGACCGCCGAGGAATCCAACGCCTTCTACCGCAAGAACCTGGCGGCCGGGCAGATGGGCCTGTCGGTCGCCTTCGATCTGGCCACGCACCGGGGCTACGACTCCGACCATCCACGCGTCCTCGGCGACGTCGGCAAGGCGGGGGTGGCCATCGATTCGGTCGAGGACATGAAGATCCTGTTCGACGGCATCCCGCTCGACAGGATGTCGGTGTCGATGACCATGAACGGCGCGGTCCTGCCGGTCATGGCCGGCTACATCGTGGCGGCGGAGGAGCAGGGGGTCGCGCAGGACAAGCTGTCGGGGACCATCCAGAACGACATCCTCAAGGAGTTCATGGTCCGCAACACCTACATCTACCCGCCCGAGCCCTCCATGCGCATCGTGGCCGACATCATCGAGCACACGGCGCGGCGGATGCCGAAGTTCAACTCGATCTCGATCTCCGGCTATCACATGCAGGAGGCCGGGGCGACCTGCGTGCAGGAGCTCGCCTTCACGCTCGCCGACGGCATCGAGTACGTGCGCGCCGCGGCCTCGCGCGGGCTGGACGTGGACGCCTTCGCGCCGCGCCTGTCCTTCTTCTTCGCCATCGGCATGAACTTCTTCATGGAGATCGCGAAGCTGCGCGCCGCGCGCTACCTGTGGGCGCACCTGATGCAGGACCTGTTCGCGCCGAGCGACCCGCGCTCGCTCATGTTGCGCACCCACTGCCAGACCTCGGGCGTGTCGCTGACCGAGCAGGACGCCCACAACAACGTCGTGCGCACGGCGGTCGAGGCGCTGGCCGCGGCGCTCGGCGGCACCCAGTCGCTGCACACCAACGCCTTCGACGAGGCGGCCGGTTTGCCGACCGAGTTCTCGGCGCGCGTCGCGCGCAACACCCAGCTCATCCTCCAGGAAGAGACGGGGATCACCAGGGTCGTCGATCCGCTGGCCGGCAGCTACTACGTGGAAAGCCTGACCGCCAGCCTGGTCCGCGAGGCGCGCAAGCTGATCGACGAGGTCGAGGCCGTCGGCGGCATGACCAAGGCCGTCGCCTCCGGCATGCCGAAGCTGCGCATCGAGGACGCCGCCGCGCGCAGGCAGGCGCGCATCGAGCGCGGCGAGGAGGTCATCGTTGGCGTCAACAAGTACCGGCCGCAGACGCAGGAGCCGATCGAAATCCGCGACATCGACAACACGGCCGTGCGCGAGAAGCAGATCGAGCGGCTCAAGGCGGTGCGCGCCACGCGCGACGGAGCCGCCTGCCGCGCCGCGCTCGACGCCTTGACCGAAGCCGCCGCGCGAAAGACTGGCAACCTGCTCGAGCTGGCCATCGAGGCGACCCGGCGGCGCGCGACCGTGGGCGAAATCTCCGACGCCCTGGAAAAGGTCTACACCCGCCACCGCGCGGTGATCCACAGCATCTCCGGCGTCTACGGCTCGGCCTACGACGGCGACGCGGGGTTCGCGCGCGTCCAGAACGAGGTCGACGCCTTCGCCGAGGAGGCGGGCCGGCGCCCGCGCATGCTGGTGGTCAAGCTCGGCCAGGACGGCCACGACCGCGGCGCCAAGGTGATCGCCAGCGCCTTCGCCGACATCGGCTTCGACGTGGACGTGGGGCCGCTGTTCCAGACGCCGGCCGAGGCCGCGCGCCAGGCGGTCGAGAACGACGTGCACGTGATCGGCGTGTCCAGCCAGGCCGCGGGGCACAAGACGCTGGTGCCGCAACTCGTCGAGGCGCTGCGCACGGCCGGGGCGGGCGACATCGTGGTGGTGTGCGGCGGCGTGATCCCGCCGCAGGACTACGACTTCCTGCTGCGCGCCGGCGCATCCGCGATCTACGGCCCCGGCACCAACATTCCGCACGCCGCGCACGAGATCCTGCGCATCGTCCGCCAGCGCCGCGCGGCGGCGGCGTGACACGGGCGGGCTCGGAGCTATTGAGCTGCGTCATACCCCCCGCCCCAGCCCTTCCCCGCAGGGCGGGAGGGAACCCGCGATGAGTCAGCCGAGTCCCGCCTCCCCCTTGACGGGGAGGGCCGGGCGGGGTGACTCACGAATTGCCGGCAGCATGTATTAGGCCAGTCGATGCGCCCGACCACGATCGAACCGGGGCAGTTCCGGCCCGGACGCCAGTTGCGCACGCTGCGCCATGTGCTGCCCTACCTCTGGCCGAAGGGCCGGTTCGACCTGCGGCTGCGCGTGGGGCTGGCGGTGGTCATGCTGGTAGCCGCCAAGGTCGCCAACGTCTACGTCCCGATGATCCTGCGCGAGGCGGTCAACGCGCTGAGCGTGCCCGCCGAGGCGCTCGTCGCCGTACCGCTCGCGCTGCTGCTCGCCTACGGCCTGGCGCGGATCATGGCGCTCGGCTTCGGCGAGCTGCGCGACGCGCTGTTCGCCAAGGTGGCGCAGAACGCGATTCGCCGGATCGCGCTCAACACCTTCCGGCACCTGCACGCGCTGTCGCTGCGCTTCCACCTCGATCGCCAGACCGGCGGCCTGAGCCGCGCCATCGACCGGGGCACCAAGGGCATCGAGTTCCTGCTCTTCTTCGTGCTGTTCAACGTGCTGCCGACGATCCTCGAGATCGCGCTCGTGTGCGGCATCCTCTGGGTCCTGTTCGACTGGCGATTCGCCGCGATCACGGCGGTGACCATCCTCGGCTACGTGTCGGTGACCTTCTCGATCACCGAGTGGCGCATCCGCCTGCGCCGGCGCATGAACGAGGCCGACAACGAGGCCAACACCAAGGTCATCGACAGCCTGCTCAACTACGAGACCGTCAAGTACTTCGGCAACGAGGAACACGAGGCGCGGCGCTACGACTCGGCGCTGCGCGACTACGAGCAGGCGGCGATCCGCAGCCGCACCAGCCTGTCGATCCTGAACGTCGGCCAGGCGGCGGTGGTCGCCTGCGGGATCACCGCCATCATGGTCCTGGCCGCGCGCGGTATCGTCGACGGGCGCATGACCGTGGGCGATTTCGTCATGGTCAACGCCTACCTGATCCAGCTCGCCATGCCGCTCAACCTGCTCGGCACGGTGTACCGGGAAATCAAGCAGTCGCTGATCGACCTGGAGACCATGTTCGAGCTGCTCCGCGCCCCGGCCGACGTCGTCGACCGGCCGGGCGCGACGCCGCTTCGGGTGCGCGGCGGCGAGATCGTCTTCGAGCACGTGGATTTCGGCTACGATCCGCGCCGGCCGATCCTCAAGGACGTGAGCTTCCGCGTGCCGGCGGGCCGGACGGTCGCCATCGTCGGCCCGAGCGGCGCCGGCAAATCGACGATCAGCCGGATCCTGTTCCGCTTCTACGACGTGACCGGCGGCCGCGTCCTGATCGACGGCCAGGACATCCGCGCGGTGACCCAGGACTCGCTGCGCGCGTGCATCGGCATCGTTCCCCAGGACACCGTGCTGTTCAACGACACCGTCTATTACAACATCGCCTACGGCAACCCGGCGGCCGGGCGCGAAGAGGTCGAGAGGGCGGCGCGGATGGCGCGCATCCACGACTTCGTGCAGGGCCTGCCCGACGGCTACGACACGGTGGTGGGCGAGCGCGGGCTCAAGCTGTCCGGCGGCGAGAAGCAGCGCGTGGCGATCGCCCGCACCATCCTCAAGGGCCCGGCGATCCTCATGTTCGACGAGGCGACCTCGGCGCTCGACACCAAGACCGAGCGCGAGATCCAGAAGAGCCTCAACGAGGTCTCGCGCGACCGCACGACGCTCATGATCGCGCACCGCCTGTCCACCGTCGTGGACGCCGACGAGATCCTGGTGCTCGAGGACGGCCGGATCGTCGAGCGCGGCCGGCACGGCGCGCTGCTCGCCCGCGGCGGCGTCTACGCGGCCATGTGGGCGCGCCAACAGGCCGCCGCCGAGGACGCCGCGGCCGCGCCGCGCGCCGAGCAGGCTGCGATCTGACGCGCGGCTTAACCTCTCCACGCGGGCGCGCTAACCTGTGACGATGACACCCACCTTCACCCACTTGGCGCTGCACGTCCGCGATCTGGACGCGTGCATCGCCTTTTATCGCGACTTCTGCGCCATGACGGTGGTGCACGAGCGCGAGGACGGCGGCACGCGCGTGGTCTGGCTGGCCGAGCCGGGGCGGGAGCGCGAGTTCATCTTCGTGCTCCTGCCCGGCGGGCCGGGCCGCGACCAGGCGGAGCGCGACTTCAGCCACTTCGGCTTCGCGCTCGACAGCCGGGCGGCGGTGGACGCGCTCGCCGCGCGGGCGCGCGAGGCGGGCCGCCTGGCCTGGCCGCCGCGCGAGGAGCCCTATCCCGTCGGCTACTACTGCGGCGTGCGCGATCCCGACGGCAACTTCGTCGAGTTCAGCTACGGCCAGCCGCTCGGCCCCGGCGCGCCGGGCGCGGGGCAAGACGAAACGAAGCCTTAGGACGGGGGCGGTATTGTTTCGGGATGCTCGGCAGGCTGCTCAAGGTCATCTTCGTGCCGAAGGGCGCGCGCGCCACGCTCGCCGCGCGCGAGCGCACGGGCCCCGCCGGCGCCCGGATGGAACAGGGGCGCACCGCCGGCGGCGCGGCGCGCGAGCGCCTGCTCCGGGACGCCATGGCGGTTTATCGGCGGCGGCGCACGGCGTACGAGTCCCTCGACGAGGAGACGCGCGCCCGGATCGAATCCGACGCCGCCAAGGTTCTCGGCCCCCTGCTTGAGCCCAAGGATTGACCGGATGAGCCGCGTCGAGCCGGTCCCGCTCGCCGAGGCCGTGCTGGCCGGCGACCGGCGGGCGCTCGCGCAGGCGATCACCCTGGTCGAGTCGACCCGCGCGGACCACCGGGCCGAGGCCAGGGCGCTGCTCGCGCGCGTGCTGCCGAGCAGCGGCGGCGCGGCGCGCCTCGGCGTCTCCGGCGTGCCCGGGGTCGGCAAGTCCACCTTCGTCGAGGCCTTCGGCCTGCACCTGATCGAGCGCGGCCACCGGGTCGCGGTGCTCGCGGTCGATCCGTCGTCGCGGCGCAGCCGCGGCTCGATCCTGGGCGACAAGACCCGAATGCAGGATCTGGCCCGCGCGGAGGGCGCCTTCATCCGGCCCTCGCCGGCCGGCGGGACGCTCGGCGGGGTGGCCCGGCGCACGCGCGAGGCCATGCTCGTGTGCGAGGCGGCCGGCTTCGACGTGGTCATCGTGGAGACGGTCGGCGTCGGCCAGTCCGAGGCTGCGGTCGCCGACATGGTCGACATGTTCCTCCTGCTCCTGCAGCCGGGCGCCGGGGACGAGCTACAGGGCTTCAAGAGAGGGATCATCGAGCTCGCCGACCTCCTCGTCGTCAACAAGGCCGACGGCGAGTTGGCCGCCGCGGCCGAGCGCGCCGCGGCCGAATACCGGGGCGCGCTGCAGTTCCTCCGCCCGGCGAGCCGGATTTGGCGCCCGCCGGTGCTCAAGTGCTCGGCCTTGACCGGGGGAGGCATCGCCGAGGTCTGGGAGGCGGTCGGCCGCTTCCGGGAAGCCATGAGCCAGAGCGGCGCGCTCGAGGCCAAGCGGGCCGCGCAGGCCGGCGCCTGGATGTGGAGCGAGGTCAGCGAGACTCTGCTCGCCGCGCTGCGC
This sequence comes from Kiloniellaceae bacterium, assembly GCA_046758005.1. Classification (GTDB taxonomy): domain Bacteria; phylum Pseudomonadota; class Alphaproteobacteria; order Kiloniellales; family J153; genus JBHHZJ01. Next base: position 6,013 of record JBHHZJ010000119.1, read on the forward strand.
GCGCATCCGGAGGTCGCGGGGCAGCTTCCGGCGCTCGAGGCCGAGGTGAGGAAGGGCGCGATCACGCCCACCGCGGCCGCCGAGCGGCTGCTTGCGGCGTTCCTGGGCGGCGGGCCGTGGGAGTGATCCCGATGGGCGCACGAGGCGACTCGGGCGCTCGCCGGCATCGGCGCGCCGTCCTCGGCCTTGACGGGACCGGGGGCATGCCGTAAGAACCCGCGGGCGCCGGGCAGGATGCTGCCCGGCCGGTTTTTCCGCGGCCCACGGACGTTCGGGAACTCTGGGTGCGAACCATGGCACGGCGTTGCGACTTCACCGGCAAGGGCGTGCAGGCCGGCAACCACGTCAGCCACGCCAACAACAGGACCCGCCGCCGCTTTCTGCCCAACCTGCAGGAAAGCTCGCTGTTGAGCGACGCGCTCGGCGAAACCGTGCAGGTGCGCCTGAGCACGAGTGCGATCCGCACGATCGAGAAGCGCGGCGGGCTCGACGCCTACCTGCTCTCGACGCCCGCCGACAAGCTGGGCAAGAAGGCGCGCGCGCTCAAGCGCCGGATCCAGAAGGCGCTGGCCAGGCAGGCGGCCTGACCGCGCGCCCGCTGCAACCGGAGCGGCCCGCGTTTCGGGGCCCCTTTTTCCGTCACGCAGATTTCCGAAGCCGCCGGGTTGCGGATCACTCCGCCAGCGCGAAGAGCACGAGCAGCGTGCGCTGCAGCGGGTTGAAGTTGTCGTCGGAGACGAGATAGATCAGGGTCTCGCCGTTGGCGCCCCGGCGCACCGCCACGCCCTCGAAATTGTCGACGGTGAGCGGCGGCTCGAGCACGGCGAGCGCCTCGCCGTCGAGCGTCGCGCCGGGCCGGATCGCGGCGGCGGGCAGGCGGCGCAACCGAATCGCGATGCCCTGTACGGCGTTGAACCGCCGCTCGATCACGAGCGCGCCGCCGCCCGGCAGGCGCGCCGCCCCGGTCGGGCGGAACGCGCCCGAGCGGCGGTAGCGCAGGCCCGACCAAGCGCCGCCGCGCCGGAGGTAGGCGGGGCTTTGCCGGTCCTCGGTCCTCCCTTCGACGATTGCGAGCAGTGCGCCGTCGCCGAGCCCCACGAGCGCCTCGACGCCGCTGTTCCCGCCCGCGGCGCGCAGGCCGGGGGGCGCCGGCAGGGGTGCGGGCGTCCCGGCGAGCGGGCGCGCGCCCGCAGGGTAGCGCCAAAGCCGGTGATTGTGCTCGAAGGCCACGACGACCGAGCCGTCGGCCAGGCGCGCGAGCGACTCGGCGTCGCGGTCCCACCTGCGCCGCAGCGGCGCGCCGTCGAGCCCGTCGAGCGGCGCGATCCGGCCCCCGGTCACGCCGAGGAGGCGTCCCGCGTCGTCGTACGTGAGGCGCGCGGAGACCCGGAAGCCCTTGTCGGTGACCGCCGTGATCTCCGATCCGTCGGGCGCGACCAGCAGGCCGGACAGCCCGCCGAAGCGGGCCTCGGGCGAGGACAGCTCGAGGCCGCCGCGCCACGCGAGCCGACCGACGCGGGTCCTCTCCGGCGCGTCGGGGTCCAGTTCCACGGCCTGCGCGGACAGCGGCAGCGGATCGGCCGCGACGTGCGCGTTGGGCAGACCGGCGAACAAAGCCAGGATGGCCGCGCGGAGGATCGACTGCATCGCCTTGTCTGCGCGATCGCCGGCACGCGGTGGACGGCGCGGGCGCACCTTCACGTTTGCGCGAGCCCGCTCGTCCGCGCCGCGGTCTTGACCCATACTCACCGCCAAAGGACCATCGAACGCCCACGCCATCGAGGAGAACCGCCATGTCGCAGCTTCCCCGACGCCGCGTCTTGACCGCGCTCGCCTTTGCGCCGATGGCCGGGACGCCGCTCGCCGCCGTCCTGTCCGATCCCCGCCTCGCGCGCGCCGCGGCGGCGGGCCTGGAGGAAGTGAGCCTGACCACCGCCGGCGGCAAGGCCGTCAAGGCCGCGCTCGCCCTGCCGGCGAAGACCCCCGCCCCGGCGATCCTTCTCGTTCACGAATGGTGGGGCCTCAACGACCAGATCAAGGCCGTGGCCGCCGAATTCGCCAGGGAGGGATACGTCGCGCTCGCCGTGGACCTCTACGACGGCAGGGTCGCGACCGCGCGCGACCAGGCCGGGGCCTACATGCAGGCGGTCGATCCCGCCGAGGCGACCGACACCCTCGCCTCCTGGGTCGCGTGGCTGCGCAGGCACCCCAAGGCGACCGGCAAGGTCGGCACGGTGGGCTGGTGCTTCGGCGGCGGCTGGTCGCTCAACGCCTCGATCGCCGCCCCGGTCGAGGCGACCGTGATCTACTACGGCCGCGTCGATCGCCCCGCCGAGGACCTCAAATCGCTCGAGGGGCCGGTGCTCGGCCATTTCGCGACCCGCGACAAATGGATCGACGAGGAGATGGTCGCCGGCTTCGAGCGGGCCATGCGCGCGGCGGGCAAGAGCCTGGAAGTGCATTGGTACGAGGCCGACCACGCTTTCGCCAACCCGACCGGGGCGCGCTACGACGCCGAGGACGCGCAACTGGCCTGGCGGCGGACGCTCGCGTTCTTCCGCAAGCATCTTAATACCAAGTCTCGGTGATAATGACCCTTTTGACCGCCGGGCTTGGACCCGTTGGTTAGGCGCGGTTCGCGCCGTGGTGCGCGCACCACAAGCGGACCGCAACGCGGCCGGCGGGTCAAAGAACGCGGCCTTCGGTGGCGCCCAAGGGCCCCCTGGGGGCGTTGCGGCGCTTGCCCGATGCTCCGGCATCGCCCAAATCGCCGCGGGGCGCCGCGCCTGCCCAGGCGGCCCTTGGATCGCCATCAAAAGGGTCATTATCACCGAGATTTGGTATAACCCGCAGCGCGTAGCCGGACCAGGTGGACGCCGATCCCAACAAACACGGTTCGGCCCTTCGGTGGTAAGGCCATTATGCTGCGGTACACTCGGTATGGGACCGAGGTCGTCGAAGGGCGAGGCGCCGGTAAGAGATCGTGGCCCAGGGCCCTACCGCCGCCCGGCGCGGCGCATCTGGCCCAGCGTCGCCTGCCCTTCCTCGTCGAACAGCGCGGCCAGCTGCTCGGTCACGGCGCCGCCGAGCTGCTCGGCGTCCACGATGGTCACCGCGCGGCGGTAATAGCGCGTCACGTCGTGGCCGATGCCGATGGCGACCAGCTCCACCGGCGAGCGGCCCTCGATGTAGGCGATGACCTCGCGCAGGTGGCGCTCCAGGTAGTTGCCCGGGTTGATCGACAGGGTCGAATCGTCGACCGGCGCGCCGTCCGAAACGACCATGAGGATGCGCCGCTGCTCGGATCGGGCGAGCAGGCGGTTGTGGGCCCACAGCACGGCCTCGCCGTCGATGTTCTCCTTGAGGATGCCTTCGCGCAGCATCAGGCCGAGGCTCTTGCGCGCCCGTCGCCAGGGCGCGTCGGCCG
>JBHHZJ010000120.1:0-9369 GCA_046758005.1 Kiloniellaceae bacterium
CTTGCGTCAATCGAGAACGCATACCCGCACCGTCGGCCTCGGCGCAAGACATGCGCGCCGCATTGACGCACTGCAACATGATACCTAGTATCGCGGCGTCGCGCCCCGGCCTTGCAACCGGTCGGGCGACGGCCCTTCCGGCCTGAAAGGGAACGAGTCCATGGCCACCGCGCCGCCGGCCAGACGGCCGCGCAACCCGTGCTTTTCCTCGGGCCCGTGCGCCAAGCGCCCGGGATGGTCGCGGGATGCCCTGTCGGGCGCCGTGCTCGGACGCTCGCACCGGTCCACGGCCGGCAAGGCGAAACTCGTCGAGGTGTGCGATCGCTCCCGCCGCGTCCTCGGCCTGCCGGACGACTATCGCCTCGGCATAGTGCCGGCCTCGGACACCGGGGCGGTGGAGATGGCGATGTGGTCCCTGCTCGGCGCGCGCGGGGTGGACATGCTGGCCTGGGAGAGCTTCGGCCGCGGCTGGGTCACCGACGCGGTCAGGCAGCTCGGGCTGGGCGACGTTCGCGTGCTCGAGGCCGACTACGGCAAGCTGCCGGACCTGAGCCGGGTCGATCCCGGGCGCGACGCGGTGTTCACGTGGAACGGCACGACCTCGGGCGTGCGCGTGCCGGACGGCGACTGGATCGCGGCCGACCGCACGGGGCTCACGATCTGCGATGCGACCTCGGCCGCCTTCGCCATGGACCTGCCCTGGGACAAGCTCGACGTGGCCACGTGGTCCTGGCAGAAGGCGCTCGGCGGCGAGGCCGCGCACGGCATGCTGGCGCTCTCGCCGCGCGCCGTCGAACGGCTGGCGGGCTACCGCCCTCCGCGGCCGCTGCCCAAGATCTTCCGCCTGACCGGGGACGGCCGGCTCAACGAGGACGTGTTCCACGGCGCGACCATCAACACGCCCTCGATGCTGTGCGTGGAGGACGCCATCGACTCCCTGCGCTGGGCCGAGGAGATCGGCGGCCTGCCGGCGCTCGTCGCGCGCGCGGAGGCCAACCTCGAGGCCGTGGCCGACTGGGTGGCCCGGCGCGACTGGGTCGATTTCCTGGCCGAGGACCCGGCGACCCGGTCGTGCACGTCGATCTGCCTGAAGATCGCCGATCCCTGGTTCGAGACGTTGGCGCCCGGCGCGCGCGCCGCCACGGCCAGGCGCGTCGCGGCGCTGGTCGAAGATGCGGGCGCCGGGTACGACCTGGGCGCCTACCGGGAGGCGCCGCCAGGCCTGCGGGTCTGGGGCGGGCCGACGGTGGACAAGGAGGACATCGAAGCCCTGCTGCCCTGGCTCGACTGGGCCTACGCGCAGGTCAAGAGCGAGCGCAGCGCCGCGTGAGAGCAAGCTTATGCCCAAGGTCCTGATCGCCGACAAGATGAGCGCGCGCGCCGCCGAGGTCCTGCGCGCGCGCGGGATCGAGGCCGAGGTCGCCGTCGGGCTCGAGCCGCAGGAGCTGAAGCGCAGGATCGGCGCCTACGACGGCCTCGCCGTGCGTTCGGCGACCAAGGTGACGGCCGACGTGATCGCCGCGGCGCGCAACCTCACGGTGATCGGCCGCGCCGGCATCGGCGTCGACAACATCGACCTCGCCGCGGCCACCCAGCGCGGGATCGTGGTGATGAACACGCCCGGCGGCAACGCGATCACCACCGCCGAGCACACGCTGGCGCTTCTGTTCGCCCTGGCCCGTCAGATCCCGGCCGCCGACCGCTCGACGCGGGCGGGCATGTGGGAGAAGACGCGCTTCATGGGCGTGGAGCTGACCGGCAAGAGCCTCGGCATCATCGGCTGCGGCAACATCGGCTCGATCGTCGCCGAGCGGGCGCTCGGCCTGCGGATGCGCGTCCTCGCCTACGACCCGTTCCTCTCGGCGGACCGGGCCCGGGACCTCGGCGTCGAGAAGGTCACCTTCGACGAGCTGCTCGCGCGCGCCGAGTTCATTACCTTGCACGTGCCGCTGACGGAGCAGACCCGGGGCATGATCAACGCCGAGACCCTGGCCAGGTGCAGGAAGGGCGTTCGCATCATCAACTGCGCGCGCGGCGGCCTGGTCGTCGAGGAGGACCTCAGGGCCGCGATCGAGTCGGGGCACGTGGCCGGCGCGGCGCTCGACGTCTTTGCCGAGGAGCCGGCGCGCGAGAGCCCGCTGTTCGGCCTCGATCAGGTCGTCGCCACGCCGCATCTGGGCGCGTCCACCGCCGAGGCGCAGGAGAAGGTCGCGGTCGAGATCGCCGAGCAGATGGCCGACTACCTGCTCACCGGCGCGATCGCCAACGCCCTCAACATGCCCGCGCTCACCGCCGAGGAATCGGCGCGCCTCGGTCCCTACATGAGGCTGGCGCATCAGCTCGGCAGCTTCGCCGGGCAGTTGACCCAGACCGGCCTCAAGGACGTGTGCATCGAGTACGAGGGACAAGTCGCCGGGCTCAACTGCCGGCCGCTCACCCAGACGGCGCTCGCCGGCCTGCTCTCGCCCATGCTCGACAGCGTCAACATGGTCAACGCCCCGGTGCTCGCGCGCGAGCGCAACATCGACGTGACCGAGATGAAGCACGAGCGCGACTGCGACTATCAAACGCTGATGCGCCTGACCGTGACCACCGAGCGCGGGCCGCGCGGCGTGGCCGGCACGCTGTTCGGCGGCACCAAGCCGCGCATCGTCGAGATCAAGGGCATCCCGATCGAGGCCGAGCTGGGGCCGCACATGCTCTACATCACCAACGAGGACAAGCCGGGCCTGATCGGCGCGCTGGGCAAGACCCTGGGCGACGCCGGGGTCAACATCGCGACCTTCCACCTCGGCCGCGCCGCCCCGGGGGCCGACGCCATCGCGCTGCTCGAGCTGGACCAGGCGGTGCCCCAGGAGCTGCTCGACAAGGTGCGCGCGCTGCCGCACATCAAGCAGGCGAGCGAACTCAGCTTCTAAGGCGCCGCTTCTAAGGCGCCGTGCGCCGGGCGAGCACGATGAGCCGGCGCACGCCCAGCATCGACAGCACCACGGCCGCGGTGAAGACGTACAGCCCGGCGTGCGAAGTCACGTCGCTGACCAGCGAGACCTGGACCGCCGCGATGGTCAGCGCGACCAGGAACACGTCGAGCATGGACCAGCGGCCGAGCACCTCGAGCCAGTCGAGCGAGCGGCGCAGGCGCGCCCCTCGCGCGTCGACGCCGTACCAGAGCCAAAGAGCGAGCAACGTCTTGAGCGCCGGAAAGACGACCGAGAACACGACCACGACGGCGAACAGGACATAGTCGCCCGAGCGCCACAACACCGCCGCGCCCTCGAGAATCGAGAGGCGCTCGGCGAAGAACACCAGCCTGCGCACGGTCATGATGGGCAGGGTCCAGCCCGCCACCAGCAGCAGGCCGACGATCACGAAATACGGGCCGAGGAAGCGGTCGGCCCCGCTCGCCGCGGCGGCGAGCGAACGGGGATGGCGCGGCGGGCCAAGCGGCGCGGTCGGGCGCGACTCCTCGGGCATACGGGCGGGGTCCGGGCGGCGGGTCTCGGCGGGCGGAGTGTACAGGGCAAGCGCCCACGGCGGAAGCGGCGCGCGGAAATTCCCGTTTGATATCCGGGCCCGAAACGCGTTAGCTAGCGCGCCGGCGTTCCGGCCCGAGCCCGGCGCCCGGCGCATGGCCGGCGCGCGCGGCGGACCCAAATCCGACCCGTGGATCCGAGAGTGCTGCCGATCCATGAGCAAGCCTGGTGACAAGGCGCTGCTGCCCGCCGGCCTCGCGGACGTCCTGCCGCCCCATGCGGCGCAGGAGGCGGCCGTGGTCGAGCGGCTGATCGCGTGCTTCGCCGCGCACGGCTACGAGCGGGTCAAGCCGCCGCTGCTCGAATTCGAGGACACGCTGCTCTCCGGCACGGGGGCCGCGCTGGCGCATCAGACCTTCCGCCTCATGGACCCGGTCAGCCAGCGCATGATGGGCCTGCGCGCGGACATGACGCCGCAGGTCGCGCGCATCGCCGGCGCCCGCCTGAGGACGGCGCCCCGGCCGCTGCGCCTGTGCTACGCCGGCCAAGTGTTGCAGGTCAGGGGCAGCCAACTGCGGCCCGAGCGGCAGTTCGGTCAGGTCGGCGCCGAGCTGATCGGCGCGCCGCAGGAACGCGCCGACGCCGAGGTCATCGTGCTGGCCGCCGAGGCGCTGGCCGCGATCGGCGTGCGGCATCTGTCCGTCGACCTGAACCTGCCGCCGCTGGCCGGCACGCTCGCCGCCGGGGTCGGCCTGGACGAGGCGCAGGTCGGGGCGCTGCGCCAGGCGCTCGACCGCAAGGACGTGGCCGCGGTGGACCAAATCGCGGGCGGGCGCGCGGAGCCTTTCCGCGCCCTGCTGCGCGCCGCCGGTCCCGCCGACGCGGCGCTCGCGGCGCTCGACCGCCTGTCGCTGCCGGCGGCGGCGGCGGCCGATGTGGCCCGCCTGCGGCGCGTCGTCGATCTGATCCGCGCCGGCGCGCCGGACCTCACCCTCACCGTGGACCCGGCGGAGCATCGCGGCTTCGAATATCAGACCGGCATCAGCTTCATCTTTTTCGCGCGCGGCGTGCGCGGCGAACTGGGCCGCGGCGGGCGTTACGCCGCCACGCCCGAAAGCGCGGGCAAGGGGCCGCAGTCCTCGACCGGCTTCACGCTTTACATGGACAGCGTGCAACGGGCGCTGCCCGAGCCGGAGGCGCCGCGGCGCCTCTATGTGCCCGCCGACTGCGGCGACAAGCGCGGCGGCGCGCTGCGCGCGCAGGGCTGGGTCACGGTCCGCGGGCTCGACGAGGGCGCGGAGCCGGAGGCCGAGGCCCGGCGCCTGGGCTGCGGCCACGCGCTGATCGGCGGACGGATTGTCGAATTGACCGGCTGAGCGGACGATGGCGAACGTCGTGGTGGTCGGCTCCCAATGGGGCGACGAGGGCAAGGGCAAGATCGTCGATTGGCTCTCCGAGCGGGCCGACGTCGTGGTGCGCTTTCAGGGCGGGCACAACGCCGGGCACACGCTGGTCGTCGGCGGCGTCACGTACAAGCTCTCCCTGCTGCCCTCGGGCGTCGTGCGCCCGGGCAAGCTCTCGATCATCGGCAACGGGGTCGTCGTCGATCCCTGGGCCCTGGTCGAGGAGCTCGAGCGCGTGCGCGCTCAGGGCGTCGTGGTCACGCCCGCGACGCTGCGCATCGCCGACAACGCCGCGCTGATCCTGCCCTCGCACGGCGCGGTCGACCGGGCGCGCGAGGCGGCGCGCGGCTCGAGCCGGCTGGGCACGACGGGCCGCGGCATCGGTCCGGCGTACGAGGACAAGGTCGGCCGGCGCGCGGTGCGCCTGTGCGACCTGGCCGACGAGCAACTCCTGCTCGACCGGCTGGACGCGCTGCTGCTGCACCACAACGCGATCCTGCGCGGCCTGGGCGAGACGGAGTTCGACCGCGACCGGGTGATGGCGCGCCTGCGCGAGGTGGCGCCCCGTATCCTGCCGTACGCCGACCGCACGTGGCAGCGCCTGGACGAAGCGCGCAAGGCGGGCAAGCGCATCCTGTTCGAGGGCGCGCAGGGTGCGTTGCTGGACGTCGATCACGGCACCTATCCCTTCGTCACCTCCTCGAACACCGTGCCGGGCCAGGCCGCGGCCGGCGCCGGCGTGGGCGTCGGCGCCATCGATTTCGTCCTCGGCATCACCAAGGCCTACACGACGCGGGTCGGCCATGGGCCCTTCCCGAGCGAGCTGGCGGAGGAGACCGGTAGGCTGCTGGGCGAGCGCGGCAACGAGTTCGGCACGGTCACGGGGCGCCGCCGCCGTTGCGGCTGGTTCGACGCGGTGCTCGTACGCCAGGCCGTCAAGGTGGCCGGCATCGACGGCATCGCCCTAACCAAGCTCGACGTGCTCGACGGCCTGCCCGTGCTCAAGGTCTGTACCGGCTACCGGATCGACGGAGCGCGCTGCGATCACCTGCCCGCGCTGCCCTCGCTGCAGGCCAGGGCCGAGCCGATGTACGAGACCCTGGAGGGCTGGAGCGGGAGCACCAGGGGCGCGCGATCCTGGGCCGACCTGCCCGCCACCGCGGTCAAGTACATCCGCCGGGTCGAGGAGCTGATCGAGGCGCCGGTGGCCCTGCTGTCGACCAGCCCGGAGCGCGAGGACACCGTCCTCGTGCGCGATCCCTTCGCCGACTAAACCGCGCCGCGGGCCATGCGCGGCCATTAACCTTCTCTTTGCCAACTTTGGCCAAAGTGATGGCCACGTGGCCAGGAACCGGGGCCGCGGGCCCGACCGGGCGGCGGCGTGGCCGCGCAGTGGCGTCGGCCGACACCGAGGAGGGCATGAGCGAGCAGCCGAGCGACCAGGAGGGCGGGCCCGAACGCGCCGTCGTCCTCGGCGGGCGGTACCGGATCCACCCCGACAAGCCTCTGCCGAGCCTTGATTCGCCCATGGCGAGCGCCGTGGCGGCGAACGACCCGCGCGCGCCCACGCGCAGCCTGTTCGCGCTGGTCTGTCGGCCGGGGCTCATGCCGCGCCTCGACGTCATCCCGCAGCTTTCGCGCCTGGCCCGCCTGCCGATGGTGACGCCGGTGGATGCCGGTGCTGTCGTCTGGCCGGACACCCAGGGTCGGCGCTTCGTCATCCTGTTTGAGAACTCGGTGGGCGAGCGCGTTGCGCCCGCGTTTGAGGCGACATTCACACCCCTGCGCGAGGACGAGCTCGTCCGCAAGGTGATCAAGCCGCTCATTCCGTTACTCAAGGAATTGAACGCGCGCATGATCCGGCATCGGGCAATCCGCGCGGAGAATTTGTTCTATGCGGACGCGGCCCGAGAGTCGGTGGTCCTCGGGGAGTGCGTCAGCGCGCCGCCCGGATTTTCACAGCCGGTCTTGTACGAGCCGATCGACGCCGCGATGGCCCAACCGTCGGGTCGCGGGCCGGGCGAGCCCGCCGACGACCTTTATGCCTTCGGCGTCCTGCTCGTGGTGCTGCTGAGCGGCGGCAACCCGTGTGCGGGCATGAGCGACGAGGAGATCATCGCGCAGAAGATCTCCGACGGAAGCTATGCCGCGCTGCTGAGGGATCTCAGGGTTTCCTTGACCCTCATGGAGCCGATGCGCGGCTTGCTCTGCGACGATCCGAAGGAACGCTGGAGGGTCTCCAATCTGGAAATTTGGGCCGGAGGCCGTCACCTGAGCCCCAAGCAGCCGATGCTGCCGAACAGGGCGTCGCGCGCGATCGCGTTCGCCGGCGCCAAATACTGGACCAAGCCGAGCCTTTCGTTCGCCATGGGGCGGAACTGGAGTCAAGCCGCACAGCTCGTCGCGAGCGGCGAGCTCGAGATCTGGCTCCGGCGCTCCCTGTCCGACGAGGCGAGCGCCGGGGCCTTGCGTTCGATGTCGGTCATCGCCGGCGGAACATCGGAAAGCGAAGACAGCCTGGTCGCCCGCGCCCTCATGGTGCTCGAGCCCGCGCATCCGATCCGCTACCGCGGCATCTCGGCGCGAATCGACGGCATCCCGCAGGTCTTCGCCTTCGAGTTCAACGACGCCGAGTTCCGCAACGACTTCGCCGAATTCATGCGCGCCAAGCTGCCGCAGACCTTTCTGCAGTCCCAGTCCGGCCCGGTCGCCGAGCTCGCGCCGCTCATGAAGATCTTCGACATGATCGATCACTTCATGGAGCGTCCACAGATGGGCGGCGGCCTCGAGCGCGCGCTCTACGAAAGCAACCGCGGCTGGCCGTGCCAAAGCCCGCTGATCCGGCAGGACCACGTCGCCGAGTTGGACGACCTGCTGCCCGCCCTGGATCGGGCCGCCAGACGCGGCGCGGCCGCCGGCGAGCCGGTCGACGCCCATATCGCCGCCTTCTGCGGTGCGCGCAAGAAGGCATTGCCGGACCGGATCTTCAGCGACCTGAACAACCGCGGCAACATGGCGGCGCACCGGCTCGGCCTGTTACGACTTCTGGCCGAGGTGCAAAAGACGACGGGATCCGGCCGGCGGTATCCCGCCCTCGGCGAATGGGTGGCGGGCCTCATGACACCGGTCGTCGAATCCTATCACAACCGGGCCTATCGCACGCGGCTTGCCGCCCAGTTGGAGAAGGCCGCCGGAAAGGGCGATCTGCTCGAGCTGCTGTTCCTGGTCGACAGCCTGGACGCCCGGACCCAGGACGCCAACGGGTTCTCGCAGGCCCGGGCGGAATACGCGGACCTCGTGCAGGGGATCGCCTGGCTCGAGGCCGGCGGGCTAACCACGCGGACCAATGTCCTCGCCAAGAGCCGGCCGGCCGCCACATTCGTCTCGGCGGTGATTTCCGGCCTGACGATCGTGTTCTTGACCCTGATCTACGTAACGTGAGGGAGGGACGCGGATGGCGAATCACGCGCGGCAGGCGAAGCCGGGAAAATCGGCCGGGAAGGGCGGCGGGAACTCGCGCGCCGTCCTGACCGCGATCCTCCTGCTGCCGGTGGTCGCGGTGCTCCTGCCGACCTGCGTCGTCCTGTTGATCGGAATGGCGCCGACCGCGGTAGCCTACATGGTCGATCGCGCGCGCGAGAAACACCTCGCGGTCACCGTCGGCCTGATCAACTTCTGCGGCACCCTGCCCGGGGTCGCGGATCTATGGCGCGAAGGCCAGGCGTACGCGGCTGCCGAGCGGGTGGCGACGGACGCGCTCTTCTGGCTCACGTCCTATGGCGCGGCGGCGGTTGGTTGGCTGATATACTTGGCGCTTCCGCTGTTGCTGGCGAACTACTACGCGGTCACCAGCGGTCGGCGCATGGAGGCCCTGCGTCGGCGGCAGGCCGAGCTGATCAAAGCCTGGGGCGAGGAAGTCGCCGGAACCTCCGCGGGCGACTCGATTCCCTCCTAGAGCAGATCGGGGTGGATTAGAATCGCCCGAAGGCGATTCATCGACCCCGATCTGCTCTAGAGACATTCCGTCAATTATTTAGGCCGTTCATGGCCTTGCCGGACCTTCTTGGATGGCTGGCTTGGACGGCTGGATCAAGTCCGGCCATGACGGTGGGAGCATCGCACGGGCGCGTTGCCGGCCGGCGACGCCGAGGGGTGCGGTCGATATCCGCTCAGTACAGGTGCTGGCCGCCGGTGACGAAGATCTCGGTGCCGGTGACGTAGCCGAAGTCGGCCGCGCAGAGCTGGTAGACCGCCGAGGCGACCTCCTCCGGACGGCCCAGGCGGTGCATCGGGATGCGCGGGATCAGCGCCTCGTACTCCTCGCCGATCATGGCGGTCTCGATCTCGCCCGGGGCGACCGCGTTGACCCGCACGCCGAGATCGGCGAACTCGACGGCCATCTCGCGGGTGAGCGCGGACAACGCGGCCTTCGAGGTCGAGTAGGCCGAGCCCGCGAAGGGATGGATCTGGTGCCCGGCGATCGAGGTGATGTT
>JBHHZJ010000121.1:0-8536 GCA_046758005.1 Kiloniellaceae bacterium
GGAGGGCATCGCCGCCTTCCTCGAGAAGCGCAAGCCGAAGTGGCTGAAGGGCTAGGCCGCGCATGCGATGGCCCCCGGGCGGCGGCGGCGGTCCCCACCTCGAGGTTCCGCCGCTGCGCACCCTGCTGCGGATCTTCGCCGGGTCGTTCCGGGACCTCGTGCCGATCATCCTGGTCATCGCCTTCTTCCAGCTCGTGGTCCTGCGCCAGCCGTTTCCCGACCTGGAAAAGGTCCTGATCGGCCTCGTCTTCGTCGTCGTCGGCCTGAGCCTGTTCGTCCAGGGGCTGGAGACCGGGCTGTTTCCCCTGGGCGAGGGCATGGCCCACGGCTTCGCCCGCAAGGGCAGCCTGGCGGCGCTGCTTGGCTTTGCCTTCTGCCTGGGGTTCGGCACCACGGTCGCCGAGCCGGCGCTGATCGCGGTCGCCGCCAAGGCGGCCGAGGTGGCCGGGGCGGCGGGCGCCGTCGCCGACACCGAGGCGGCCCGGCAGGCCTATGCCTTCCAGCTGCGCTTGACCGTGGCGTTTTCCGTGGGCACGGCGCTGGTCCTCGGCGTGTTCCGCATCCTCAAGGGCTGGCCGATCCATCACCTGATCATCGGCGGCTACCTGCTGGTCGTGATCATGACCGGGTTCGCGCCGCCGGAGATCGTCGGCATCGCCTACGACTCCGGCGGTGTGACCACCTCGACCATGACCGTGCCGCTGGTGACCGCGCTCGGGGTCGGCCTGGCCACGGTGATCCGAGGCCGGAACCCGTTGCTCGACGGCTTCGGCCTGATCGCGTTCGCCAGCCTGACGCCCATGATCTTCGTCCTGGCCTTCGGCATGGTCGTGTGACGGGCCGGCGATGGACCTTCTGGCCGCGACCCTCGGGACCGCCCTGGCGACGCTGCGCGACGTGACCCCGATCGTGGCCATCCTGCTCGGCTTCCAGTTCCTGGTCCTGCGCCGGCGGCCGCCCGCCCTGCGCCGGGTGGCGGCCGGCTTCGCCTACGTCCTGATCGGGCTCACCCTGTTTCTGGTCGGCCTGGAACAGGCGCTGTTTCCCCTGGGCGAGACCATGGCCGGGCAGCTCACGGCCGGGCGCGCGACCGACGCCGGCCCCGACTGGCGCGACTACGGCTGGGTCTACGTCTTCGCGGCCGCGATCGGGTTCGCCACCACGGTGGCGGAGCCGGCGCTGATCGCGGTCTCGCTCAAGGCCGAGGAGATTTCGGGCGGGGCGTTGAACGCCCGGGGCCTGCGCGTGGCGGTGGCGCTCGGGGTGGCGCTCGGCGTGGCGCTCGGCGCCTTCCGGATCGTCACCGGGACGCCGCTGCCGCTTTACATCATGGCCGGCTACGCGGTCGTCATTGTGCAGACGGCGCGCGTGGTGAAGTCCATCATACCGCTGGCCTACGATTCGGGCGGAGTCACCACCTCGACCGTGACGGTCCCGGTGGTGACCGCCCTCGGCCTGGGGCTGGCCTCGACCATTCCGGGACGCAGCCCGCTCATCGACGGTTTCGGCCTGATCGCCTTTGCCAGCCTGTTCCCTATAATGTCGGTCATGGGCTACGCCATGCTCATGACCAGGCTCAGGCGCGGCAAGGGCGCGCACGGCCGGGAGGAGGAGGAATGAGATTCAAGCTGATCATGGCGATGGTCGACGACGCCAAGACCGAGGCGATCATGCACGCCGCGCGGGATGGCGGCGCGACCGGGTGCACCGTCATCACCAGCGTGCGCGGCGAGGGCCTGAAGCCGGAGAAGACCTTTCTGGGACTGGACCTGACCGGGCCGCGGGACGTGCTCCTGTTCCTCGTGGCCGAGCCGCGCGCCCGTGAGATACTCGAGGCGGTCGCCAAGGCCGGCCGCTTCGACGAGGAGCCGGGGTCCGGGATCGCCCTGCAGGTGGCGATCGAGGACGCGGTCGGCTTGAAGTCGCAGCTTCCCGCCCTCCAGCACGAGATCGAGGAGGAAGTATGAGCGCAGCCGACTACATCAAGGTGAGCGACGCCATGACCGCCTCGGTGTGCACGATCGAGGCCATGGCGACCGTCAAGGAGGCGATCCAGGCGATGCGCGAGGCCGGGGTCAGCTCGCTCGTCGTCGAGCGCCGGGACGAAACCGACGAGTTCGGGCTGCTGGTCGTGGCCGACGTCGCCCGCGAGGTCATCGCCAGAGACCGCGCCGCGGAGCGCGTCAACGTTTACGAGATCATGTCCAAGCCGGTGCTGAGCTTGCCGGCGAACATGAACATCAAGTACGCGGTCCGGCTGCTGGTCCGCTTCGGCCTGTCGCGCGCACTTGTGGTCGATCACGACGGTCGGCCCGTCGGCATCGTGACGCTGCGCGACATGGTGTTGCGTCACGGCGCCGGTTGAGCCCGGGACGGGAGGCGAGGTGAGCGCACAGGACCAGGCAACGCCGGCGAGCCAGGCCGTCGCACTGGCCGCCGCCCGACTGCAGGCGGGCCGCCTGGCCGAGGCCACGGCGCTCGCCCGCCAGGCGTTGGATCTTCGGCCGGACGATCCGGACGCGCTGCACGTGCTGGGCGTCGCGACCGCGCGGTCGGGGCGGCCGGGCGAGGGCGCGGCGCTGCTGGAACGCGCGATCGCGCTCGGCGGGCGGAACCCGGCCTATCACGCGAACCTGGGCGCGGCCCTGCGGGCCGCCGGCCGGCTCGAGGAGGCCGCCGCCGCGTTCCGCCGCGCGACCGAGATCGAGCCGGACTTCGCCCAGGCGCATTTCAAGCTCGGCACGGCGCTCCACGCGCTCGGCCGGCCGGAAGAAGCCGCCGGCAGCTACCGCCGCGCCCTGAACCTGCGCCCCGGCTTCGCCCAAGCGTGGCTCAATCTCGGCGGCGCGCTGGAGGCGCTGGGCCGGCGCGAGGAAGCGGCCGCCGCCTATCGCCGGTCGGTCGAGATCAATCCCCGGCTCGCCGGCGCGCACTACAACCTCGGCGGGGTCCTGGAGGATCTGGGCCGGCACGGGGAGGCCGCGGCGGCCTACCGGCGCGCGCTCGAGGTGCGGCCGGACCTGGCCGAGGCCCATTTCAACCTGGGCGGGGTGCTGCGCGTGCTGGGCAACCTCGAGCAAGCGGCCGCGGCCTATCGCCGCGCCCTCGAGATCAAGCCGGCCATGACGCAGGCGCTCGTCAACCTCGGCTACGTGTTGCAGGAGCTGGGCCGCCTCGACGGGGCGATCGAGGTGCTGGAGCGCGCGGTCGAACGCGATCCGGGCTTCGCGGGCGCCCATTCCAACCTGGGCGGCGCGCTGCGCGAGGCCGAACGGTTCGCGGAGGCCGCCGCCGCCTATAAACGCGCCATCGAGATCGACCCGGGGTTCGCCGAGGCCTACACGAACCTGGGCGGCGCGCTCCGCGCCCTGGGCGAGCTGGACGATGCCGTCGCGGCGCACCGCCGGGCAATCGCGCTCCGGCCCGATTTCCCGGAAGCCTACGTAAACCTCGGCATCGCGCTCTTGCAGATGCGCGACTTGCCGGCGGCGCTGGAGGCGTGCGAGGCCTACCTGCGGCGCGAGCCGGGCAACGCGCGGCTGCTCGCGCTCAAGGCCGTGGTGCTGGACGAGCTCGGCCGGCGCGAGGACACCCGCGCGCTGGTCGATTTCGACCGCTTCGTCCGCCCGGTGCAGTTCGACGCACCGTCCGGATACGACAGCCTCGCCGAGTTCAACGCGGCTCTGAGCGCGCACATCCTGGCCCACCCGACGCTCGTGTTCGCGCCGACAAGCCACGCCACGCGCCAGGGGCGGCACACCGGCGAGCTTCTGGCCGAGCCCAAGGGGCCGATCGCCGAGCTCGAACGCATGATCAACGCCGCGGTCGCGGACTACATCCACGACCTGCCGCGCGAGCCGGAGCATCCTTTCCTCGCCCGACCGCCGCAGCGCTGGCGCCTGACCGTGTGGTCCGTCGTCCTCGAGGCGCAGGGCCACCAAGTGCCGCACATCCACCCGGCGTGGCTGAGCGGTGTCTACTACGCGAAGCTGCCGCGGATCGTCGCGCAGGCCGGCGAGTCGCGCGCCGGCTGGATCGAGTTCGGCCGGCCCGGGCTGCGGATCCCTTACACGGTCGAGCCCGAGGTGCGCGCCTACCGGCCGAAGGAGGGCCTCATGGTGCTGTTCCCGTCCTACTTCTACCATCACACGGTGCCGTTCGAGACCGGCGAGCAGCGCATCTCGATCGCGTTTGATATCCTGCGCGACGAGTGAGCACGGACGGCGCGGAAAGGCGCGGGGGTGTTCGAGAAGATCCTGATCGCCAACAGAGGCGAGATCGCCTGCCGAGTGGTGCGCACGGCGCGCCGCCTCGGCATCCGCACGGTCGCGGTCTATTCCGAGGCCGACGCCGCCGCCGCGCACGTAGCCGCTGCGGACGAGGCCTATCCCATCGGTCCGGCGCCGGCCGCGGAAAGCTACTTGAAGATCGAGGCGGTCCTCGCCGCAGCCGAGCGCTCGGGCGCCCAGGCGGTGCACCCCGGCTACGGCTTCCTCGCCGAGAACGCCGACTTCGCCGAGGCCTGCGCGGCGCAGGGTCTGGCCTTCATCGGCCCGCCGGCGTCGGCGATCCGCACCCTGGGCTCGAAGAGCGCGGCCAAGGCGCTCATGGAAAAGGCGGACGTACCGATCGTGCCCGGCTACCACGGGGAGGACCAGAACCCGGCGCGACTGGCCGAGGCGGCCGCGGCGATCGGCTATCCGGTGCTCGTCAAGGCCTCGGCCGGCGGGGGCGGCAAGGGCATGCGCGTGGTCGAGCGGGCGGAGGACTTCGCCGCCGCCCTCGAATCGGCCCGGCGCGAGGCGGCGGCCGCCTTCGGCGACGACCGGGTGCTCATCGAGGCCTGTCTGGAACGGCCGCGTCATATCGAGGTGCAGATCTTCGCCGACCGCCACGGCAACGTGGTCCATCTGTTCGAGCGCGACTGTTCGATCCAGCGCCGTTACCAGAAGGTGATCGAGGAGGCGCCGGCCCCGGGCCTCGCGCCGGAGCGGCGCGCCGAGATGGGTGCGGCCGCGGTCACCGCCGCCCGCGCGAGCGGCTACGTGGGGGCCGGGACGGTGGAGTTCATCGCGGGTGGAAAGAACTTCTATTTCATGGAGATGAACACACGCCTTCAGGTGGAGCATCCGGTCACCGAGATGATCACCGGCCAGGACCTGGTCGAATGGCAGATCCGGGTCGCCGCCGGTGAGCCCCTGCCGCTCGGCCAAGGCGACCTGGCGCTGTCCGGGCACGCCGTCGAAGCGCGAATCTACGCCGAGGACCCGGCCCGGGACTTCCTGCCCGCGACCGGGCGGCTCGTACACCTGCGTCTGCCCCTCGAAGGACCCCATGTGCGGGCCGACAGCGGCGTGCGGGAAGGCGACGAGATCGGCGTCCATTACGACCCGATGATCGCCAAGCTGATCGTCTGGGACCGCGACCGCCGGGCGGCGCTGGCCCGGCTGCGTGCCGCGCTCGCCGAAACCCAGATCGTGGGGCCGGCGACCAACGTCGCCTTCCTGGCGGCGGTCGCGGCGCACCCGGCCTACGCGGCGGGCGAGATCGACACCGGCTTCATCGCCCGCCACCACGCCGACCTGGTGCCCGAGGCGGCCCCGGCCTCGGATGACGTGCTGGCCGTGGCGTGCCTGGCCGAACTGCTGCGCCGGCGCGCGCAGGCGGAGGCCCGGGCGCGCCGCTCCAACGATCCGTATTCGCCCTGGCACCAGACCACCGGCTGGCGGCTCAACGTCGAGACCCACACCCGCCTCGCGTTCCGCGACGGGGACGCCGAACCCGCGGTCACGGTGTACTATCGCCCGGACGGCTATCTGCTGGAGCTGCCGGGCGGGCGCATGGGGGCGCGCGGCGAGATCGGACCCGACGGGACGCTGCTGGCCGATCTGGACGGCCGCCGCTTTCCGGCGAGCGTCGTGCGTCGCGGCGGCGAGCTGAACGTCCTTTTGCGCGGCGGCATCCACCGCCTGCACGTCGTCGACCCGCTCGAGGCGGTGCCGGAAGAGGAGGCGGGCGCGGGGCGGGTGGCCGCGCCCATGCCCGGCAAGGTGGTCAAGGTCTACGTGGCGCCGGGGCAGGCGGTGGTCCGCGGCGCGCCGCTCGTCGTCCTCGAGGCCATGAAGATGGAGCACAGCCTCTTCGCGCCCGGCGACGGGACCATCGCCGCGGTGCATTGTTCGGCCGGCGACCTGGTCGAGGAGGGCGCGGAGTTGATCGCCTTCGAAGCCGAAGGGCGGGCGCCATGAACCTGCCCAAGCGTATCACGATGGTCGAGGTCGGCCCGCGCGACGGCCTGCAGAACGAGCCGGACACCGTCCCGACCGCAGTCAAGGTCGCGTTCATCGACCGGTTGAGCGACACCGGCCTCGGCGTGATCGAGGCCGGGGCCTTCGTCTCGCCGAAGTGGGTGCCGCAGATGGCCGACACGGCCGCGGTGTTGGCCGCAATCGCGCGCAGGCCCGGCGTGCGCTATCCCGTGCTGGCGCCCAACATGCAGGGGTTCGAGGCGGCGCGCGCCGCCGGGGCCGAGGAGGTCGCGGTTTTCGGCGCCGCCTCGGAGACGTTCACCCGGCGCAACATCAACTGCTCGATCGCCGAGAGCCTGGCGCGCTTCGCGCCCGTCGTGGCGGCGGCCAACGGGGACGCCATCCGGGTGCGCGGCTATGTCTCCTGCGTACTCGGGTGCCCCTACGAGGGCGAGATCGCGCCCGCCGCCGTGGCCGACGTGGCGGGCCGGCTGTTCGAGATGGGCTGCGCCGAAATCTCGCTCGGGGACACCATCGGCGTCGGCACGCCGGCCCGGGCGCGGGCCATGGTCGAGGCGGTCGCCGCCCGGGTCCCGATCGAGCGCCTGGCGGTCCATTTTCACGACACCTACGGCCAGGCGCTCGCCAACATTCTGGCCTGCCTCGAGCTCGGCGTGGCCACCGTGGATGGCTCGGTCGCCGGCCTGGGCGGCTGCCCTTACGCCAAAGGAGCCTCGGGCAACGTGGCCAGCGAGGACGTGCTGTACATGCTGAACGGCCTGGGGATCGAAACCGGGGTCGATCTGGACAAGCTGGTGGCGGCGGGCCGCATGATCTGCGACCACCTGGGCCGGCCGCCGGCCTCCAAGGTGGCGCGCGCGCTGGCCGGCAAGGCGGCATGACCCTGCACCTCATCAAGCTTTCGGTCGGGACCGAGGACGTGGACGACCTGCGCCGCTGGCAGGCGCTGCGCCTGAAGCGGACCGGCCGCGTGTTCCACCGCACGCGCATGATGCCGCGCCGGCGCCAGGAGTTGCTCTGCGGCGGCTCGATCTACTGGGTCATCAAGGGGTTCGTGCGGGCTCGCCAGCGCCTCGTCGGGATCGAGCGCGCCGTCGACGACTCGGGCCGGCCTTGCACGTTGCTGCTCCTGGACCGCCGGCTGGTGCGCACCGTACCCAAGGCGCACCGGCCGTTCCAGGGGTGGCGCTACCTCGCCCCCGAGGATGCGCTGCCGGATCTGGTGGACCTGCCGGGCGGGGCGGCGGACATGCCCCCGGAGATGGCCGCGGAGTTGCACGAGCTGGGACTGCTCTGAGGCCGGGCCGGCTTCTGTCATAGGATAACAAATTAGAAAACGCATATAAGAGATTGAAATATCATTATTAATCATTATATAAATAAACGAAAGAAAAGTCCCGGAGCGCGGCGCCGCCGCGACCTTCCGATACCGGCCTGTGCGGCCGGCGAGGTGCGGGCCCTGGCGGCAGGGTCAAGCCCGTCCGCACTCTCGCGTGGCGGCGGTTAGGGATGGACCCGGCGCCGCCCGTGGAAGTTCAGATTCGTTAAATTGGGGTCTGGACACGGCGGTGGGGACGGCCTATATACTCGCTCGCCGACGGCGGGAGCGCCGTGTGCGGCGTCGGCGGCACCTCCGAAAGATCGCTCCTGAGTCGCTGCGCCGTGGGTGGCGTTGCAGGTGTCGGGTACGATCGATATAATCTGCGCCCCGTTCGGCCGGAGCATCGGCCCGCGGGGGTTTGGCACACCGTCTTGGTGCCCTGCTGTTTGACATTGTGGATTGGAAGGAAGGGATGCGCGGGCGGCGGAGACCGGATGCCGGCATCGTATTGGTGTCGTGTCGGGACTCTGGCGCGAACGCGTATCTCGAAAGTGCCAAGCACTTTTGCGCGTTTGTGCCGGGAACCTTGCTCGGTCCTGTTCGTCGGCCTGCGGGTCGCGGACAGGCCAAGTCAACCTGAGAGTTTGATCCTGGCTCAGAACGAACGCTGGCGGCAGGCTTAACACATGCAAGTCGAAGGTGAAGCGGGGCTTCGGCCCCGTGGAAACTGGCGCACGGGTGAGTAACGCGTGGGAATCTACCCCGGGGTGGGGAATAACCGCTGGAAACGGCGGCTAATACCGCATACGCCTTGAGAGGGAAAGCTTTTGCGCCCTGGGACGAGCCCGCGTCGGATTAGCTTGTTGGTGAGGTAACGGCTCACCAAGGCTTCGATCCGTAGCTGGTCTGAGAGGATGATCAGCCACACTGGGACTGAGACACGGCC
>JBHHZJ010000122.1:0-8391 GCA_046758005.1 Kiloniellaceae bacterium
CGTCGTTGATGCCGCTGGCGTTGCCCGCGGTGACCGTGCCCTCCTTGTCGAAGGCGGGCCTGAGCGCGGCCAGCTTCTCCGCCGTGGTGCCGTGCTTGGGGTGCTCGTCGGTATCGACGGTGACCTCGCCCTTGCGGGATTTGATGACCACCGGCACGATCTCGTCCGCGAACCTGCCGGCCTTCTGGGCGGCCTCGGCCTTCTGCTGCGAGGCGGCGGCGAAGGCGTCCTGCTCTTCGCGCGTGAGCTGCCACTTGCGCGCCACGTTCTCGGCCGTGTTGCCCATGTGGTAGCCGTTGAAGGCGTCCCACAGGCCGTCCTTGATCATGCTGTCGATGAATGTGACGTCGCCCATCTTGGCGCCGTTGCGCAGGTGCGCCACATGGGGCGCCTGGCTCATGCTCTCCTGGCCGCCGGCGACCACGATGTCCGCCTCGCCGAGCCGGATCGCCTGGTATCCGAGCGCGACCGAGCGCAGGCCCGAGCCGCACAGCTGGTTGATCTGAAAGGCCGTCTTTTCCACCGGGATGCCGGCCGCCACGGCGGCTTGACGCGCCGGGTTCTGCCCGGCGCCGGCGGTCAGGATCTGGCCCATGATGGCCTCGTCGACCTCGGCCGGGTCGACGCTCGCGCGCTTCATCGCCTCCTGGATGGCGACCGTGCCCAGATACGAGGCGGACACGCTCGACAGCCCGCCGTTGAATGCGCCCACGGGGGTGCGCGCCGCGCCTGCGATGACGATCTCGGTCATGTCTGGATTTCTCCCTCCGTCTTGCGCCCTTCCTGGGATGCTGGCCTTGCTCCGCATTCCGCGCGCGGAGCGCGATTTCGGACACCTGCGCCGGGTGCCGCACGTGCCGGGTTTATCGGTCGGTTATGTTGCAGTGCACAAAACCACTCCATCATATACCCGCCCCGGCCCCCCGTGCGCAAGGGGCAAGGCCATGCGTTTCTTGCGGGCGGCCCCGCTATGGGGCGCCGGCCGCCCGCGCCCGCAGCCACGCCAGAAGCGGCCTCCAGACCTGTTGCCGGGCGCGGCCGCCCACCACCATCCCGATATGGCCCATCGGGGGAACCATGCGCTGGGCCCCCGGAATCGCCGCGGCCAGCGCCGCCGCGGAGGCCGGCGGAACGATCCGGTCCTGCGCCGGGATGACGGACAGGCACGGCAGGTCGAGCCGGGCCGGATCCACCGGCCGGCCCGCGACCCGCCAGCGCCCCGTGGCCGGCGTGTTGTCCGCGTACCAGCCGGACAGGCACTCGCGCGCGACCGGCGCGGCAAGGGGCACGCCGTCGTTCAGCCAGTCTTCGAGGGCGACGAACGAGGCCGCCTTGGGGCTCGTCGGGTCGAGCCGCGCGAAGGCGACGAACTTGCGCGCCACCAGTTGCGGGTCGAGGCCGGCGAACAGCGCCTGGATCGGGTCCACCGGAAGCTCGCCCAGGGTGTCGATCAACGGGCCCAGCGCCGCCAGGGCCGATGCCGCGAGCGCGCCCTGGAGGCCCGATTCGGCGTGGAAATCCCACGGCGTGGCCAGCAGCGCCAGGCCGCACAGGTGGTGCCGGCGGCGCAGCGCCAGGCCGAGCGCCAGCAGCCCGCCCATGCAGTAGCCGATGAGCAGCGGGGGCGCGGCGGTCGTCTCCCGCACCGCGTCGAGCGCGGTCTCCAGCCGGCCGGCGATGTAATCGGTGAGCGTGAAACCGCGCTCCTCCGGTCCCGGCCGGTCCCAATCGACGAGCAGGGGCCGCAGGCCCTGGCCGGCCAGCCAGCGCAGCAGGCTGGTCTCGGCGGTCAGGTCCAGGATGTAGGCGCGGTTGATCAGCGACGGCACCACCAGGACCGGCGGCCCGGGGCGCCGGCCGGCCTTGGCGCGCGCGGCCCCGGCCCGTTCGGTGGCGCCGTAGTCGAGCAGGCGCGTCGTGCCCTCGCGCCAGAGCGTCGGCGGCACGGGCAGCGTGCGCCGGTAAGGGTGGCGGCGGTAGGCCAGGATACCCTCGGCGAGCGCGCGCAGGCGCCGCTCGATCTGCCGGTCGACCGCGCGCGCGAACGCCTCAGGATCGACGTTTGCGAGCCGTTCCCGGAGGGCCGCGGCGGCGTCCCTGACCTCCGGCCTCCAGGGCAGCGACCCGTTCCTCAAGAACGGCAAGGCGGCGCGCGAACTCGTCCAGGCCAGCGACGCCGCCGTCAGATGCAGCGGCAGCGGGCGCGGCCCGAGGCGCCGATGCTCCGTGGCCCGGGTGGTCGTGCGATCCGCCGGGGCGCTGCTCGCTCTGGCCATCGGCCGCTCGCTCCACGTGGGGGCCTTGCTTGAACGCGGCCAGCGTGGCCGGCCAAGCCGCCCAAGCCGCCGGCCCCGTGGCCGCCAAGCCCATGGTCGTCAGGATCCGCTGCAAAGCCCGGGCGAAGTCCTCGTCGGCGGCCAGCGCCGTCATCTGGTCCTGCCACAGATCCAGGTAACGCCGCGCCAGCTCGTCGAGATCCGCCTGCTCCGACATCGGGCGGAGTATAGTCCTGCCCCCGGGTCAAGGCCAGCGCCCGGGAAGCGGCGTGCGCACCAGCCCCGTTGGCGGGGCGGCGCGGGGGCCGGCGCCGGCCGGGACCGGCCGCGACTATTCGTTGACAGCCCTTATCGCAACGCAGCAATATGGCCCTGCACGTTGCACCAAACGTGAACAGAGCGGGGCGAGGGCGCGGCCGGCCCGGCAGGATCGAAAGGCGCGGAGCGTGGCAGGCAAACAAACGGGTGGCGAGGACGGGCCGATCACGATCAAGAAATACGCCAATCGGCGGCTCTACAACACGGCGACCAGCAGCTACGTCACCCTGGACCACCTCTGCCAGATGGTGCAGGAGGGCATCGACTTCGTGGTCTACGACGCCAAGACCGGCGAGGATATCACGCGCCCGGTCCTGACCCAGATCATCGTCGAGGAGGAAGGCAAGGGCCAGCACCTGCTCCCGATCAAGTTCCT
The DNA here is from genome assembly GCA_046758005.1 of Kiloniellaceae bacterium. GTDB lineage: Bacteria > Pseudomonadota > Alphaproteobacteria > Kiloniellales > J153 > JBHHZJ01. Next base: position 2,971 of record JBHHZJ010000122.1, read on the forward strand.
GCGCCAGCTCATCGGATTTTACGGCGGCTCCATGCAATGGCTGGTCCCGCGCTACCTGGATCACATGATGGAGGCCTTCGCCATGAATCAGGAGCGCCTGCGCCAGTCCATGCAGGACGCCTTCGGCGGCATATTCCCTTTCGGCAACCTGGAGGAGATGAGCAAGCAGAACATGGCGATCTTCGAGAACGCCATGAAGATGTTCTCCCCGTTCCAGGTCGAGCAGAAGGCGGAGCCGCCGGCCACGGCGGGCAACGGCACCAAGGAACCGGGCGAGGCCGACTCCCTCGAGAAGCTCAAAGCGCAGGTGGACCTGCTGCAAAAGCAGCTCGAAGCGATCACCAAGGAAGGCCCGAAGGGCTAGACGGCACGCCCGTCGCGCGCGTTCGATTCGAAGGCTACGACGCCGCCGCGCGGTTGTCGGCGCCGAGGCGCGGCGAGACCAGGTGCGCTACCGCCCCGCGCCCGGCGCGCCAGGCCGGGGTCACTTCCGGCTTCCCGAAGTAATACCCCTGGAGCAGGTTGACGCCCTCCTGCAGCAGGATCGCGGCCTCGTCGGTGGTTTCCACGCATTCCCCCACGGTGACCAGGTTGAAGGAGCGCGCCAGGGCCAGCAGGTTGCGGATGAAGAGCAGGTTCTCCCCATTGTCGCCCAAGTTGCGCACGAACGAGCCGTCGATCTTGACCACGTCGACGGTCAGCGCCTTGAGGTGCCGGAACGTCGTGTAGCCGGCGCCGAAGTCGTCGACCGCCACCTGGCAGCCGAGATCGCGCAGGATCGAGACGAAACGCGCGGTGTCGTCGATGTCGTGCAGGGCCGCGGTCTCGGTGATCTCGACGATCAGCCGGCTGGCCAGGTCGGCGCGGTCCTTGAGGCGCGCCACGAGCGCGCGCAGCCAGCCGCGGTCGGCCGCCGTCACGCCCGAGATGTTGAAGGCCAGCACGACGCCCGGATGGGCTTCGAGGTCGTGCAGCGCCATGTCGAGGGCGCGCCGGTCGAGCGCGCGCACCAGGCCCAGGCGCTCGACCACCGGGACGAATTCGCTGGCCGGGATCAGTTCGCCGTCCGGCGTATACATGCGCAGCAGGCACTCGTAGTACCGGATCTCGTGGGTGCGCGCATCGACGACCGGCTGGTAGGCGAACACCAGCCGATCCTCCTTGAGCGCCCGGGTGACCTGCCCGCCGAGCTCCATGCTGGCGCGGTAGGTGCGGCGCTGCTGCTCGGAAAGCCGGTAGGTATTGAGGCAGTCCCGGCCCGAAGACTTCGCCTTCAACAGGGCGCCTTCCGCCTTGGCGATGACGTCGAAGCTGGTCTTGGACTGTCTCGGGAAATGGACGAGGCCGATCGAGGCGGTGGTTTGGATGCGGTTGCCGGCGGCCCGGACCGGGTTGTGCCGGACCGCCTGCAGGACGCGCTCGCCGATCATGATCGCCTCGCCTTCCGAGCATGCCCCCAGCAGAATGCCGAAGCGGTCGCTGCCCAGTCGGCCGATGAGGTCGGTGGCGCGCAGGCATCGGTCGAGGCGCTGCGCGACCTTGACCAGCACCGTGTCGCCGACCTCGTAGCCGTAGGCGGCGTTGACCCGGTCCAGCTGGTCCACGCCGACCGCGAGGAACGCGCCGGGCCGGTTGTAGCGCTGGCTGTGCGCGAGCGCGTTGTCGAGCGCCTCGCGCAGGCGCAGCTTGTTGAAATGCCCGGTCAGCTCGTCGTAGTTGGCGAGGTGCTCGAGCCGGGCCTCCTGCTGTTTGCGCTGGGTAATGAGGCGCAGCGTGCCCGACAGGCGCACCGGGGTCCCGCTGCTCGATAATTCGACGCCGCCGCGATCGTGCACCCAGTGGAACTCGCCCGTGCTGGCGCGCACGCGGTATTCGCAGTCGTAGGACCGGGCGCCGGCGAAATGCTCCGACAGCGCCTGCATGCGGATTGGCAGATCCTCCGGATTGATGCGCCCGTGGTAGTGGTCGCCGGTGCGCGGGGCGGCCGACGGCTCCGGCCCGAAGACCCGGCCGGCCGCGCCGATCCAGTCGATCCGGTCGGTGGCAAGGTCCCAGGTGTAGATCACGTCGCCGGAGGCCTCTATGGCGGAGCGCAAGCGCCGGAGCTGCGCCGAACCGTCGTCCCTGTGTGCAGAAAGGTGCACCGGCGATCACTCCTACCTGAAGCTGACGGCGGTCTCGCGGCCCGCTTCGCAACGGCCCGTTCCTGGGCTCGGGTATTGCGGGCCGTTATTCGCGGGCGCCGTCGCCGCACGCCTAGGTTCCCAGTGTATGTGTCGAGCATTTAATGAATGATGAAGGAAATAAATAATGGTGTAGTTAAGGTTAATTGATGAACGCCTTATTATTATGTTATTATATGAAATCTCGCATTATCTCGAATATAACGTAACGTTACGGCATATGGTTAATTAACCGTACCAAACAGGGCACTTCAAACCTCTTGCCGATTTAATTCGAATTAAATAAAATTTTCGCCATATTCGTCGCCCCGCCGCAAAGGACGTCCCGCCGTCAATGAGCGCCCTGGCTTTGCTTCCGTCCTCCTCGACCGCCGCGCCGCCACCCGCGAGCGACGCGGCAGGGGTTCTTGCCGCCCGCGGCGGGCGGCGCACCGACGAGCCGGTCGCGGCGGTCGCCCGGAGCACCCCGCCACGCAACGGGGTCCAGGGCCGCCATGTCCGGCCCGACCCCCGCGACGCGCAGCGCGCGCTCGGGCGGGGCCGGGCAGGGCCGGCCGGCCCGGGCGCCCGTGCGGGTGCCGGCCCGGCCGCCGAGCGCCCCTTGGGCGCCTCGGCGCGGTTTCTGATCCAGGTGTTGGCGCAGGACCTGGGCCCGCCCGCCGGCCCACTGGCGCAGCATCGCGACGGCGCGGTGCTGGGCAGCGACGCCTACCGCCGGGCCGGCGGCCAGCCGCCGCTGTATTCGCAACGCCCCACGGTCTTTCGGATCACGGTCTAGAGTAGATCCGGGCCGGATCAGGCGGCGCCGGCGCAACGCTGGTGGCGGGCCCGCACGAACCGGTAGGCCGCGCGCGAGGTCCAGCGCGCGAGCCGGCCCTGGGGAGCGAGCCCGACCGCCTTGAAGGTCATGGCCACGCCGCGCTCGACGTGCTCGCGGCGGTAATAGCCGAAGGCGCGGGCCGCGTAGGCGCGCGACCAGCGCTTGCGGTCGTAAGGCTCGTCCGGCCGGCCGTTGGCGGCGTAGTAGGCGTAGGCGAGCTCGTCGTCCTCGCTCTCGCCGATCCGGCCGAGCGCCACCAGGACCCGGCGCAGCCTGCCGATCCGCTCCTTCCGCAGGTAGCGCTTGAGGTGGCTGTAGAACAGCCTGTAGTGGCGGAACTCGTCGCCGGCGACGTTCCTGCAGATCGCGCGCAGGACCGGCTCGGCGCTGGCCGCGCCGAGGGCCGAGTAATAGGACGAGGTGCCGACCTCGACGATGCAGCGCGCGACCAGCTCGCCCGTGCGCGAGCCGCGCACCGACTCCGCGGCGTGCAGCGGCACGCGGAAGCCCTCGGTGAAACGCTTGAAGCTCTCCTCGAAGTCGAACGACGGGTCGGCCATCTCGGCCCAGCGGCCGAGCGCCAGGCCGTGCTGCACCTCCTCGGCCGCCCAGGCCTTCGCGGCCTCCTGGAACTCCGGGTCGTCCGGGAACACGTTGCACAGGTAGGTCGCGTAGTCGCCGCCGTTGTATTCGACCATGCTGGCGGCCTTGACGATCCTGAGGATGTCAGGATCGACCTTGACCGGATCGAACCGCTCCCAGGGGATGTCGTCGAGCGTCCAGTGCTTCCCCGTCATTCCGTCTTGCCCGCATCTGCTCCGACAATGCCAACGTCGCCGCGCTGGCCGTGCCCCCGCCATTCGTCGGGCCGGGCCTATAAAAGGTCGAGCGGACCTTACCATGATGGCGCCGGCTTCGGAACCGCTCCCGGCCGGCCGGGCGGCACGCCGCGCCGCCGCCCGTGACGGGCTCGGCGCACGTCCCACCCGGACCTAGCTTTCGCCCGCCTGGAGCATCGCCTCGGCCACCGCGATCATCTTTTCCGCCATCTTTCGCTCCGCCTCCGTCGTGGCGTCTGCCAGGTCCTCGCGCGCGTCCGCGAGTTGTTGCTCCGCCGCGGCGCGGTCGATCTCGGCGACCGGCAGGGCCCGGTCCGCCAGCACCGTGCAGCGCGCCGGGGTCACCTCGGCGAAGCCGCCGGCGACGAAGATGCGCTCCTTGACCTGGCCCTTCTCGTAGACCCGGATGACGCCCGGCCGGACCGTGGAGATCATCGGCGCGTGGCGCGGCAGCACGCCGAAGTCGCCCGCGCCGCCCGGCACGACCACCATCTCGACGTTCTCCGAGAACAGCAGCCGCTCCGGCGAGACCAGCTCGAACTCGACCCACTCCTCGGTCATGGCTTTCGCCCCGTTGCCGTATCGGACAACCCGCGTATCCCGGACCGCGCGGTTCAGGCCGCCTCGGCGGCCATCTGGCGCGCCTTCTCGACCGCCTCCTCGATGGTGCCGAGCATGTAGAAGGCGGCCTCCGGCAGGTGATCGTACTCGCCTTTGACGATGCCGTCGAAGCCGCGGATCGTGTCCTCGAGCGAGACCAGCACGCCCGGCCGCCCGGTGAATACCTCGGCGACGTGGAACGGCTGCGACAGGAAGCGCTGGATTTTACGCGCCCGCGCCACGACCAGCTTGTCCTCCTCGGACAGCTCGTCCATGCCGAGGATCGCGATGATGTCCTGCAGCGCCTTGTACTGCTGCAGCACCCGCTGCACCTCGCGCGCGACCGCGTAGTGCTCCTTCCCGACCACCCGCGGGTCGAGGATGCGGCTCGTGGAATCGAGCGGGTCGACCGCCGGGTAGATGCCGAGCTCCGCGATCTGGCGCGACAGCACGGTGGTGGCGTCCAGGTGCGCGAACGAGGTCGCCGGCGCCGGGTCGGTCAGGTCGTCGGCCGGCACGTAGATCGCCTGCACCGAGGTGATCGAGCCCTCCTTGGTCGAGGTGATGCGCTCCTGCAGCTCGCCCATGTCGGTGGCCAGCGTCGGCTGATAGCCGACCGCTGAGGGCATGCGCCCGAGCAGCGCCGAGACCTCGGAGCCCGCCTGGGTGAAGCGGAAGATGTTGTCGATGAACAGCAGGACGTCCTGGCCCTCCTCGTCGCGGAAGTACTCGGCGAGCGTCAGCCCCGACAGCCCGACGCGCGCGCGCGCGCCCGGCGGCTCGTTCATCTGGCCGTAGACGAGCGCGGCCTTCGAGCCCTCGTCGTCGAGCCTGATGACGCCCGACTCGATCATCTCGTGGTAGAGGTCGTTGCCCTCGCGCGTGCGCTCGCCCACCCCGGCGAAGACCGAGTACCCGCCGTGCGCCTTGGCGATGTTGTTGATCAGCTCCATGATGATGACGGTCTTGCCGACCCCGG
>JBHHZJ010000123.1:0-8172 GCA_046758005.1 Kiloniellaceae bacterium
GGATGAACTGCATCGACTGGGTGTGGCAATAGGCCCCGACGTGGGAGATCGCCAGGATGTCGCCGACCTCCAGGGGCGGCAGGAGGGCCTGGTCGCGCAGCCGGTCGGTCTGCATGCACAGCGGGCCGTAGATGTCGATGGCGCCGTGGCGCCCGTGCTGGACCCCGTTGCCACTGGCGGCCCGGTTCACCCCGTGATTGTAGTAGCACGCGGTGGGCACCAGGTTCACGCCGGCGTCGACGATGATCGCGGGCGTGCGGCCCTCGATGGCCTTCTTCGCGACCACGGTGCACAGGAGCTGGACCGCGGCATCGACCACCGCCCGCCCGGGCTCCAACACGAGCCTCGGCCGGCCGCCGAAAAGGTCGCGGGCCTTGTGCAGGCGATCGCGGATTTCCGCCGCGTAGGGCGCCCAGAAGTTGCCGCTGCGGCTGCTGCCGCCCGGAAAGTCGTACTCCGGGCGAAGGTCGTTGCCGGAGGGGAACCCGCCGCCGAGGTCGATCATGCTCGGCGCGAGCCCCAGGTCCCGGGCGCGCTTGGCCAAGCGGATGAGCCGTTCCGCCGCCTTTGCGTAGATTCCCTCGACGAGAAGGAAGGTGCCGCAATGGCTGTGCAGCAGCTCGAGGCGCAGCCTGCGGTTGCCGGCGATACGCTCCAGCGCCCTCTGGCTGTCCTTGTTGTCGTCGTCGAACCCGAACTTGGTCCAGCCCAGCGCGCCGAAGCGGAAGCTGATCCGGATGCCGAGCCGCGCCGGCCGCGGCAGGCCCGTGGCGATCTCCTCCACCAGCGACAGTTCGTCGAAATTGTCGATATTGACGATCGCCCCTCCGGCCAGGGCCCGCTCCAGCTCGTCGCGGGTCTTATGGGGGCCGTTGAATATGATCTGCCGGCCCGGAAACCCCAGCGCGCGGGCGAGTTCGTATTCCATCCCCGAGACGACCTCGGCCCAGGCGCCCTCCTCCTTCAGAATCGAACAGACCGCGGGCAGATAGTTGGTCTTGACCGAGTAGGCGATGCGGGTCTCCAGGTGCGGGTCGGCGAACGCTTGCAGGAAGGCACGGAAATCGTGTCTCAGCCGGCGCTCGGAGATGACGAAGAGCGGCGAGCCGAACCGCCGCACCAGGGCGGCCGCGTCGATTTCGTCGTCCAGATCGGCCGCGGCCGAAATCTCGCGCGGGAGGTGCTTGGTCGAGGCGACGAAGGGCAGGCGCGTGATCCTGGGCGGCTCGTAGGGCCTCGGTTCAGCCATGGAGCAGGGCCCCCTTGGACGAAAGCGCGGCGACATCGCTGGCGCGCAACGGAACCTCGTCGCGGTGGCGCACGAAAACCAAGCCTTTGTCGTTGGCCGGCGGATTGACGCGCTCGCCCAGGGCCATGCGGGCGGCGAGGTACGGCTGGTTCGAGCCGAGCGCCGCGGAAAAGTAGATCCACGCCGTGAACCGCGGATTGACCTCGATCAGGTGAAACTCGTCCGTCAACTCGTCGCGGATGAACTCGCCCTCGACCGGGCCGACCCACTCAATTGATCGAAGGAATTCCGCGAACGCGGCTTCCAGGGCCGGTTGCTCGACGTGGACGGCGCCCCAGGTGCTGCCCCGGCCGCAGAGCGCGAGCTTCTTGATCGTCATGATCGAGACGATGCGGTGATCGACGTCGCACACCGCGCTGATCGCGTAGCTCGGTCCCGCGATCTGCGGCTGCACGATGACGGCCTCCGCGCCGTCGGCCTGGAGCTGCAACCACGCGCACTGCGCATCCCTCTCGCAGGTGACCGGAATGCACTGGGAGACCGGGCCCTTGACGACCGCCGGGACCCCGAGGGCGTTGACCGCCTTGACGGTGTCGGCCTTGGTCCTGGCGATCACGCTCTCGGGGACGGCGAAGCCGCCCCGTTCGGCCGGGCCCTTGCCGCCGAACAGGGCCAATTTGCTTCGTTGCTTCAGGCTCTTGCGCGACGGCAGCAAGGTGTGCACGCCGATCTTGAGAAGCTTGTCGGCGATGCCGATGAAACGCGCCAGCTCGCCGTCCAGGCACGGGATCAGCACGTTGAAGGGTTGCGCGCGGTGGATCTCTTTCAGGCGGTCGAGCAGCGCCTCGCCCGACCCGTTGTGCGGCAGGCGGAACGTGGAATCGAACAGGTCCGCCTGGTACGCGCCCGAATCCAGCGTGCCGTACGCCAGCGCGTAGAGTCCGGCGATTCCGTCGGCCGCGCGCAGCGCCCGGGCCACGCCGAGGCCGGGGTTGACGACATCGAGCGTGCTCACCCCGGTCAGCGCGACCCGAAGACCTTCGGCAGGGCGCCCGTTCGGCGCGGCGCCGTTGCCGGCGGGTCGGCCCGCGACGCCCTTGCCCCGGCCCAGCCGCACGAATTCGTCGCGGCGGATGGCCGTCTCGGCGATGCCGCGCACGTACATGGTGCCGGCCCGGGCCCGGAATTTGGGCTTGCGCCCGATCGACAACATTTCTTCGAGCAAGCGAACCGCGAGGTTCGCGCCGGCCCTGTGGCACAGCATGCTCCACGCGGGAAGATGGCCGTGCACGTTGCAGAGCCAGAGGTCCTTGGACCCCGCCACCCGCACCACGACGAGCTGCAGGGGCCCGCGCCAGTCCAAGGCCTCGAGAACTTTCCGCGCGAACCTGGCCACGTCCGGGTCGTGCACCACGACGCCGGCGGCCGACCGGCCTTCGGAATTCAGCGCCAGGGCGCGTTGGATCACCATTCCGGTGCAAGCGCCGCCGGCGTCCGCGACCATCGCAACGCCGTATTTTTCGCCGGCAACGTCGCGCTGCAGGACGAGCGGCGCGCCGTCGCCGGAGGCCAATCGGCGCGCGGCGCGCTCCGCCTGGACCGTGTTGCAGACCAGACTCGACCCGCGCTCCCACGACCGGACATGGAGCGGATAGCCGAGTTGATCGGCCTGCCGGGCGAGGTCCGCGGGCTCGGCGACGACCACGGTCAGCGGACAAAGGACGCGCCCGTCGCCGAGGAGGCGCGCCAGCTTTTGCGGGCGCAGCGCGTCCAGGCGGTCGAGGCTGGGCAGCAGCGTGCGTATGCCCAATGCGTGCAGACGCTCGCGCAGCCGGGCGACCGTCAGGGCCACGGCGTCGCCGCCCGGAACGAAGGCGTCGAACGGCCGCTCCTTGTGGGCCTTCAAGACGGCCCCCAGGAAAGCGTCCTCGCCGGCGTCCGAAGGGGGCAGCGGGTAAATCCTGTCGATCAGACCGGGCAGCCACGCGCCCGGCATCAGGGGATCGCCGCCGAAGGCGGTGAGCGCGAGTTTGCCGCGCCAGCCCTCGCGCAGCGCCCGGGCCACGGAGACGCCCGGCCCCGGCGCATCGAGGCCGGCGAATCCGGTGAGAGCGACGCAGATTTCCTTCGCAGCCATCGGGAGAATCCTGCCGGTGCCCGGATTAAGGTTGCTCCGGTAACCCTCCCCCCGGAGCCCCGGAAACGAAAGACGATCAGCGTTCGAGGGCGGCCAGATCGCAGCGCTCCACGCCCTTCGGATCCTCGTAGATCCAGCTCACCGAGATACCGGCCTCGGGCAAAATATAGGTCGTCATTTTCGACCAGTAGCTGCCGTGAAAGACCTTGCGCCGTTCGGAAACCGGGACGAGCAGAACCTTTCCGAGAACGCGATGATTGACCGCGCGCGGCTGGCCGACGTTGACCTGGTAGTCCCAGACCCACTTGTCGTCCTTTTGTTCGGCCGGTATCGCACCCTTGAACCTGGACCCGGGGACCAGCTCGCGGAAGTCCTCGAAGTCCTCCATGTCGAACCGCTGGGTCCGTTGCCCGGACAGCCGGTACCAAAGGCTCGTGCCCGTCAGTGCCGCGTGCTTCTCGGAATAATAGGGCTGGCCGTCCACGACGCCCTCGTAACGGACGATGTCGTCGTCGACCCGAACGACCTTGAGATCGTAACGCTTGCTGTAGGGTCCGTTACACTCCCAGACCATCCTGGTGCCGACCTCGGGCGCCTTCAGCTTGGCGTGCGCCGGCCCCGGCAGGAGAACCAGGCCGGACGTCCCGGCGAGAAGCAGCAACCGCATCGCTTTCCACATCGCGCAACACCCCTGAAACCAGGCCCCGCACGGCGGGGCCTTCACGCGCACAACGAAACCGTGGGAGAATCGAAGCCGAAAAGGGGGGCCTGGTCGCGATCCGTCCAAATCCGTCGCACCCGCGCCGCTACGCCACGGCCACGCGCCGCCGGGCGCCCTCGTCCAGGTCCACGAACCCCATGGCGCTGAGGGAATCGAGGAAGCGCCCCACGTCGCGCCGCGCCGTCGCTTCCGATACGTCGAATTCGGCCAATAGGGTCTCCACCAGGTCGTCCTCCGTGACGTATGCCTCGAGCCCCAGCAAAAGAGCCGCGGCCGCCGCATTGCAGGAGCAGATCGCGCCGGTATGACCGTCGATCAGAATGACCTCGTCGCTCCGATGGTCCCGTTCGATCATGATGTGGGGCCGAAGGGCGAACCGACCGCTGTCCATTTCCGTTCTCCCGGTTGGTCCGGCGTAGGATCGCTCTTATCGGAAAATACTTCCTTAAAACACCGCAGCGGCCGTTCTCTTCCCGCCCCGGGACAGAACCGTTGGCGGCCGTCCCACGTCTTTTGCAGGCATTTGCTCTGACCGTGGAATTTCAAAAGGTTAAGGGTTCGTTTCGAGGCCCTGCCAATCGCCTCGACCGGCCGATCCAGGGTCGGCCCGGCCGGTGCCTACAGGCCGATGGCCATGCGGTGGCTGGGGAGTTCCTCGAACCCCGCCAGATCCTGGAGCGTGGGGATGTTCTTGAGGATGACCGACCGGGTGTTCGGCACCTCGATCAAGCCCTCCTCCTTGAAGCGGCTGAAGGTGCGGCTGATCGTCTCGCTCGTGAGACCCAGGTGATCGGCCATGTCGCCGCGCGGCATGATCGTGTGCACCAGGCGCCGGTCCTCATGCTCCAGTTTCCACCGCGTGCTGAGCATCAGAAGGAAGGCGGCCAGGCGTTCCGGGGCCAGTTTCCGGCCGAGCAGGATGAGGTGATCGTACTGCGCCTCGATTTCGTCCATGGCGGTCACGAGCAGGGTGAAGCAAAGACCCGGATGGCACTGCAGGAACCAGGAGAAACGGTCCCTTTCGAAGGCGCAGACGTCGATCTCGGTGATGGTCTCCGCGGTGCAGTGCGCCCCGGCCCGCCGCTTGACCCCGCCGAGCAGGTCGCCCGGCCCGAGGAACCCGGTGATCTGCCGCTTCCCGCTGGCCATGTCGCGGTAGAGCTTGACCAGCCCCCGGGTGATCAGAAAGACGTGCCCGAGCCGGGCGTCCTGCTCGAAGACGACCCGTCCCTTGTCGAAGCGGCCCCGCTTGGCCATGGCCTGAAGCTCGGCCAGGCTGTCCCCGTCCACTTGGGAGCACAGGGAAATATGCCGCACCACGCAGTGGCTGCAATCGGGCCGCGAGTGCTTCAGGGGACAGAACATGTCAGTCGAAGTCTCGCCCTGTTACCAACCCTGGTGCCGCCCGAAAACCTCGGTCCCCTGTCGCATTGGCGGCGCGGCGGCGCACTTTGCCCGCCACACGGGCAGGACATCGTGGATCATGCCAGCCCCCGGCGAGATTACCATGATTTTCGGGGCCTTGCCGTCGTTGGCGTTCGGCGTCCGGATGGTTCCGGCGTCGGCCGCCGCCGATATCACGTCCGCCGCGCCCCCGGGCCCGACGCCCCGACACCCGCCGGGTCAATGACGAGCCGCAGGCACGATCATGTAGCCCACGCCGCGCACGGTATGGATCGTGGCCTTGGCCGCCGCGTCGGAGAGTTTCTTGCGCAGGCGGTGGACCAATACCTCGACGGAGTTGGACGACAGCTCGTCGCCCACGCCGTAGAGGCTCTGTTCGATCAACGTCTTGGGCACGACCTTTCCGCTGCGGCGCAGCAATTGTTCGAGCAGGCCGAGCTCGCGCCGCGAGAGCGCGACGGGACGCCCGGCCACGCGGGCCTCGCGCGCGGTCACGTCGAGCGTCACCTCGCCGGCCTCGAGCACGGGGCCCAGAGTTTGATGGGGTCGCCGGAGCAAGGCGTGAAGCCGGGCCACCAGCTCCTCCATGACGAAGGGCTTGGTCAGATAGTCGTCGGCCCCGGCGTTGAGCCCGGCCACGCGGTCGGCGACCTGAATTCGCGAGGTGAGGACGAGCACCGGGACGGAGGTCTGCTTCCTGCGCAGTGATTTGAGCAGGTCCAGGCCGTCCATGTCGGGCAGCCCCAGGTCGAGGACGACGGCGTCGTAGCGCGTGCACGCCAGCGCCTCGGCCGCCGTCGCGGCCGTCTCCACGGCGTCGACGTCGAATTCGGCGGCCTCAAGCCCCTTGCGGATAAAGCCCGCGAGGCGAACGTGGTCCTCAACCAGCAACACGCGCACCGCTACGCCGATCTCCTCGGTACGGGACGGAGCCGGACCCGCCGCCCGCCACCCGGCGGCAGCAGCCGGGGCGGCGGGTTCCGGCCAAGGTTGTCACACGAATGCGGCCCGCGAAAGCCCTGCCCGGAACTCTGCAATTTCGTTCGACCGGTCGTAAGGTTCTTGTAAGCCCCATGATTTATAAGGGATCTTGGTCTCCTAAGGGCACGGATTGCCTTTGTGGACCACGTGCATTCGCAAACACCTTGCGCGGCGTGCCTACTGCGGCTGAAGCCGTTGGCGCGCCGCCTTTTTTTTGGCGATATTATACGTCCCGTACCCTCGGGCGGGGGTGTAGGATGATGCGCGATCAAGCGTACCGAGCGTTGACTCAGGATGCGAGGGAGATTGTCGCTCTTGTTTGCGGGTTCGGTGGCGATGACCAGCGACTTCGAGGTCTGTTGATGCTGCGCGCCTACATAGACGACAGCATGGGACGGGGCCGCGTCCTTGTTATGGGCGGCTTCGTCGCAACGCGCGAGCGCTGGGAGAGGTTTTCAGACGAATGGCGGCAACGGCTAGAACATGCTCCGTGGGACGTGTTCAAGATGAACGAGGTTTGGCATCGCGGCGGCGATGAATCTATGGAACACGCCAAGTGGCATTATTTCACTATTCGGGATCATGTTCAGGGGGCGCTTGCGATGGTGATCCCGCTCGATCCGTTGAAGCGCGCTGTGCAGAAGACCGGGCTCACGGCAATTGGTAATCCCTATATCTGGGCAATCAAAGGAGTAATTAACCTTACGGCGCAACACCAAACAGAATGGGGCGTGTCCGGTCCCATAGATTTTATATTCGATGAGCGGGGCGAAAAGCGGCAAGTTCAAGATGGATGGGAAATTTACAAGGCCACCATACCGGACAGTGTAAAAGGCGTTACCGGCCGTGACCCCATATTTGAGAACGACGAAAGAGTGTTGCCGCTCCAAGCGGCCGATATGTGGGCGTGGTGGTGCCGCAAATGTTGGCTAGAGGACGGAGCGTTGCGCAATGACAAGTTCCCTATTCCTTGGGGCTCAATCGGGGAGATTCCAACGATGATCTTTCAGTGGACCGAGAAAGACATCGAGGACGAGTTCAGTCGCGTTTTGCGCGACTTGGAGGCGGGGACTTACGGACAACTCTCTTGACTGCACGCTCGAACGCTTCGCCAGCATCATCACCAGAGACTTCCTTGGCCTTTTCGATGAAGCGTTTTGATTGTTCTTTATCGTCTGGTTTTGGCTTCGGTTTAGCCATGCGTGCTCACTTGTTGGTTAGTCGTTCGATAGGTCAACCTCTTGCCGACGATGCCGCGAAGCGCCTTCTCGGCCCGCTCGGTGTCGTCCACGCCAAGCGCGATCCGGTGATTATACCTGAGATCGTATTCGGCAAGGTAGCGGTGAAGATGCTCTTTGGCGCAGTGCTGATAGACGCCCTTCATGCCGCGCTTGAAGATCGAGAAATAGCCCTCGATGGTGTTGGTGTGGACGGTCGGATCGTCGCGCGATACGTACTCGCCAGCATTGTGCCGCACGGCGCTGTGATCGGCGAAGTGTCGATTCAGGTGCTTGTACTGCCCAACCTCGTCGGTCATGACGCGGCTCTCGCTCCCGATATTCTCTTGCAGGATCGGAACCAGGGTCGCGGCCTTGAGGTCGTCAACGACCATGCTGTGCGCCTGCCTAGTTTGGCGATCAACGAGGCTAAGCACCTTGTGCTTGTGCGCGTAGCCCCGGC
>JBHHZJ010000124.1:0-8139 GCA_046758005.1 Kiloniellaceae bacterium
CCCACCTCAGATGTTCTTCTCGAACGTCCGGTGGGTCCTCAATATTGCCGTTACGATAGGTCGCAATGCGGCATGCGCGACGAGTTTCGAGAGGCTCCCATATCAGTGATTCCCCAAAGGCCTCTTCCAGTTCATCTTTCCGATCACGCAGTTGGTCGAAGACAGACTTGTTGCGCATCTCGACACCCGTGTCGATGTAAAGCCCGGCCCTCACACGATTTCCCGCAACGAAATCTAGCACATACGAAAATCCACGCGTTCCCGACGCGAACGTGTACCCATTCTGCGGTTGGCCGCCCTTGGCATTTGTAAAGCTGTGATTATCACGGAGATCGTCAATCAGTCTCTGAAAGAACTCCTGATACAGAGCCTGCTTACCAGAGATCTCTCCTGATCCCGGCCTCGACTGCGCTTTTCGGGACCAGTCATTGGGAAAAGCGACCGGGCGGAAATTCACGGCCGGGCGCGACTCGTCAACCTTAAGCAGCTCAATGACCACGCCAAAGAAATGGACCGCCGTTGCGGTATTGCGGTTGAGCCAGTCTATAGCCTGCCGATGTTCTTCCCGAAAATCCCGGCTCAGCCAGACGATTACACCGGCATCAAGCCCAGCGGCGTAAGTGAGGAGTTGACCAAGATGCGAGTGGTCAGTTCCTTCAAGTTGATTTTCGATGACCACGAGATCGCCGCGCCCAAGATCTCGCGCGACGATGTCAGCCGAGAAATCGCCGACCGCACCCTCTCGTTCGACAAGCTCTAGATCTAACCCAAGCGCCTCACCCAGTTTGCTCAGGTGTTCCGCCAACCAAGGCGTGAAGTGATCAGCTTCACGCGGCCAAACGGCTCGTGGGTCTAATCGCTGAAGCGTTCCTAGATCCGTGCGCAAGGAAGCATCTACGCCCTTGCCGGGGACTCCAGCGTTTCCTGGCCGAGCGCATGGAGCGCGGTGGCGACGATGTGCTTGGCGCTCAGGCCGGCGATCTCGACCTGCCGTGCCGGCTTGTCGTGGTCGATCCAGACGTCGGGCAGGGTCATCGGCCGGATCGTCAATCCGGCGTCGAGGATCCCCTCCAGCGCCAGGAACTGCAAGACGTGGGCCGCGAACCCGCCGACCGCGCCCTCCTCGATCGTGATCAGCACCTCGTGCTCCATGGCCAGCCGGCGCACCAGGTCGTGGTCGAGCGGCTTGGCGAAGCGGGCGTCGGCCACCGTGGTGGACAGCCCGCGCGCGGCCAGCTCGTCGGCGGCCGTGAGCGCGGCGCCCAAGCGCGTGCCGTAGGACAGGATCGCCACCTTGGTGCCCTCGCGCACGACGCGGCCCTTGCCGATCTCCAGCGGCGTGCCGCGCCCCGGCAGTTCGATGCCCGTCGCCTCGCCGCGCGGATAGCGGAAGGCGCAGGGCCGGTCGTCGATCTGCGCGGCCGTGGCCACCATGTGCATCAGCTCCACCTCGTCGGCCGCCGCCATGAGCACGAATCCCGGCAGGCAGCCGAGGTACGTGATGTCGTAGCTGCCCTGGTGGGTGACGCCGTCGGCCCCGACCATGCCGGCCCGGTCGATGGCGAAGCGCACCGGCAGGCTCTGGATCGCCACGTCGTGCACGACCTGGTCGTAAGCGCGCTGCAGGAAGGTCGAATAGATCGCGGCGAAGGGCTTGAAGCCCGCGCACGCCAGCCCGGCGCAGAAGGTGACCGCGTGCTGCTCGGCGATGCCCACGTCGAAACAGCGCTCGGGGAACCGCTCCGCGAACTTGTTGAGGCTCGTCCCCGAAGGCATGGCCGCCGTCACGGCGACGATCCGCTCGTCGTGCTCGGCCTCGGCGATGAGGCCCCGGGCGAACACGCTCTGGTAGGCCGGCGCCTTGGGCGTGGGCTTGGCCTGCTCGCCGGTGACCACGTCGAACTTGGCCACGCCGTGGTACTTGTCGGCCGCGGTCTCCGCCGGCGGATAGCCCTTGCCCTTCCTCGTGACCACGTGCACCAGCACCGGGCCCTCGTAGTCGGCGTCGCGCACGTTCCTCAGCACCGGAAGCAGGTGGTCCAGGTTGTGGCCGTCGATCGGCCCGACGTAGAAGAATCCCAGCTCCTCGAACAGCGTTCCGCCGGTCAGCATGCCGCGGGCGAACTCCTCGGCGCGCTTGGCCGCGGTCTCGAACGAGCGCGGGAATTTCTTGGCGACCACCTTGCCGAGGTGGCGCATCGACTGGTAGGGGCGCGACGAGATGAGCTGCGACAGATGGGCGCTCAGCGCACCGACCGGGGGCGCGATCGACATGTCGTTGTCGTTCAGGATGACGATCAGCCGGCTGTTCATGGCGCCGGCGTTGTTCATGGCCTCGTAGGCCATGCCCGCGCTCATCGCGCCGTCGCCGATCACGCAGACGACGTTGTTCTCGCGCGCGGCGATATCGCGTCCGATGGCGAAACCGAGGCCGGCGGAGATCGAGGTCGACGCGTGCGCCGCCCCGAAGGGATCGTATTCGCTTTCCTTGCGGCTGGTGAAGCCGGACAGCCCGCCGCCCTGACGCAGGGTGCGAATGCGGTCGCGCCGGCCGGTGATGACCTTGTGCGGATAGCACTGGTGGCCGACGTCCCAGACCAGGACGTCGCGCGGCGTGTCGAAGACGTAGTGCAGCGCCACCGTCAGCTCGACCACGCCGAGACCGGCACCCAGATGCCCCCCGGTGACCGAGACGGCATCGATGACCTCGTCGCGAAGCTCGTCGGCCAATTGGCGCAACTGACCCTCCTCGAGCCTGCGCAGGTCCGCCGGAAGGGTGACGGTGTCGAGAAGCGGTGTCTTGCTGTTATGTCCGATTTGGTTCACGGGCCACCCCTCAGCTTGATGATTCTTGTCTTGCTTGGGCGGAGCGCCCCACTGTGCTCCGCAGGTCTCAAGAGCGGCGCTCTAGCACGAATCGGGCCGTCTGTTCCAGAAGGTTCGCCCGTTCGGCAAAAATTGCAAGCTGCGCGCAAGCCCGATTGATCAGCCCCTCGGCCTTGGCGCGCGCCCTTTCCGGGCCGAGCAGCCCCACGAACGTGGCCTTGCCGGCCGCCTTGTCCTGCCCCGTGGGTTTGCCCAATTCTTCGGGCGTGCTTTCGGAATCCAGCAGGTCGTCGACGATCTGGAAGGCCAGCCCCAGGTCGCGTGCGTAATCGCGCAGGGCCTGGCGCGCCTGCGCCCCGGCGCGGCCCAGGATGGCCCCCGATTCACACGAAAATGTGATCAGCGCCCCGGTCTTGAGCCGCTGCAGGTCGGTGATCCCGTCCAGATCGAGCTCGGCGCGCTCCGGCGCGATGTCGATCATTTGCCCGCCCACCATGCCGGCCGCCCCGGCGGCGGCGGCCAGGCCGGCGACCAGCTCCGCGCGCGCCGCCGCATCGGGGTGGCAGCGCCGATCCGCCAGCACCGCAAAGGCCTCGGTCAACAGGCCGTCGCCGGCCAGGATCGCGATCGCCTCGTCGAAGACCTTGTGCACGGTGGGCCGGCCCCGGCGCAGGTCGCTGTCGTCCATCGCCGGCAGGTCGTCGTGGATCAGGCTGTAGCAATGCACCATCTCGATCGCGGCGGCGCAGTCGAGCGCGCGCTCTGCCTCGACGTCGAACAGGCGCGCCGATTCCATGACCAGAAAGGGGCGCAGCCGCTTGCCGCCGGACAGCGCGCTATAGCGCATCGCCTCGACGACCCGGCCGCGCGGCCCGGGCACCGGCGCCAACAGCTCGTCGAGGCGCCGGGTAACCGCCTCGGCCCTTTTGGCCAGGATCTCGCTCAGATGGCTCAAGGTCGCCGTCTCAATTCGTGTCGAAGCTCTCGGCCTTGACCGCGCCTTCGGGGCCGAGGCTGATCTTCTCGATCTTTTCCTGCGCCTCGCGCAGCTTCGCCTCGCAGTGGCGCTTCAGGGCCGCGCCGCGCTCGTAGGCTTCGATGGCTTCCTCGAGCATGCCCTCCCCGGACTCGAGCCTCGCGACGATCTGCTTCAGCTCCTCGAGCGCGTCCTCGAAGCTCATCTTCTGGACGTCCCGGTCGCTGTCTTCCTTGGCCATGCGGCTTCCTCTGTCAGACGCTTGGAAAGTCAGTGTATTGGCTTCGCGCGCCGCCACAAGGGGGGCGGTCCGCCTAGACGCTCATGAGCGCCCGCACGTGGGCGGCGGCGCTGTCGGCCAGGGCGCGCAGGTTGTACCCGCCTTCGAGCGTCGAGACCACCCGTCCGGCGCAGCCGTGGCGCGCGATCGACAGGATCTCCGAGGTCGCCCATGCGTAGTCGTCCTCGTGCAGGCGCAGGCCGGCCAGCGGATCGTCCTCATGCGCGTCGAAGCCGGCGGAGATGAGGATGAAATCGGGCGCGAACCCGGTCAGCGCGGGGAGCACCCGGTCGCGAACGCCGTGGCGGAACTCGAGCGACCCGGACATGGGCGCGAGCGGCACGTTGACGATGTTGCCGTGAGCGCCGCGCTCGTTGGGCGCGCCGGTGCCCGGGTACAGCGGCATCTGGTGCACGGAGGCGTAGAACAGGTCCGGGTCGTCCCAGAACATCGCCTGCGTTCCGTTGCCGTGGTGCACGTCGAAATCGATCACGCCGATGCGCCACAGGCCGTGAACCTCGCGCGCCTGCAGCGCGCCGACCGCGACATTGTTGAACAGGCAGAAACCCATGGCCCGCTCCGGCTCGGCATGATGCCCCGGCGGGCGCACGGCGCAGAAGGCGTTCGCCGCCTCGCCGCCCGCCACCGCATCGACCGCCGCGCACACCGCCCCGGCCGCGCGCAGCGCGGCTTCGCCCGAGCCGGGCGAGACGACGGTGTCCGCATCCAAGCCCGCGTACCCGGACTCGGGCACCGCCTGGAACACCCTCTCGATGTAACGCTCGGGGTGGACCCGCGCGATCTGCGCCCGCTCCGCCGCCGGCGCCTCGCGCCGCTCCAGCGTCGCGAAATCCGGGCCCTCGAGCGCCGACAGGACCGCCTCCAGCCGGGCCGGGTTCTCCGGGTGCATGCGCCCCGGATCGTGCTCGAAGCAGGCCGCGTGGCTGTAGACCAAGGTGGTCATGGCACCCTCCTCTCGGCCGTTAGTGTTAGACCGCACACTGCGCGATTGCCACAATGATCTGCCCCCGCCGGCGGCGCGCGGACCGGCCGGCGCCATTGACTTATCCCGCCGACCGGGCCAGATCTCGACGGAAGTACACTTACCGGTTTACTTAGGAAAATGTTCCTTTGCCCATGGCCGTGCTGAGCAAAACAATCGCACGCACATTGCTTTTCCTTGCGATGGCGGTCCCGTTCGCGGGGCCGGCGCGCACCGATTCCGCCGCGGCCCAGGGCCAGGGGATGCCGGTGCGGGTCGACACGGTCAAGCGCGTGCCGCTGTCCCAGGCGGTGCCGGTCATCGGCCGCCTCGTGGCGCAGCGCGGCGGGGCCGTGGCGGCGCGCATCAACGGCCCGATCGAGGCCTTTCGGGTCGAGGTCGGGGACCGGGTCGAGGCCGGCCAGGTCATCGCCGTGCTCGATGCGGCGGCGCTCGAGGCCCGGCGCGACCTCGTCGCCGGCCGCCTGCGCGAGGCGCGCGCCGTGCGCGCAGTCAAAAAGGCGCAGCTGGCCCTGGCGGAGCAGGACTTCAAGCGCATGGCAGGGCTCAAGAAGTCGGCCGCCTTCAACCAGGCGCGCTACGACGACGCCCGCCAGCGCGTCACCATCGCCGAGGCGCAATTGCGCCAGACCGAGTCCGCGATCGCGAGCGCCCAGGCCGACCTCAGGCTGGCGGAGATCAACCTGTACAACGCGCAAATTCGCGCGCCCTACCCCGGCGTCGTGAGCGAGCGCCTGACCGAGGCCGGGGCCTACGTCCAAACCGGCGAACCGGTGATCCGCATGATCGGCGACCAGAGCCTCGAGATCGAGGCCGAGGTGCCGTTCCAGCACCTGGCCGGACTGGAACCGGGCACCGAGGTCCGCGTGTCGCTCGACGACGGCACCAAGCACACCGCCGTGGTGCGCGCGATCGTGCCGTCGGAGAACCCGCTGACCCGGACGCGGGTGGTGCGTTTCGTGCCCAACATCGGCCAGACGCGCCGGCCCTTGGCCCACGACCAGAGCGTCACCGTGCAGATCCCCATCGGCCCGGAGCGGCAGGTGCTCACGGTCCACAAGGACGCGATCATCAAGCGCCGCGGGCAGGACATCGTTTTCGTCGTCGACGGCGGCGAGGCCCAGGCGCGCCCGGTCGAGCTCGGCGTGGCGGTGGGCAGCCGCTTCGAGGTGCGCAAGGGCCTGAGCGCGGGCGAGAAGGTCGTGGTCCGCGGCAACGAACGCCTCAAGCCCGGCGACAAGATCCGGATCGACGGGGAGTCCTCATGAATCTCATCCGGCTCTCCATCGACCGGCCGATCGCGGTGATCGCCGCGGTCCTGATGGTGGTCATGTTCGGCCTGGTGGCGCTTCGCACCATCCCGATCCAGCTTTCGCCCGACGTCAACCGCCCGGTCATCACCGTGACCACCCTGTGGCCCGGCGCCGCGCCGGCCGAGATCGAACGCGAAATCCTCAACCGGCAGGAAGAGGAGATGTCCGGCCTCGAGGGCCTGCACGAGATCACCGGCCGCGCCGAGCAGGGGCGCAGCCGCCTGACGCTCGAGTTCGACGTCGGGACCAACATGGACCGGGCCCTGCTCCTGGTCTCGAACCGGTTGGACCGGGTGAGCGGCTATCCCGACGAGGCCGAGGAACCGGCGCTCGATACCGCCGGCAGCGAGGACAACCCGATCGCCTGGTTCATCGTCAACCGGGCCAAGGGCAACGAGCGGCCGATCCACGAGTTCGGCGACTTCGTCGAGGACGTGGTCAAGGATCGCATCGAGCGGGTCCCGGGCGTCAGCCGGGTCAACGTCTTCGGCGGCAGCGAGCGCGAGATCCAGATCACGGTCGAGCCGCAGTTGCTCGCCCGCTACGGGCTCACGCTCAGCGAGGTGGTGCGCACGCTGCGCGCCGCCAACGCCTCGGTGTCCGCGGGCGACGTGGAGGAAGGCAAGCGCCGCTACGTCGTGCGCACCGAGGCCGAGCTCAACACCCTGGAGACGATCCGCAACGTCGTGCTGCGCAGCTACGAGGACCCGCGCAGCGGCGGGCTCGCCCGCGTCACCGTGGGCGACGTGGCGGACGTGGCCTACGGCTACAAGAAGCCGACGGCGACCATCCGGTTGCTCGGCGTCCCCTCCATCGCCTTCAACGCGCTGCGCGAGACCGGCGCCAACGTCATCGAGGTCATGGAGGGCATCGGGCGAGCGGTCGCCGACCTCAACGCCTCGGTCATGCCCAACGCGGGCCTGACCCTGCGCCAAGTCTACGACGAGACGGTCTACATCAATTCGGCCATCGACCTGGTCAAGCAGAACATCTGGATCGGCGGCAGCCTGGCGGTCGCCGTCCTTCTGCTGTTCTTGCGCTCGGCGCGCGCCACGTTGGTGATCTCGATCGCCATCCCGGTCTCGGTGGTCGGCGCCTTCGTCGCCATGGCCGCGCTCGGCCGTTCGATCAACGTGATCTCGCTCGCCGGGCTGGCCTTCGCCGTCGGCATGGTGGTCGACGCCGCCATCGTCGTGCTGGAGAACATCTACCGGCATCGCGAGCTCGGCCGGCCGGCCAAGGAAGCGGCCTTTTTCGGCGCCAAGCAGGTCTGGGGCGCGGTGCTCGTTTCGGCGCTGACCACGGTCATGGTCTTTATTCCGATCCTGGTCATGCAGCTCGAGGTCGGGCAGCTGTTCCGCGACATCGCGGTCGCGATCTCGGTCTCGGTCCTGCTTTCGCTCGTGGTCTCGATCACCGTGATCCCGGCGCTGTCGAGGCGGATATTCGATGTCGGGAAGAACCATCGTGGGCATCAACGCCTGGCGCGCGTATCCGTTCCCGGGCTCGATCATCTCGCGCGCGGGTTCGTGGCCGCGATCATGGGGTTCATCCGCCTGGTCGTGCGCAGCCGCGTGATGGCCTTCGGCGTGGTCGCCGCGGTGACCGCCGCCGCCTCGGTCGGGGCCTGGAAGTACCTGCCCAAGCTGGAGTACTTGCCCGAGGGCAACCGCAACCTCGTGTTCGGCATCATCATCCCGCCGCCCGGCTACAACCTGGCGACCATGACCGAGATCGCCGA
>JBHHZJ010000125.1:0-8104 GCA_046758005.1 Kiloniellaceae bacterium
GACTCTTAATCAGCGGGTCGCGGGTTCGAATCCTGCTGCGCCCACCACCACCCATCTAAGTCCTTGGGTTCCCGTCGCTCGGGACCGGCGACTACCGCGAGGCCGTCGAGCGGCGCCAGGGTATTGGGCAGAATGTGGCGCCCCATTATCTGGGAATCGGACGGGTCCAGGCGTTCGCCAGGTCGACATTGACCAGCGCCGGTTTGCGGCCGAACCCAATGCGGCGCTGGAAACCCCGCGATTGATAGGGTTCGGTCGCCACACTGAAGGCTTTCTCCAGTCCCGGCTTGAGTTCCGTCACGTCACCGGACGTTAGATTTTCCCTTAGCGGGGCACACCATCACGGCCCCCAGACCTCGTCGAGCAACCGCAACCAGTTGAGGCCGAGGATATTGCGTATTCGGGTCTCGGTCCAACCGGCCCGCTCCATGGCCGCCGTTAGGTTCGGAAAGTCGCCGATCGTCGAAAAGCCTTCGGGGAACTTGATCTCGCCGAAATCGGTGAGGGAACGTGCATAGCCCTTGTCCCGGGTGATCCATTGGAAAAACGGCTCGCCATGCCCCTGGGTGAAATCGGTGCCGATGCCGATCCGGTCTTCGCCGGCGATATCGATGATGTAGTCGATGGCTTCAATGTAGTCGTCGACGGTGGAATCGCCGCCGCGTCTGAGGAACGGCGTGAACATGGTGACGCCGATGAACCCGCCGCGATCAACGATGAAACGCAGTTCCTCATCCGTCTTGTTGCGCGGGTGCTCTTTCAGGCCCGCCGGCAGGCAGTGGGTGTAGGCGACCGGTTTACGGGAGGCCTTGATGACGTCGCGGGAGGTGACGGCGCCAACGTGACTGAGGTCGCACAACATACCGACCCGGTTCATCTCGGCGACCACCTCGTGACCGAAATCCGACAGACCGGAATCCGTCGACTCATAGCAGCCGCTGCCGGCGAGGTTCTGGGTGTTGTAGGTCACTTGGGCGACCCCGATACCCGCGTCCTTGAATATCTCGATGAAGTCGAGGCGGTCCTCGAAGGCGGAAGTATTCTGGAAGCCCAAGACCACGGCCGTCTTGCCTTGCTCCTTAGCGGCGCGGATATCGGCTGTCGTCCGGGCCTTCAGAATCAGATCGTCGTGCTCCTGGAACCAACGGTTCCATTGCCCGATGTTGGCCATGGTATCATGGAAGCCCTCCCACACAGAACACGTGCAGTTGGCGGCTGTCAGACCGCCCTGGCGCATATCCTCGAACACCTCGCGGTTCCAGTTGGATACGATCAGCCCGTCGAAAACGACGGCATCTTCATGCAATTCCAAGCCCTTCATGGAATTTCCCCGTTCACTTCGCCGATCCGACCACCTTGTCAGAGATAGATGGTCCGCACGATTTCGTCGTGATTGCCTTCCAATGACTTTACAAAACCGCCGTCGCTGACGACGCCATCCCGCAAAATGACAAAACGGTCGGCGACCTTGAAGGCGAGGGCAAGGTTCTGTTCGACCATCAGCATCGTCGCCCCGTCATCCTTCAAGGCTTGGATGATGGTTCCGATCTCATTGATAAATTGCGGCGCCAGCCCGCCAGACGGCTCGTCGAGCAGCAGCAGCCGAGGCTTGGCCATCACGGCACGGCCGATTGCCACCATCTGCTGCTCGCCGCCGGAAAGCGTTCGAGCCTGTTGGCGCCGCCGTTCACTGAGGCGCGGGAAGTATTTGAAGACGCGTTCCAGTTGTTCCTCCGCCTGGTCACGGTTGCGGACCGTGGCGCCCAGCCGCAGATTGTGCTCGACGGTCAGACCGGGGAACAGGTCGCGCGACTGGGAAACCTGTATCACGCCGAGACGGAATATCCGGTGGGCGGGAAGTTCGGTAATGTCCGTGCCATCGAAAACGATCCTGCCGGCGGTCGGGGCGACGAAGCCGCTGATGGTGTTCAGCGAGGTTGATTTACCGCTTCCGTTGGCACCGAGGACAGCCACCACCTCACGCTCGGAAATGCTGTAGTCGATGCCGCGAAGAACCTCCTTGGTACCGTAGGAAACATGCAGGCCTGCAACGCTCAGGAGTGAATCATGCGTGGCCAAGGTAGGCCTCCAATACCTCGCGGTTCTGTCGAATCTCCTCGGGGGTGCCCTCGGCAATCATCTCGCCGGAACTGAGAACGACGATGGTGTCGGAAACGGACATAACCAAGTCGATCACATGTTCGATGAGCATGATTCCGATGCCTTCCTCGCCGGCCAGCCGGCGGATAATCTCCGTCATGCGGTCCCGCATCGGCGGCGACAGGCCGACGACCGGCTCGTCGAGCAGCAACAGCGGCGGTTCCGTGGCCAATGTGCGGACGATCTCCACCATGCGTTGCTGTCCGCCGGAAAGATCCTTGACCGGTTGATCGGCGATGGCGCCCAGGTCCATGAGATCCAAAAGGCGGCGCGCCCGGGCGAGCCCTTCTCGCTCCGCTTCCCGGGCCTCGCGCAGCCCCAAGACAATGCCCAGGAAACTGCTATTGATATGGACGTGGAGGCCGGCCAGGATGTTTTCGAGGGCAGTCATTTCCGGGAACAATCCACCGTTCTGGAAGGTGCGGCGAACGCCCTTCACCGAGATATCGTGTGGCGCCAGGCCGTGGATCAGCTCGCCCTTGAAATAAATGGTGCCTTCGGTCGACGGCACGTAACCGGATATGACGTTGAAAAGTGTCGTTTTGCCGGCCCCATTGGGTCCGATGACGGCACGCACCTCGCCAGCATGGGCATTGAAAGTCACGTTGGCGAGCGCCCGGAGGCCGGAAAAGTTGACCGAAACATCCTGCAGTTTGAGAAGCGGTTCCATGACTAATCCCGATAGTACCGCTCGTTGAACACGGACGAGATGCGATATAGCAGGCTGACCAAGCCCTTCGGCAGGAACAGCAAGACGAGAACGATGATGATCCCGAAGAACAGCTCGTCCATGCCTGGGAACTGACGGAAATATTCCGGAAGGGCGGTCAGGGTGATGGCACCAATGACGCTGCCCACGATGCTGCCCGTGCCGCCGACCAGGACCATCCCGAAATGGACAATGACTTCCGTCATGCCAAAGGATTCCGGAAACACGCGCTCGGTCAAAGCCGCGAACATGGCACCGGCGATGCCGACCACGGCGCCGCCCCAGACAAAGGCCAGGACGATATAACGCGCCGTATCGATGCCAAGGGATGCCGTCGACGCTTCGTTGTCCCGGATGGCGACGATGGCGCGCCCGATTCTGGACCGCATGAGATTGGATGTCGCCTTGACCACCAGGACGGTAAGCAGCAGGAACACGTAGAACTTAGGCACTTCTGAATCGAGCGGAATCCAAAAAAAGCTGGGCTGTGGCACGAGCAGGCCGTCGGATCCATGGGTGACCTTGTCGCCATGCAGATACACCCACCGCATGAGTTCGCCGAAGGCGAGGGTAATGATGGCGAGGTAGTAGAGCCGGATCCCCCGGAGCGCCGTCACACTCGCCAAGAACCCGGCAACTCCGCCGGCAACAGCCGACGCGACGATGGCGAGCACATAGGGCACCCCGGCGTAGACCATCAAGATGGCCGTCGTATAGGCACCGATCCCGAAAAACGCGGTACTGGCGAAGGCGAGCTGGCCCAGGTTGCCGATGATGATGTTGAACCCCACCGTGACAGGGACATAGACCAGAATGGCGTTGACCATCCACAGCAGATACTCGTTGGCCACGAACGGAATGATCTGGGCGACGACCGGGACGAGGTAATAGATCCGCCGCCATCGGGTCATGGAAGGCAATGAGGGAGGCTTGATTTCGCTCATGCCGTGTCCCTCACATGCGGACCGTGACGGTCTTGCCGAACAGGCCGGCCGGGCGAATGACCAGCACCGCGACGATGACCAGGTAGGCGGTGATATCAATCAACGCCGTGTTTATGTACGCGCCGAAGTATTGCTCGGCGACGCCCAACAGAAGGCCGCCGACGACAGCGCCCCCGATCGACCCGAACCCGCCGAGCGTCATGGCCGCAAACCCGCGGATCAGGAACGTGGCGCCGAGATCGGGATGGAGTAGCGATATGGGCGCGATCAGGATTCCCCCCAGCGCTCCCATGGCGAGACCGACACCCCACATGGTTTCATGGAACGCGCGGACATTGACCCCGATCAGCGTGGCACCACGCTCCGACTGGTAGACCGCCTGGATCACGGTACCGACCGTTGTCCGGTAGAAGACCAGGAAGAAGACCGCCAGCAAAATTGCCACGATGGCGCAGATGAAGAGGGCGTCACCGGTCACCACCAGGTCGCCGAGGAATATGGGCTCGATATCGAAGACCTGAGGCATGGGAAAGACCTCGCGCCCCCAAAGGGTCCGGGCGCCGCCCCTGAGGACGTAGCCCAAGGAGATGCTCATCATGGCGAACCCGATATGGGGACCGGCCTTGATGGGGTCGATGAAGCCGCGACTGACTCCGACCCCCATGACGAACAGAATCCCCATCGCCAGAACAGCGGCCGGGACGAAAGGCAGGCCGAGATATATCACCAGCACATAGACCACGAAGGCGCCGGCCATGACAAAGTCGCCATGCCCGAAATTGACGATGGTCGTCGCCCGATACACGACGGTCAGGGAGAGCGCGATCAGAGCGTAGATGGCACCTTGCGCCAATCCGCTGAGGGTGAGTTGAAGGAACATCCGCTGTTACTGTGTCTCACAACGCCAAAATGGCCGGGCCGTCCCGTGTCCCCAGGCGGTCGTGCCAAGGGGCGGAACGGCCCGCCCGATTTCGGGAGTTCGTCAGATTACCAGGGCTTGCCCCAGGCCGAGAGCACCGTAGGCTTGCCATCGACGAAACCGGCAACCGCCGACTGCTTGCAACCGTGGCGGTCCGTTGGCGTCCACGTTATGTCACACGCCAGGATTCCCGTCTTGAGTCCCCGAATCTTTTCGAGTTCGGCGATCAGTTTCGAACGCGTTAAGTCGCGCCCCGCAGCTCTAAGAGCTTTCACGACGGCGACGCCGCTGGCCATGGAGACGGCGCTGAACCCGGTGATCGTCTCGTTCGGGTAATACTTGAGGATGATGTCGTTCCACTTTTTCATCTTCGGGCCATCCACCTTGTCGACGAAGGCGTGCAGCACGAAGTAATTCTTTACCGCATCAAGATCACCCAACCGCTCCAAGGTGTTCTCCAGGTCCGTTCCGGCCGTTCCCATGACCGGAACCCTGAGCCCGTACTTCTTTGCGTCGCGCAGGAAAATCACTGTCTCGGCTTCGTAAAGACAACCGAGAATGAAGTCCGGCTTAGCCTGTTTCAGCTTCAGGACCTGGGCAGTGGCGTCGGTCTGGCCGCGCTCCATGGCGAGTTCCATGACCAGGTCGAGGCCTTTGCTCTTGATATATGAGATTGCTGGGTCACAGTAACTTTTGGCCCAATCGTTGGTATGCGCGATCATCGCGATCCGCTTGATTTTGGGCTTCGACATCACGAATTTGCCCATGGTCGTACCGTAGGCCGGGCCGGCGGGAACACCGTGGAAGATGCTCTTTTTTTCATTCACCGGCATCGAGATTTTAGGATTGACGGCATGAGCAATGATCCAAGGTATGCCCGTCGGCGCCACGGTCGGCTTGATCGCCATGGCGACACCGCTGCACGAGTTGCCGTGCAAATAGAACACCTCGTCCTGGTAGATCAGCTTCTTGGCCGCGGCGATCCCCTTGGCCGGTGCGCAGGCGGTGTCCTCTTGGACAATCTCGAACTTGCGTCCATGGATTCCGCCTTGGTCATTGATGTACTTGAAGTAGGCCATGAGCCCGATTTGCGTCTTGCTGTAGCTCGACGCATTGCCGGTGAACGGCCCCATGACTCCGACCTTGATGGTCGTGTCCGTCAAGCCGGTGGTTTCACCGGCGCTGGCCATGCCGACCATCGACATGACGCCCAAGGTGACGAACGCTGCCGTCCATTTTCCGATTCTGTTGTTCATGTTTCCTCTCCTGTTTACGACGGATCTTTCCGTTATTTCTTGGCGCTCACACAGACCGCTTCATAGCGCGGCACATGTTGCAGAAACTGCCCGAATACCGCCTTCTCCTTGTTCATCGGTTGGGCTCTCCTGGATGGTCAGGAAAGCACTATAGGCCTGATGAAGACCGGGACTTCAACCGACATTCCCAATTTGACGCTATTTCGAAGGCCAACGCTACCAGTTTGACGGTCGGAGCACGCGAAACGGGAGCTGAAACAGGCTGATCCGAACGCGGATGATGATGTTTGCTTCCGAACGGCCGGGCTCCGTCGTTTTCGCGTCATCCAGGCATGGTCCTCCCGTTGAACGGCATCCCCTTCCAGCTGCGCCTCGGTTCACATCGGCGCTGGTTTCGGCTGCGGCCCGTCGATGACGCGCGGGATCCCAGCGAACAGAGGACTTGGGATGGCGAACTCCGCCATCTTGAAAGTGATGTAACGGCCGTTGCGCACGGCGCTTGGCGCCTAAGAAAAGTGTCTGTCTCGTTGGCGGTGCTGTCTGCCTCCTCTCTCAGTCGACCGGTGGCAAGCTTTCCATGAGCACTTGGGCCGCGACAGCACGCAGGCTGTCGGGATAGGTGTCTTGGACCTCCGTCAAAGCCTCGCGCGAGCGTTCGCGATACCGCCGTGCCGATTCGGCGTTGGGCGCCTCGCGGAAGGCGCGCACGTAGTCCACCGCGAGTATGAAAAGCGCCTCTTCCTTGTCTGTGTGGTCAGGGTAGCGCGACAGGAAGGCCTCCGCGGCTTCGATCTGCGCGACGAGGCCCGCCCAGTCCAGTTCGAGCAGCCGGAAGGGGTCGGACACGAAGCTGTCATAGAACCGGCCTTGCAGTATGCGGAACAGGGCGTCGGCGTGCTTCGCCCCGCCGGGTGCCAAGGCCACGTATTCCTCGAAGGGTCCGAGATAGCTCCTGTATCGATTCGCCGCCGGCCAGAATGAAAGCACGATGCCCTCGGCCTTCAGTTCGCTGACGAGGACTGTGGAGGCGAGGCCCAATTCGCTGCCGTGCATCACGAGATCACGGTTGAGCAGCTCCGTGATGCGCGCGACCATTTCGCCGAGGGCGTAGAACGCTTCGGCTTCCTTCTCGCCGGACTCGCCCGAGGCGATGACGGCGTTGAGTGCCGCGATTCGATTGAGAAACCCCTCCGTGGTCTCCGCGTCGATGGCCTCGTGCGGCGCCGCCGGAGCAGAGCCGAGGAGAATGGCGAAGCCTGCGATGGCAATGACCGCGCGGCCGCCGCGGCGGGCCAATCGGCGGTGCGCCGCCGGCTCACCCGCCGCCATCTCCGCTCCCGGGCGACGGACGGCCTTCAAAGAAAGCGAGGGCGCCGGGATGTGTCGGCACCGTGGCGTCCGGATCCACCGGTCCATGTTCCCCAGGCGAAACGGTCGTCGGGAGCTCGTCTCGATTCCTGCTGAGGGTCGCGGCCACGAGATAGGCGTGGCGGGCCGGAAAGTCATCACGGCAGACCAGCAAGTGATCGCCGAGGCCGATAAGAGTTCGCAGCGGCACCGGGTCATACTCGGCAAAGGGCGCCCGTCCCGCGAGCAGCGCGGCCGCGTCGTTGCGCGCCAGGATCGCCACCTCCATCTGCTTGGAGCTGATGAGGCTGGCGATCCGCTGGGTGTGCGGCGCGCGCGTCACCCTGGCTTTGCTGGATGGCAAATGGGTTGCAAGAACCTCGGCCACTCGTTTGCCCAGCGGATATGACGGCGCGTCGGTCCGGCTCGTGAGAATGAGCAGATAGCGTTTGCGATAGATCTTCCACTGCCGGTAGGGCGTGTGGCCCGAACCGAAGACCACCGCCCCGAGGATCAGTGCCGATTTGAGGAAGACTCGTCGGTTCATGATCTCGTGCGGCCCAGGAAACTCGGGCGGGGGCTATTTGGCCCCGCCCGTCCAGTCTGTAGCCGATCGCCGGATTCTCGCGGCAATCCTTATTCCTTGAAGATGGTCAAAGGCAGGATAGCCGAGACGATGTAGTTCGGCACGTCGACCAGCTGACCGATCCGGAGATCCACCGCGACACTCGAAACGACATAGGCCTGCTCGCGGGTCAGACCCTTTTCC
>JBHHZJ010000126.1:0-7942 GCA_046758005.1 Kiloniellaceae bacterium
TGGGCGAGAAGGTGATCATCAACATCAAGACCTTCGCCGACGGCCACACCCCGCCGGACCGGGTGATCGAGACGATGTTCTGAGCTGTGGGTTCTGAGCCCTGGGTTCTGAGCGCTGGTCGATACCGCTCATTCATCGAAGCCGGTCCCTGCGCGAGCGGACAGGCTTCCATTCTGCGTGCGCCTCATCCCCCGCGGGCGTTGCGGGCCGCGCGGCCGGCCGCGGCGCGTTTCGGCGCCGCCTTGCGCGCACCGGGGGCGGGCGCCTCGAGCGTGGTCTTGGCCTTATAGGCGCACAGGTCGCGGATGACGCACTTCGGGCAGTCGGGCTTGCGCGCCTTGCACACGTAACGCCCGTGCAGGATGAGCCAGTGGTGGGCGTGCGGCTTGCGGTGCGCCGGCACGGCCTTCTCCAGCCGGCGTTCGACCTCGAGCGGCGTCTTGCCGGGCGCCAGGCCGGTGCGGTTGCAGACCCGGAAGATGTGCGTATCGACGGCGATGGTCGGTTCGCCGAAGGCGACGTTGAGCACGACGTTCGCGGTCTTGCGTCCGACGCCGGGCAGGGCCTCGAGCGCGGCGCGGTCGCGCGGCACCGCACCGCCGTGGCGCTCGACCAAGATGCGCGAGAGCGCGACGATGTTCTTGGCCTTGCTGTTGAACAGGCCGATGGTCTTGATGATCTCCTTCAGCCGCGCCTCGCCGAGGGCGAGCATCTTGTCCGGCGCGTCGGCCAGCTTGAAGAGCGCGCGCGTGGCCTTGTTGACCCCGGCGTCGGTCGCCTGCGCGGAGAGCACGACGGCGACCAGCAGGGTGTAAGGGTTGATGTGCTCGAGTTCGCCCTTGGGGATGGGTATCGCGGCGGCCAGGCGGTCGAACAGCTCCGCGACGTCGGCTTTCTTCATGGCGGCCACTTTAGCGCCACGGGCCCCGCCGCGCCACGCCGCACCGGGCCGCGCGTCCGCTTTACCCGAACACCGGCCGGCCCTATGATGCCGCCATGAGGCGCCACGGCGACCCCGACGAACCCCTTTTCGACGCGCTTCTCACGCCGCACCGCAGCCTGAGCCCGCACGGTTTCGTCATCCTGATGGGCGGCGTGTGCGCGATCGGCTGCGCCACCAGCCTCGTCTTCTATCTGCTCGGCGCGTGGCCGGTGGTCGGTTTCCTCGGCCTCGACGTGGCGCTCATCTACCTCGCCTTCCGGATCAACTACCGGCGCGCCCGGACGTACGAGACGGTGCGCCTGACCCGCAAGGACTTGGTCGTGAAGCGGGTCGATCCGCGGGGCGAGGCGACGACCTGGATCTTCCAGCCGTACTGGCTGCAGGTGCTGATGGACGATCCGCCCCGGCCGGACAGCCAGCTCACCCTGCGCTCGCACGGGCGGAGCCTCGCGATCGGGCGTTTCCTGAGCGCCGAGGAGCGGCTCGACCTGGCCAGGGCCCTGCGCCGCGCGCTCGGGCAGGCCCGCGCGGCGGCGCGAGCGATCTGCGCGCCCTGTGTCCCCTCGGCGCCCGAACGGGCGTGAACACCCGCGCCGCCGGGGCCCAGCGCACCCGGCGGGGCAATATCGGACCGGGTGCCCTCAGCTCAGCCCCAGCACATCCCTCATGGAGTACAGCCCCGGGGGCTTGCCGCGCGCCCACAGGGCGGCCTTGACCGCGCCGCGGGCGAAGACCTCGCGGGTCGAGGCCTTGTGCGTGAACGCCACGCGCTCGCCCTCGCCGGCGAAGATCACCGTGTGATCGCCGGCCACGTCGCCGCCGCGCAAGGTGGCAAAGCCGATGTCGCCGCGCCGGCGCGCGCCGGTCACGCCGTCGCGCAC
This sequence comes from Kiloniellaceae bacterium, assembly GCA_046758005.1. Lineage (GTDB taxonomy): Bacteria > Pseudomonadota > Alphaproteobacteria > Kiloniellales > J153 > JBHHZJ01. The sequence goes on from JBHHZJ010000126.1 coordinate 1,825, forward strand.
CTTCTGCGCCACCGCCTCGAGCTCGACCTTGCGCCCGGCGGCGGCCGCGCGCCCGAGCGCGAGCGCCGTGCCCGAGGGCGCGTCCACCTTGTGGCGGTGATGCATCTCGAGGATCTCGATGTCGTAGTCGGGGTCGAGGATGGCGGCGGCCCGCTCAACGAGCGCGAGCAGCAGGTTGACCCCCAGGCTCATGTTCGGCGCCTGCACGACCGCGGTGTGCGCCGCCGCCCGCGCGATCGCGGCCTGCTGTTCTTCGCTCAGGCCCGTCGTGCCGATGACGTGCGCGACCAGGCCCTGGGCGGCGAGTTCGGCGTGCGCGACGCTCGCCGCCGGGACGGTGAAGTCGATCACCGCGTCGGCCTTGGCGAACAACTCGAGAGGATCGGCCCCGACCGTCAGGCCGAGGGATCCCAGCCCGGCCAGTTCGCCCACGTCCTCGTCGAGCGCCGGGCTGCCCGGCGCCTCCGTCCCACCGATGATCTCGCAGCCCTCCGCCGCGGCCACCGCACGCAGGACCATGCGCCCCATGCGCCCGGCGCACCCGACCACGCCGATCTTGTAAGCCTCCATCGCCCGCCTCCCGGTTCGCCCGGCCGGTTTAGCACGGGCGCGCGGGCGTAGGCCAGAGACGGGTGTGGTGCGGGAATTGGGCCGCGCGCGGGTCAGGACTGGAGGTGGACGGTGCCGGGCCCGCGCCTCCCTATTCCGTCAGGTCCTCCCAGAATTCCTTCACCCGGGCGAAGAAGCCCTCGGATTCGGGGCTGGTCCTGCGGCCCTTGCCCGCGGCCTCGAACTCGCGCAACAGCTCCTGCTGGCGCTTGGTGAGATTGACCGGGGTCTCGACGTTGACCTCGACGTACATGTCGCCGCGGGCGTTGGAGCGCATCACCCGCATGCCTTTGCCCTTGAGGCGGAACTGGCGGCTGTTCTGGGTGCCCGCCGGGACGCTCAGGCGCGCCCGGCCGCCGTCGATCGTGGGCACCTCGATCGCGCCGCCGAGCGCGGCCGTGCTCATCGGGATGGGCACGCGACAGAAGATATCCGGGCCGTTGCGCTGGAACAGCCGGTGCGGCCGGATCGACAGGAAGATGTAGAGGTCGCCAGGTGCGGCGCCGCGCACGCCCGCCTCGCCCTCGCCGGCCAGGCGGATGCGGGTGCCGTCCTCCACGCCCGCGGGGATGTTGACCTTTAGCGTCTTCTCCCTCTGCACGCGCCCCGCGCCGGCGCAGGCACGGCACGGGTCCTGGATCACCCGGCCGGCGCCGTGACAGGTGGGGCATGTGCGCTCGATCGTGAAGAAGCCCTGCTGGGCCCGGACGCGGCCGCGCCCGCGGCAGCTCGTGCAGGTGACGGGTGCGGAGCCCTTGGTTGCGCCGGTTCCGGCGCAGGCGTCGCAGGTGACGCTGGTCGGCACGCGGATCTGCGCGGTCTTGCCGGTGAAGGCCTCCTCCAGCGTGATCTCGAGGTTGTAGCGCAGGTCGGCGCCGCGCGTGGCCCCGCCGCTGCGCCCGCCCACGAACTCGCCGAACATCTCGTCGAATATGTCGGCGAATCCGGCGCCGAAGTTGAAGTCGAAGCCGCGCGGCCCGCGCGGGCCGGCGCCGTTGTCGAAGGCGGCGTGGCCGAAACGGTCGTAGGCGGCGCGTTTCTCGGCGTCCTTGAGGACGTCGTAGGCTTCGTTGACCTCCTTGAAGCGCTGTTCGGCCGTCTTGTCGCCCGGATTGCGGTCCGGGTGGTACTGCATGGCCAGCCTGCGGTAGGCCTTTTTCAGATCCTCCGCGTTGGCGTTGCGGGAAACGCCCAGAGTGTCGTAATAGTCCTGCTTGTTCATGCGACGTCGGCCCGCCGGCGCTCAGCGCGGGTCCGGCTCATGCCGACGCGCGCCGGACGAGCCGTCGCCTGTCGTCCCTGCTCGCATCCGACACCCGCGCGTTGCGTGATGCGCCGTTAAGCGGTCTTGCCCTTCTTGTCGTCGTCGACTTCCTCGAAATCGGCGTCGACCACTTCCTCCTCGCCCGCCTGCGCTTCCGCGTCGAAGCCGTTGCCGGTGCCCCCGTCCGACGCCGTTTCGGCGCCGGCGGACTCTTTGTAGAGCGCCTCGCCGAGCTTCATCGACGCCTGGGCAAGCGCCTCGGTCTTGGCGCGGATCTCGCCGATGTCCTCGCCTTCGGCCGCGGTCTTGAGCGCGGCCACGGCCTCCTCCACGGTCGTCTTTTCAGCGGCGCTCACCTTGTCCCCGGCCTCGGCCAGCGTTGTCTGGGTGGTGTGGATCAGGGCCTCGGCGTGGTTCCTGGCCTCCGCCAGCTCGCGCCGCTTCTTGTCCTCCTCGGCGTGCGCCTCGGCGTCCTTGACCATGCGCTCGATGTCCGCCTCGGACAGCCCGCCCGAGGCCTGGATGCGGATCGCCTGCTCCTTGCCGGTGGCCTTGTCCTTGGCGCCGACGTTGACGATGCCGTTGGCGTCGATGTCAAACGTGACCTCGATCTGCGGCACGCCGCGCGCCGCCGGCGGGATGCCGACCAGGTCGAACTGGCCGAGCAGCTTGTTGTTCGCGGCCATCTCGCGCTCGCCCTGGAACACGCGGATGGTGACCGCGGTCTGGTTGTCCTCGGCGGTCGAGAAAACCTGGCTCTTCTTGGTCGGGATGGTGGTGTTGCGCTCGATCAACCGGGTGAACACGCCGCCCAGGGTCTCGATGCCGAGCGACAGCGGCGTGACGTCGAGCAAGAGAACGTCCTTGACCTCGCCCTTGAGCACCCCGGCCTGGATCGCCGCACCCGAGGCGACGACCTCGTCGGGGTTGACGCCGCGGTGCGGCTCCTTGCCGAACAGGTTCTTGACCGTTTCGATGACCTTGGGCATGCGGGTCATGCCGCCGACCAGGATCACCTCGTCGATCTCGCCGGGCGAGACGCCGGCGTCCTTGAGCGCGGATTTGACCGGCCCGACGGTCTTCTGGATCAGGTCGCCGACCAGCGCCTCGAGCTTGGCGCGCGTCAGCTTGATGTTGAGGTGCTTCGGTCCGGTCTGGTCGGCCGTGATGAACGGCAGATTGATCTCGGTCTGGGCCGCGGACGACAGCTCGATCTTGGCCTTCTCCGCGGCCTCCTTCAGGCGCTGCAGGGCAAGCCGGTCCTGGCGCAGGTCGATGCCCTGTTCCTTCTTGAACTCCTCGGCCAGGTAGTCGATCACGCGCTTGTCGAAGTCCTCGCCGCCGAGGAAGGTGTCGCCGTTGGTCGATTTCACCTCGAAGACACCGTCGCCGATCTCCAGGATCGAGATATCGAACGTGCCGCCGCCCAGGTCGTACACCGCGACCGTGCCGCTCTTCTTCTTGTCGAGCCCGTAGGCGAGCGCGGCGGCGGTCGGTTCGTTGATGATGCGCAGCACTTCGAGACCGGCGATCCTGCCGGCGTCCTTGGTCGCCTGGCGCTGGGAGTCGTTGAAGTAGGCCGGGACGGTGATGACCGCCTGGGCCACATTCTCGCCGAGGTAGCTCTCGGCGGTCTCCTTCATCTTCTGCAGAATGAAGGCGGAAATCTGCGACGGGCTATACTTCTTGCCCTGTGCCTCGACCCAGGCGTCGCCGTTGTCCGCCTTGATGATCTTGTAAGGGACGAGGCCCTTGTCCTTCTGCGTCATCGGGTCGTCGTAGCGGCGGCCGATGAGACGCTTGATCGCAAAAAGGGTGTTCTCCGGGTTGGTCACGGCCTGGCGTTTGGCCGGCTGGCCGACCAGACGCTCCCCGGAATCGGAGAAAGCCACCATCGAAGGCGTCGTGCGCGCGCCCTCGGCGTTCTCGATGACCTTGGTGTCCTTGCCCTCCATGATCGCGACACAGGAGTTGGTCGTGCCGAGGTCGATGCCGATAACCTTGCTCATTCTCCTCCTCGCTCGTTAGCAAACCGCTCGGGCGGCCTCATTGCCAAAGCACCGCCGCCGGTTCCCCACTGGGTGGAGTGACCGAACCATGACGCTTCTCGGGATATATAAGCAAGGAGTCTCGGCCTACAAGGTAACGGAACTTCGCCTTTTTCCCGTGCCGGAGCGGCCCGGCCGGTGCGCGCGGGCCTTGCTCGCCCGGCCCCCAGCGGTCAGAGTCGGGCCCCGAGCAACGCGTTTCCGCCCGGCCGGCGACCATGCCCCGCGACCATCCGCCGCTGCCCGACGACGGCATCTACCGCACCATCCTCTGGGTGACGGCGGGGACCGTCGTGGCCGGCGCGGGCCTCGCCATCGCGGGCGAGACGGTGTTCCAGGACGCCGCGCTCAGCCGCCTGGGCGCGATCGTCGCCCTGGTGGGAGGGGCGGTCTACGGTTTCTTCCGTTGGCTCGGCGCGCGCGAGGCCAAGCGCCGGACCGCTGCCGGGCGCTCCGCCGGCGAGGACGGCGGAGCGGACGCGTGAACGCCCGCCCGCCTTCGCTCCGCTGAGCCCATGATCGTCTCGGCCAGCTACCGCACCGACGTTCCCGCCTTTTACGCGGAATGGTTCCGGCGCCGCCTGGACGAGGGGTCCTGCCGCGTCGTCAACCCCTACGGCGGCCAGCCGTACGAGGTGCCGTTGACGGGCCCGGCCGTGGACGGCTTCGTCTTCTGGACCCGCAACATCGGGCCGTTCCGCGACACCCTGGCCGAGGTCGCGGCGCGCGGCCTCCCCTTCGTCGTGCAGTACACGGTCACGGGCTATCCCCGGGCGCTGGAGACATCCGTTTCGAATGCGGAACGATCCATCGCGCTGATCCGGGACTTGGCCGGCGCCTACGGCCCGCGCGCAGTGGTTTGGCGCTACGACCCGCTGCTCGCGACCTCGCTGACCCCGCCCGCCTGGCACCGCCGCACCTTTGCCCGGTTGGCGCGGGCGCTCGCCGGCGCGGTCGACGAGGTGGTGTTCTCCTTCGCCCAGATTTACGAGAAGACGCGGGCGAACCTGTCGCGCGCGGCCTTACGGCACGGCTTTACATGGGACGACCCGCCGGACGAGGCCAAGCGCGCGCTGCTGTCGGAGCTCGCCGGCCTGGCGGCGGATTTCGGCCTGACGCCTACGCTGTGCGCCCAGCCGCACCTCTTGGCGCCGGGACTCGAGCCGGCGCGCTGCATCGACGCCGCGCGGCTCGCCGAGGCGGCCGGGCATCCGATCGCGGCCCGCACCAAGGGCAACCGGCCCGGCTGCCTGTGCGCCGAGTCGCGCGACATCGGCGCCTACGACACGTGCCCGCACGGCTGCGTCTACTGCTACGCCGTGCGCCGGCCGGACCTCGCCAAACGCAACCACCGCCGCCACGATCCCGACCGGCCGTTCGTCGTGTCGCCGACCGCGTCCCGGGTACCTATCTCCAAGACTCTCGGTCGGGCGTGACCCGGCCATGCCGGACCGCCGGCGCACGGGATGTATTTCATATTCCGGGGACAGTATACTTAATTCTTGCGTTTCGATTGTTCGGCAAGAGCGTGACAGAGCTCGGAATTAAGTATACTGTCCCCGCAATACCGAAATACCGTCCCCGAAATACTAAGCCGTCGTATCGACGTGGCGGCCGGGGGTCTCGGTCTCGCCATTGGGCTCGTCGGGCTTGGCGCCCGGTGCCGGCCCCCCCTTGGCGACCCCGACCTGGGCCGGGCGCAGCAGGCGGTCGCGCAAGCGGTATCCGGCGCGCACGACCTGGAGCACGGTGCCGGCCGGCGCCGAGGCGTCCGGGATCTCGAAGATCGCCTCGTGCAGGTGCGGGTCGAGGCGCTGGCCGAGCGGATCGATGCGCACGATGTGATGCTTCTCGAACACCGAGTGCAGCGCCTTCTCGGTCATCTCGATTCCGGTCACGAGGGTCTTGAGATGCTCGTCGCGTTCGATCGCCTCGGCCGGCACGCTGTCGAGCGCGCGGCGCAGGTTGTCGGCGACCTCGATCAGTTCCTTGACCAGCGGCGCGGCGGCGTACTTGACGGCCTCCTCGCGCTCGCGCCCGGTGCGCCGGCGCACGTTCTCGGTCTCGGCCAACGCCCGCAAGAGCTGGTCCTTGAGGGAGGCGACCTCCGCCTCCAGGCGGACGACCGGGTCGTCCTTGGCGGCGGCGGCCGCTTCACCGGACGCGGGCTCGTCCGCGGGCGCGGCGGCCTCCTTCT
>JBHHZJ010000127.1:0-7655 GCA_046758005.1 Kiloniellaceae bacterium
AGCATCTGCCTTCTAAGCAGAGGGTCGCAGGTTCGAATCCTGCCGGGCGCACCAATTCCCTCGGCGCGCACTGCACCGCCTCATGTCGCCGTCAGAACGATCATCCAGAGCACGGTTCCCACGCGGGCCAGTTCCGCCCACGTCTTCCGGCCCGGGTAGCGATCCGCACTGCGCCAGACGGCCACGGCCACGAAAATGTTGTAGGGGACGGGCGCGGCGAAGGCCAGGACCACGAGGAGCGTGTCCGCGTCCCTTTCCAGCAAGGCCAGAAACGCCAGATGGGTGGCGAGATTGATCAGCAGCGCGTAGCCTATGGCGTACTGCCAGAACGCCTTGCCGAGCGGGATCTCGCCCGCCCACAGCTGCTTGACCAGCCTTGTCATCGTGCGCCTCGGACCGGCCATCTTCCCGCAAAGCGGCCGGCGCGACAAAGGAAAAGCCCCGCCGGGGCGGGGACAAATCGGTCGCCTTGAGATTTTGCGCTCCGGCGCCGCGGCCGCCCCCTTGGCCCGGGTCCGTCGCCGTCGGGCCCTCCCGCGGCCGCGACCCGGTCGCCTACCGCCGGCGGATGCGCACGGCCACCGCGCGCCGCCAGGGCCAGCCCAGCCCGAGCGCGCCGCACACGATGCCGGCCGGCACCGCGGCCGACGCCGCCGCGTCGGCCGAGAGGTCCAGCGCGACGGCGAGCACGGCCACGGCCAATCCTCCCACGACCGCGCCCATGTAACCGCAGACGACGGATTTGACGATCCTCATGACCCTTCCCCAAGTGCCGCGAACCGGAGCGGCCATCCGCGCCGATCAAGACAATTTTAATAAAATATTAAGTTTCAATCAATAATTATAAATATTTATTAACCTATATTATTAACTATATTGACCGCGCGTTGTGGCGCGACGCCTTTTTTCATGCCTCGGGGTCGGCCGGCGCCCAGACCCGGCGCCTTGACCCGACGTGGCCCCGTGCCGGGCTCCGGATTTTACAGTCTTTACAAGCCGAGGTGTGGGGGGTGTGAAGGGCGCACAACAATTTATGTTTTATGCCAATCGATTATTGACGACGGCGACAGCCTGTAAAATACATACAGGTATACATGACGAGGCGTCTTGACACGGGTTTTCGGTCGGCGTCCCGCCACGAAACGCCCCGGACACGCCACCCTTGGAGGATTGCGAGATGAGCTTCCTGAAAAAGAACCCCTGGATCGTCCTGGTTTCGGTGTTCATCGTTCTGGTCGCCCTCGGCATCGCGACCAGCTAATACCAGCCACCGGCCGAGGCCGCCCAAGGCCGCGGCGAAGGCCCCTGCCCGCGTCTCTTCCGCCGCCCGAGGCCGCGCACGCATGACCGCATTGCCGGACCCATCGGTCCGGCAATGTACGTATGGGCGCGACGCGACGCTGCGCCCGCGGCCGTATGCGACCGTCGTTCAATCAGCGGGTCGATCCGGCGCGCACAGGAAGCGCGCCGGGCCGGCGCTGCGTCCCAGGCTGTAACGGTCGACGGCCACCGCCTTGACCAGCGCGTAGACCGCCGCGCCCGGCGCCAGGGCGAGGTCGTGCAGCGAGCGGCGGGTGATCCGCGCCCACAGCGCCGCCCCGCCCGCGTCGAGCCGCAGGTCGACCAAGGCGCCTTCCTCGCCGCCGATGTCGCGCACCACGCAGGGCAAGACGTTGAGGATGCTCAGCCCCTCCGGCCGCTCCCGGGCGAGCGCCACGTCGCGGGCGCGGATCCTGAGGCGCAGGGTCGAGCCGACCGGCAGGTCGATGCGCGGCACGCGCAACCGCCCGCCGGCAAAGGCGAGTTCGCTCAGGCCGAAGGCCTCGTCGTGGGCCTCGACCCGCGCCTGGAGCACGGCGCCGGCTTCGTAGCGGCCGGTGAGCGGGCGCAGGTCCAGGCGGCTGGTCAGGTCGTCGAGCGCGCCGACCGCCTCGACCCGGCCGTCGGAGATCAGCACGAGGGTGTCGGCCAGGCGCACGATCTCCGGCATGGCGTGGCTGACGTAGACGATCGGTACGGCGAACTCGTCGCGCAACCGCTCGATGAATGGCAGGATCTCCTCCTTGCGCGGCTGGTCGAGGGAGGCGAGCGGCTCGTCCATCAGAAGCAGGCGCGGGTTGGCGAGCAGCGCGCGGCCCAGGGCGACGCGCTGCTTCTCGCCGCCCGAAAGCTGGCGCGGCCGGCGCGCCAGCAGGCCCTCCAGGCCGAGCAGGCCGACGATGTGGTCGAGGCCGATGCGGCGCGCGGCGCGCGGCGCGCGGGCCAGGCCGTAGGTCAGGTTGCCGCGCACGCTGAGGTGCGGAAACAGGCGGCCTTCCTGGAACACGTAGCCGAGGCGCCGGCGCTCCGGCGGCACGTCGACGCCGCGCGCGGAGTCGAAAAGCACCGCGCCGTTGACCGCGATACGCCCTCTGTCCGGCCGAAGCAGCCCGGCCAGCATGTTGACCAGGGACGTCTTGCCCGCGCCGGAGCGGCCGAACAGGGCCACGATCCCCGAGCTCGCGCAGGAAAAGTCGGACTCGATCCGAAACCCGCCCAGGTCCTTCTCGACGCTCACCTCCAACATGGCCCTCACCCGTCGATTCGCGCGCGCAAACGGCGCGCCACGACCTCGGAGGCGGCCAGGGCGGCCAGCGACAGCAGCACGGACAGGACCGCCAGGCGCAGCGCCGGCCCCTCCCCGCCCGGGGTCTGGATCAGGCCGTACAGGGCGAGCGGCAGGGTGCGGGTCTCACCCGGGATGTTGGCGGCGAAGGTGATCGTGGCGCCGAACTCGCCCAGGCTGCGGGCGAAGGCGAGCAGCGCGCCGACCACGATCCCCGGCGCCATGAGCGGCAGCGTGACGGTCGCGAACACGCGCGCCGGCGAGGCGCCCAGGGTCCGCGCCGCCGCCTCCAGGCGCCGGTCGACCGATTCGAGCGACAGGCGCATGGCCCGGACCATGAGCGGGAACGCCATGATCGCGGCGGCCAGCGCCGCGCCCTGCCAGGTGAACGGCAGGCCGACCCCGAACCAGTCGAACAGCAGCCGGCCGAGCGGACCCTCGCGTCCGAGCAGGAGCAGGAGCAGGTAACCCACGACCACCGGCGGCAGGACCAGCGGCAGGTGGACGAGGCCGTTCAGCGCGCCCTTGCCGAGAAAATCCCGCCGCGCGAGCAGCCAGGCAACGAACAGGCCCACGGGAAGGCTGGTCAGCACGCTCCACAGGGCCACGCGCAAACTCAGGCGCAGCGCCTCGCTCTCGAGCGGGCTGACCTCGAACATCCCGGCTCAACCCCCGCGGGCCGGTGCGATGAAGCCTTGGGCGCGGAAGATGGCGCGCGCCCGCGGCCCCCGCAGGAAGCGGTAGAACGCCTCGACCGCCGGCGACCGCCGGCCGGCGACGACCGCCAAAGGGTAGACGATCGGACCCTGGCCGTCGGCCGGAAAGGTCGCGACCACGCGCACCCGCGCCCCGATCGCCGCGTCCGTGGCGTAGACGATTCCGGCCGCCGCCTCGCCGCGCTCGACCAGCGCCAGGGCGGCGCGCGCGTCGCCGGCGAAAGCCGCCTTGGGCGCCAACTCGTCCCACACGCCCAGCCGCTCGAGCGCGGCCTTGGCGTAGATGCCCGCCGGCACGTGGCCGGGATCGCCCATGGCCAGCCGGCCCTCTCCCAGGGCCGCGGCGAGCGCGAAGCCGGGCGCGAGCGCAACCTCCAGCCGACTCCTCCGCGGGGCAATCAGGACTAGGCGGTTGCCGAGCAGATCGATCCGGCTGGCCGGGTCGATCACCCCCTTCCTCGCCAAAGCGTCCATCCAGGCGTTGTTGGCCGAAAGGAAGAGGTCGGCCGGCGCCCCCCGGGCGATCTGCTGGGCCAGGGTCGAGGACGCCGCGAAGACGGTCCGGACCGCGCCGCCCCCCTCGGCGGCGAAGGCCGCCGCCACGGCCTGGACCGCGTTGGCGGTGCTCGCCGCGGCGAACACGGTCACGGGCCGCTCGGCGCGCCCGGGCCCGCCGCCCACGCCGACAAGGGAGGCGATCGCCAAGACCGCCAGGGCCCGCAAGGGCCTTGGCGTCAGAGCCTTGATTCGGCGGCGAACGCATCCGGACGACGGCACGGCCACGGTCCTCCCCGCCCGGCACGAATGCGGGCGCCTGGATATATCTGAGCATATATAACGAAGGCGGCCCGGTTCGACAAAGGCCGATCGGGCCGGCCGGGCCGGGATTTTTCGCCAATTACTCGGAGCCGGAACCCGGGTCCCGCGGGCTCAGCAGCCTGCGGAACTCCGCCATGTCGCGCGCCACGCAGTCCTGCGCCTTGGCTTCCATGGCGCGATAACGGGCCAGCGCCTCGCGGCCGAGCGGGGTCAGCCGCGCCCCGCCCCCGCCCGGGCCGCCGCGCGACGCCTGCACCAGCGGGGCGCGAAAGCACCGGTTCATGGTCTCGACCAGGAGCCAGGCGCGCCGGTAGGACATGCCCATGCGCCGCGCGGCGCCGGTGATCGAACCCTCCTCGCCGATCGCCTCCAGCAGGTCGGCCTTGCCCGGCCCCATGGCGATCGAGGAGCCCATGAGCACGCGCAGCCGCGGCTCGGTCACGGCCGGGGGCCCCCGGTCACTCCCCGTAGAGGTCGCGCGGGTCGACCTCCACCGGCAGGACCTCGTCGATCCGGCCGTCCGGGCGCACGATCCGGTAAAAGCAGCTGCGCCGTCCGGTGTGGCAGGCCACCCCGGTCTGCTCGACCTTCAGCAGAATCGCGTCGCCGTCGCAGTCGAGCCGCAGCTCGACCAGGCGTTGGACCTGTCCGGAGCGTTCGCCCTTGCGCCACAGCCGCCGGCGCGCCCGCGACCAGTAGCAGACCCGCCCCGTGGCCAGGGTCTCGACCAACGCCTCGCGGTTCATCCACGCCATCATGAGGATTTCGCCCGTATCGTGCTGCTGTGCGACCGCCGGCACCAGGCCGTCGGCGCCGAATCGGACGGCCGCCGCGACCGCCGGGGCGAGCGTGTCGGGCGGGCTCATGCGCCGCCTCCCGTGGGCCCGCCCTGCGCCGCCCGGTTGAGCCGCCCGAAACCCGCCTCGAGGTCGGCGATCAAGTCGTCGGGATCCTCGAGCCCCGCGTGGATGCGCAGCGTCGGTCCGGGCGCATCCCAGACCGTCGCCGTGCGCGTGGCCTTCGGGTCGACGGGCAGGATCAGGCTCTCGTAGCCGCCCCAGCTCACCCCCATGCCGAACAGCGCCAGGCCGTCGAGCATCGCGGCGACCGCGTGTTTCGGATACGGCTCGAGCACGACGCCGAAAAGGCCGCAGGCCCCGGTGAAGTCGCGCCGCCACAGCGCGTGCCCCGGATCGTCGGGCAGGGCCGGGTGCAGGACGCGCGCCACCTCCGGGCGCTGCTGCAGCCACGTCGCCAGCTTCAGACCGTTGGCCTCGTGACGCGCCAGGCGCACCGAGAGCGTGCGCAGGCCGCGCAAGGCCAGATACACGTCGTCCGGCGCCGCGGCATGGCCGAGCAGCACGACCGCGCGGCGCACGCTCCTGTAGTGCGCCTCGCTCGTGACCACCAAGCCGAGCATCGCGTCGGCGTGGCCGACGATATACTTGGTCGCCGAGTGGATCACGACGTCGACGCCGTGGTCGAGCGGCTTGAAGTAGAGCGGCGTGGCCCAGGTGTTGTCCATGATCACGACCGCGCCGGCGGCGTGGGCCGCGGCCGTGATGGCCGGCACGTCCTGGACCTCGAAGGTGAGCGAGCCGGGGGATTCGAGGAACACGGCCTTCGTGTTCGGGCGGATCAGATCCGCGATCCCGGCCCCGATCAGGGGATCGTAATAGGTCGTCTCGACACCGAAGCGTCCGAGCAGGTGGTCGCAAACCTGGCGCGTCGGCCGGTAGATGGCGTCGGTGACCAGGATGTGGTCGCCCGCGGCCACGCACGCCGAGAGCGTGCTCGTGATCGCCGCCAGCCCCGTTGGCACGGCGACCGCCCCGTAGCCGCCTTCGAGCGCGGCCACCGTCTCTTCCAGGGCGAAGGTCGTCGGCGTGCCGTAGCGCGCGTAGGACGTGCGTCCCTTGCCGATCAGGTCCTGGCGGGCGTCCTCGAACGCCGCGACGGTTTCGAACAGGATCGTGGAGGCGTGGTACACGGGCGGGTTGACCGCGCCGTGCTGCGCCGCGGGCGCGCGGCCCAGATGGGCGAGCAACGTGTCGACCTTGTACTTCGGCGTCTTCGTCATCCGCTCCTCGCTCCAGGCCGGGGCACGGGCGTATCAGCATAGCCCGCCGGTCGAGCCCATGCGAGGGGCGCGCGCCCGTCCCCGTTGCCGGAGGCCGCATGGCCGGGCCCGGCGACGGTCGCAGCCGGCGATACGTGCCTTCCCGCGCACGAAAATTTCGAGGCTGGGCCTTGAGTCCTGTTGCGTTTCAGGTGCGCATGTTACATGGTTCGAAATCGCGACGGGGCGCGGTCCGCCGGTTTCGGCCGATGGCAGCGGGCCCCGCGCGCGGCGGACCGCGGGGCCCGCCGAGAATTACAATTGAACAACAGGGAAGGTTGTTTCCATGAAGGTATTCAATGGTCTGCTCGCCGCCGCGGTGGTCGCCGCGTTTGCGACTACCGCCGCGGCCGGAACGATCGACGACGTGCGGAGGAAGGGTTTCGTCCAGTGCGGCGTCAGTCAGGGTCTTCCTGGTTTTTCCAACCCAGACGAGCAAGGCAACTGGACGGGAATCGACGTGGACGTGTGCCGCGCGGTCGCGGCCGCCGTCCTGGGCGACGCCAGCAAGGTGAAATTCACGCCCCTGTCGGCGAAGGAGCGTTTCACGGCCTTGCAGTCCGGCGAGGTGGACATGCTCTCGCGCAACACCACCTGGACGCTGGTCCGCGACACGGCGCTCGGCCTGAACTTCGCCGGCGTCAACTACTACGACGGCCAGGGCTTCATGGTGCGCAAGGACCTGGGCGTCAAGAGCGCCATGGAGCTTGACGGCGCCAGCGTCTGCGTCAACATCGGCACCACCACCGAGCTCAACCTGAGCGACTTTTTCCGGGCCAACAACATGAGCTTCAACCCGGTGGTCTTCGAGAAGGCCGATGAGGTGGTCGCCGCCTACGACGCCGGACGCTGCGACGTCTATACCACCGACCAGTCAGGCCTGGCCGCCCAACGCATCAAGCTCAAGGAGCCGAAGGCCCACATGATCCTGCCCGAAGTCATCTCCAAAGAGCCGCTCGGGCCGGTGGTGCGGCACGGCGACGACCATTGGCTCGACCTCGTCAAGTGGTCGCTTTACGCCATGATCGAGGCCGAGGAGCTCGGCGTGACCTCGAAGAACGTCGACCAGATGAAGGCCTCGTCGAGAAACCCGAACGTGCGTCGCCTGCTCGGCGTCGAGGGCGACATGGGTAAGAACCTGGGCGTGAGCAACGACTGGGGCTACAACATCATCAAGCAGGTCGGCAACTACGGCGAGAGCTACGACCGCTACGTCGGCCCCAAGACTGCGCTCCAGCTGGAGCGCGGCCTGAACGCGCTGTGGAAGGATGGAGGTCTCCAGTACTCCATGCCCGTCCGCTGACCATCCGCGTATGACGTGACGGGGTGTGCCCGGCGGCGCCCCGGGCCCCCCACCCCCGACCCCCCCGGTGCGCCCCCCACCCCCCGCGGCGGC
>JBHHZJ010000128.1:0-7649 GCA_046758005.1 Kiloniellaceae bacterium
CGCGCGCCGGGTCGAGCGGCCGCGGGCCGTCCATCCAGGTGCGCCGGATGCCGCGCTTCAAGAGCTGCATCGTGAGCGTGGCCGTCGTGACCGCGCCGAGCCGCGCAAGCGTCTCGGGCGCGAGCGGTGGTTGCACGACGTCGCTGAACGGCCCGGTGCTCACGCCGTCTCCTCGAACAGCTCGCGGCCGATCAGCCAGCGCCGGATCTCGCTGGTGCCGGCGCCGATCTCGTAGAGCTTGGCGTCGCGCAGCAGGCGCCCGGTCGGGGATTCGTTGACGTAGCCCATGCCGCCGAGCACCTGGATCGCCTCGAGCGCCATCCAGGTCGCCCGCTCGGCGGCGTAGAGGATCGCCCCGGCGGCGTCCTTGCGCGTCGTCTCGCCCCGGTCGCAGGCGCGCGCCACGGCGTAGAGGTAGGCCTTGGCCGCGTTCATCGTGGTGTACATGTCGGCCAGCTTGCCCTGCATGAGCTGGAATTCGCCGATCGGCTGGCCGAACTGCTTGCGCTCGTGCACGTAGGGCACGACCACGTCCATGCACGCCTGCATGATCCCAAGCGGCCCGGCGGCGAGCACCACGCGCTCGTAGTCCAGCCCGCTCATGAGCACGCGCACGCCCTTGTTGACCTGGCCCAGTACGTTGTCCTCCGGCACCTCGCAGTCCTCGAAGACGAGCTCGCAGGTGTTGGAGCCGCGCATGCCCAGCTTGTCCAGCTTCTGCGCCGTGGAGAAGCCCTTCATGCCCTTCTCGATCAGGAACGCCGTGATCCCGCGCGGTCCGGCTTCGGGGTCGGTCTTGGCGTAGACCACAAGGACCTCCGCGTCGGGGCCGTTGGTGATCCACATCTTGGTGCCGTTGAGCACGTAGCGGTCGCCCTTCTTGTCCGCCCGGGTGCGCATGCCGATCACGTCGGAGCCGGCGCCCGGCTCGCTCATGGCGAGCGCGCCGACGTGCTCGCCCGAGACCAGCCTGGGCAGATAGCGGCGTTTCTGCTCCTCGGTGCCGTTGCGCCGGATCTGGTTGACGCACAGGTTCGAGTGCGCGCCGTAGGACAGGCCCACCGAGGCCGAGGCGCGGCTGATTTCCTCCATCGCCACGCAGTGCTCGAGGTAGCCCATGCCGGCGCCGCCGTACTCCTCCTCCAAGGTGACGCCGAGCAGGCCGAGCTCGCCCATCCGCGGCCACAGGTCGCGCGGGAACTCGTTGCTGCGGTCGATCTCGGCCGCGCGCGGCGCGATCGCCTCCGAGGCGAAGCTCATCACGGTGTCGCGCAGCAGGTCGGCGGCCTCGCCGAGGTCGAAGTTGAGCGACGGGTACTGGTTCGGGATCATCGTGTCTGTCCTCGTGCCGGAGCGCGCGGAGGCCGCGACGCCGCGGGTTATTTGCGATCCATGCCGTATTGGCGCCAAACCGGCGCGATCGCGGGCCGGGCGGTGACCGCGTCGACCAACCGCTTCACCACGCGATGGCGGCCGTAGAGCGCCGGCGGATCGTAATGCCACGTGGCCAGCATGGCGAGATGGATGTCGAGCAGGGTGAAGGCGTCGCCGAAGAAGAACGGCCCTCGGCCGATCGCGCCGGCGACCATGTCCCACAGCCTCTCGAAGCGCCCGTAGGCGGCCTGGCGCACGCCTTCCACCCCGTCCGGATCGGCGGTGTAGCGCTGCGAATAGGTGAACCGCAGGTCGGTCTCGTAGATGTTGGACTGGGCGAAGAACAGCCAGCGCAGGAGCCCTGGCCGGCGCGGATCGCCCACCGGCGGGACGAGGCCGCTGTCCGGTTTCGTCTCGGCCAGATGCAACGCGATGGCCGCGGATTCGGTCATGACCTGGCCGTCGGGCAGGATCAGCGTGGGGATCTGCGCCATGGGATTGAGCGCGCGGTAGGCCGCGCCCTCGTGCTCGCGCGTTTCCTTGTCGAGGTGAATTCCCTCGTAGGGGATGTCCAGTTCCGCCATGACCGCCGCCGGTGCAAAGGCGCCGGTGCGCTCGCGCCAGTAGAGCTTGTGCATGGGATCGGCCTTTCGTATCCCCGTGCCCTATCCTGCCCGATCGTCGGGCCGGCCGTGAAGGGCGATCAGGCTTTGCAGCATCTTCGCGCACAGCCGCTCGGTCCCGTCTTTCTCGGCGAACACCTCCACATCGCACACGGTCAAGGTGCGGCCAGGCTTGAGCACGCGGCCCACGGCGCGCAAAAGCTCGCCGTCGGCCGGGGCGAGCAGGTTCATCTTGTACTCCACCGTGAGCACCGAAGCGCCGGCCGGAAACAAGGTGAATCCGGCGTATCCGCCGGCCGAATCGGCGATCGCACCGGTCACGCCGGCGTGGAAGAAGCCGTGCTGCTGGGTGAGATCGTCGCGAAACGGCAGCTCGATCTCGACCAGGCCCGGCTCGACCCGGGTCAGCCGCGCGCCGATCAGGTCCATGATGTTCTGGCGCGCGAAGCTCGCCCGCACGCGCGCGGCGAAGTCGGGGACCTTGGGCGCGAACGCGCTCATCGCGTGCGGCGCGGGCGCGCTCATGGCCGCGCCTTTGCGCGTCGGGCCTCCTCGGACGCAGGCTCACCGTCGCTTTTCAGATGTTCCAATCGCTTGCGGCAGTTCTCTGCGACGGCGTCGAGGTCGCGCAGGCTGGCCTCGATATCGCGGCGCTTGGCCTCGAGGCCGGCGCGCCGCGCGGCGATCCTGTCGAGCAGGAAGGCGAGCTGCCCGGCCTCGCCCGGCGGGGCGTCGTAGAGGTCGATGATCTCCTTGACCTCGGCCAGCGAGAAGCCGAGGCGCCGGCCGCGCAGGATGAGCTTGAGCCGCGTGCGGTCGCGCGGACGGTAGATGCGCCGCCGCCCGTCGCGCAGCGGCGCGAGCAGCCCTTCGTCCTCGTAAAAACGGATGGTCCGGGTCGTGACCCCGAACTCGTTCGCCAGTTCGCGGATGGTGTAGGTCCTGGTCATCGACGCAATAATAACTTACCTTTACGTAAAGGTAAATGACAACCACGCCGCAGCCGTGGCGGCGGCGCCCGGGCGGCTGGACCCGCCGCCGGACGCACGGCGGCCGGCGCTACAACAGGAACGCCGCGGCCAGGCCGAGAAAGGCGAAGAATCCGACCACGTCGGTCACCGTGGTCAGGAAGACGCTGGAGGCGATCGCCGGGTCCACGCCCATGCGCTCCAGCCCGAGCGGGATGAGCGTCCCGCACAGCCCCGCCACGACCATGTTGACCACCATGGCGGCGGCGATCACCGTGCCGATCGCCGGATCGGCGAACCAGAGCGCCGCGACCGACCCGGCCAAGGCGGCGAACAGCAGGCCGTTGACCGTTCCGACCAGCAGTTCCTTGCCGACGAAGCGGCGCGTGGTCGCCTCGGTCAGGTCCTTCATGGCGATGGCGCGCACCGCCACGGCGAGGGTCTGGGTGCCCGCGTTGCCGCCCATCGAGGCGACGATGGGCATGAGCACGGCCAGCGCCACGATCTGCTGGATCGTGGCCGCGAAGAAGCCGATCACGATGGAGGCCAGAATCGCGGTCATGAGGTTGACCACCAGCCAGGGGAAGCGCGCGCGAGTGGTGTCGAGCATGGCGCTGTACAGGTCGCCTTCCTTGACGCCGGACAGCTTGAGCACGTCCTCCTCGGCCTCCTCCTCGATGATGTGCACCACGTCGTCGACCGTGATGACGCCGACCAAACGCCCGGCCTCGTCCACCACCGGCGCCGAGACCAGGCCGTACTGGCGGAACAGGTGGGCCACCTCCTCCTGGTCCATGGTCAGGGGGACGACCTTCAGGTCCGCCTCCATGATCTCGGTCAAGCGCACCGGGCGGCGGGTCCTGAGCGCGCGGCTGAGCGGGATCTTGCCGATCGGATGGTGCTTCGGGTTGACGATGTAGAGGTCGTAGAAGTCATCCGGCAGGCCCTCGGCCGCGCGCATGTAATCGATGGTCTCCCCCAGGGTCCAGGCCGAGGGGATCACGACCACCTCGCGCTGCATGAGGCGGCCGGCCGAATCCTCGGGGTAGGTCAGGCTCTCCTCGAGAATATGCCGGTAGGCCCGCGGCAGGGCGGTCAGGATCCGGTGCTGGAAGTCCGCGTCCAGGTCCTCGAAGACCTCCACCGCGTCGTCGCTGTCCAGCGCCGAGAGCAGGCGCGCCAGGCGCGCCGGACCGAGGTGGTCGATGACCTCCTCGCGCACGGTCGCGTCCAGATTGGGCAGCACATCCGGGTCGAAGCGGGCGCCGAGGATGTCGACCAGCCGCTGCCGCTCGGCGTGGCCCAGGTTTTCCAGCAGGTCGGCCATGTCCGCCGCGTGGAGGTCAGAAACCAGCGCACCGACTTCCTCGGTCCGGCCCTCCTCGAGCGCGTCCTCGACCGCGTAGACGAGGTCGGACGACAGGCCGTAGCTCTCCTCCGGCTCCGCGGCCGAGGGCTGGGACTGGTCGGGCTCGCGCGGCGATTCGGGCATAACCGTCAACTCGTCGCCGCCCCTTCCCTCTTCGCCAGGCTGTCCTGAGCGTCGACTACGGCGATCGCGGACATGTTGACCACTCCGCGCGCGGTCACCGACGGGGTCAGGATATGGGCCGGCGCCGCGGTGCCGATCAGGATCGGGCCGACCGCCAGGCCCTCGCCCAGGGCCATGACCAGGTTGAACGAGATGTTGGCGGCGTCGAGGTTGGGCATGATCAGGAGGTTCGCCGGGCCCGTCAGGCGCGAGTTGGGGAAGAGCCGCTGCCGGACGTCTTCCATGAGGGCCGCGTCCGCGTGCATTTCCCCTTCCGCCTCGAGCCCGGGGCAGCGCGCGTGCAGGATACGCAGCGCCTCGCGCATCTTGCGCGCGCTCGGCGTGTCGGCGCTGCCGAAATTGGAGTGCGAGAGCAGCGCCACCTTCGGCTCGATCCCGAAGCGGCGCATGTGATCGGCCGCCCGGATCGTCGTGGCGGCGATCTCCTCCGCGCTGGGATCGACGCTCACGAAGGTGTCGGCCAGGAAATACGTGCCGCTCGGCAGAATCAGCATGCTGAGCGCCGAGTAATCGCGGGCGTCGTCGGCCAGGCCGATGACGTTGCGCACGTACTCCAGGTGCCGGCTGTAGCGTCCTTCGACGCCGCAGATCATGGTGTCGGCGTCGCCCAAGTGCAACGCCAGCGCGGCGATAACCGTGCTGTTGGTGCGCACCACCGTGCGCGCCCGGTCCGGCGAGACGCCCTTGCGCTCCATCAGCCGGTGGTACGCCTGCCAGTAGCGGTTGTAACGCGGATCGCTCTGGGGGTTGACGACCTCGAGGTCCCTGCCCGGCTTGAGCCGCAGGCCGAGGCGCTCGACGCGGGTCTCGATGACCTCCGGCCGGCCGACCACGATCGGCACGGCCAGGCCCTCGTCGAGCACCACCTGGATCGCGCGCAACACGCGCTCGTCCTCGCCCTCGGCGTAGACAATCCGTTTGGGGTCGCGCCGCGCGCGCTCGAAGATCGGCTTCATGACCAGGCCGGAGCGGAACACGAACTGGGTGAGCGTCTGGCGGTAGGCGTCGAAGTCCGCGATGGGCCGTGCCGCGATTCCGCTGTCCATCGCCGCCTTGGCCACCGCCGGGGCCAGCTCCAGGATGAGGCGCGGGTCGAACGGGCGCGGGATCAGGTACTGCGGCCCGAAGCCGCGCGCCTCGTCGCCGTAGGCCTTGGCCACGACCTCGGACGGCTCGGCGAGCGCCAGGTCGGCCAGCGCCTTGACGCAGGCGAGCTTCATCTCCTCGTTGATCGTGGTCGCGCCGACGTCGAGCGCGCCGCGGAAGATGAAGGGAAAGCAGAGCACGTTGTTGACCTGATTGGGATAGTCCGAGCGGCCGGTGGCGATGACGGCGTCGGGCCGGACCGCGAGCGCCTCCTCGGGCATGATCTCCGGCACCGGGTTGGCCAGCGCCAGGATGAGCGGCTTGTCCGCCATGCGCCCGACCATCGCGGGCTCGAGCACGCCGGGGGCCGACAGGCCCAGGAAGATGTCCGCGCCCTCGATCACCTCGGCGAGCGCGCGCGCCCCGGTCTTCCGGGCATAGCGGGCCTTCCAGCGGTCCATCTCCTCGGCTCGCCCCTCGTACACCACCCCGGCGATGTCGGTGACGCAAATGTTCTCCCGCTTGAGCCCCAGGGCGAGGAGCAGGTCGAGGCAGGCGAGCGCCGCCGCGCCCGCACCCGAGGTCACCAGCTTGACCTCGCCCGGGTCCTTGCCCACCAGGCGCAGCCCGTTGTAGACCGCGGCCGCGACGATGATCGCGGTGCCGTGCTGGTCGTCGTGGAACACCGGGATGTTCATGCGCTCGCGCAGGCGCCGCTCGATCTCGAAGCACTCGGGCGCCTTGATGTCCTCCAGGTTGATGGCGCCGAAGGTGGGCTCGAGGGCGGCGACGATCTCGACCAACCTGTCGGGGTCGCGCTCGGCGATTTCGATGTCGAACACGTCGATGCCGGCGAACTTCTTGAACAGGACCGCCTTGCCCTCCATCACCGGCTTGGCCGCGAGCGGCCCGATCGCGCCGAGGCCGAGCACCGCGGTGCCGTTGGTGACGACCGCGACCAGGTTGGCCCGGGCGGTCAGGGTGGAGGATTCGCCCGCGTCCGCGACGATCGCGTCGCAGGCGGCCGCGACGCCCGGCGAATACGCCAGCGCCAGGTCGCGCTGGTTGGCCAGTGGTTTGGTCGGGGAAATTTCGAGCTTTCCGGGCTTCGGCAGCCGGTGGTAGGCCAATGCTGCCTCGCGCAGATCCTGTGCCATCGCCTCGTTCCCCTCGCAACGAAGGCCCGCGGCGGTTACCGGCGGGCCTCAATAGGGTTTGGACGGCTGCCACAGCCGCCGGATCGCGCCGGCGGCCCCCTTGACGCTGCGCGTCTGCCAGTTCGGTTACGACCGCTTGTCTTGGCGCTAGCCCCGACCTTGCCCTATTGTTTCCCAATCGCTTGGCTGGGAATTACCAGACGACCCGTTCAATCGCAAGACGCACGATGGCAGGCTACACGTCCCCCGCCCCCGATACGCCGCGACCCGAGGTCGAGTGGCGCATCGACGACCGTCCGGTGCCCTACACGAAGGCGGTCGCCGTCATGGAGGCGCGGGTCGAAGCGATCCGCGCGGGCGCTGCGCCGGAGATGGTCTGGCTGCTCGAACATCCGCCGCTTTATACCGCCGGGACCAGCGCGCGCGCGGAGGACCTGCTGGACGCCACACGGTTTCCCGTCCACCGCACGGGCCGCGGCGGGCAGTTCACCTATCACGGGCCGGGCCAGCGGGTCGCCTACGTGATGCTCGACCTCAAGCGGCGCGGCGGCGACGTGCGCGCCTACGTGCGCGACCTGGAGGACTGGCTGATCCGCACGCTGGCCGGCTTCAACGTGACCGGCGTGCGCCGCGCGGGCCGGGTCGGCATCTGGGTCGAACGCGGCGGCGGGCGCGAGGACAAGATCGCGGCCATCGGGGTGCGCGTGCGCCGCTGGGTGACCTACCACGGGATCGCCCTCAACGTGGATCCCGAGCTGGAGCACTTCAGCGGCATCGTGCCGTGTGGGGTCCACGGCTACGGCATCACTTCGCTGGTCGACCTCGGCCTGCCGATCGCCATGGCGGACGTCGACGTGGCGCTCAGGGCCGCGTTCGGGGAGGTCTTCGG
>JBHHZJ010000129.1:0-7603 GCA_046758005.1 Kiloniellaceae bacterium
GTCACCAGCATGTCGACGGCGTAGACGTCGGCGGCGGTGCCCACCTTGGGGATCATGATGAGGTCGAGCCGGTCGCCCGCCTGCTCCAGTACGTCCACCACGTCGCGGTACATGTAGTGGGTATCCAGCCCGTTGATGCGCACCGAGAGGGTCTTGTCGCCCCAGTCGATGTCGTTGATCGCCTGGATGACGTTCTTGCGCGCCGGTTCCTTGTCGTCGGGGGCGACCGCATCCTCGAGGTCGAGGAACACGACGTCGGCGGCCGACTTCGCCGCCTTTTCGAACAGCGACGGGTTGCTGCCGGGAACGGCGAGTTCGCTGCGGTTCAGGCGCGCGGGCGCCTGTTCAACGATCTTAAAGCTCATGAGCCCTCCCCCTCCAAGTCGCGTCCGGGCATGCTCCGACATTCCCGTGCCGGCGCACGCCGGAAAATTTCGCGGGAAAGTGCGCGACCCGCCGGCCGATGTCAACCGGGCCAGGGCGAATCAGCGCGCCCCAGCACCCCGCCTGGCCAGGGGGTGGAGATCGTGGACCAGCGATTTCAGGCGCTCGCTCAGCACGTGGGTGTAGATTTGCGTGGTCGAGATGTCGGCGTGGCCAAGCATCTTCTGGACCGAGCGCAGGTCCGCGCCGTGGTCGAGCAGGTGGGTGGCGAAGGCGTGGCGCAGGACGTGGGGCGAGACCTTGGCCGGGTCGAGCCCGGCCTCGACGGCAAGTCCCTTCAGGAGTTGCGCGACCCGCTGCCGGCTCAGGTGCCCGCTTCCGCCGCGCGAAGGGAACAGCCATTCGGTTTCCGGCCCCCCGGCGCTCCGGCGCGCCGCGCCATAGCGGGCCACGGCCTCGCGCGCCGGCTGGCTGAGCGGTACCATGCGCTCCTTGCCGCCCTTGCCGCCGACGACCAGCACCCGGGGATCGCGCGCGACGGCGGACAGCGGCAGCGAGATCAACTCCGAGACGCGAAGGCCCGTGGCATAGAGCAGTTCGACCAGGGCCAGAAGGCGCAATCCCTCCACGCCCTCGCGCGCACGGGCGGCTGCGAGCAGCCGGTCGACCTCTCCCTCGCTCAGGATCTTGGGCAGCGGCCGTCCCAAGCGCGGGCTGTCGATGATCGCCGTCGGATCGTCGCCGCGCACGCCCTCGCCGAACAGGAACCTGTGAAATTGGCGCAAGGCCGAAAGGCGGCGGGCGACCGTGCGCGGCGCCAAGCCGGCCCCGGACAGACGTGCGAGGTAGGCGCGCACGTCCTCTACGCGGGCGCGCTCGGGCGTGCGCCGGCGGCGGGCGAGAAACGCCGCGAAGTGATCCAAATCCCGGCAGTACGCCGCGATCGTGTTGGGCGCGGCGCCGCGCTCGGCCATCAGCATTTCGAGGAAGCTCTCGACATGCCGGCACACCAGGCCCGAATGGCGCGGTGCCGCCTTTCCCCCGATGGCCACGGCGGCTCCGCTCAGACG
This sequence comes from Kiloniellaceae bacterium, assembly GCA_046758005.1. GTDB lineage: Bacteria > Pseudomonadota > Alphaproteobacteria > Kiloniellales > J153 > JBHHZJ01. The sequence goes on from JBHHZJ010000129.1 coordinate 1,455, forward strand.
CCGTTGGCCAGCGCCGCCTCGATGGCGAGCGCCCGGGCTTCCCGTTCGAGGCCGACGCGGGTCAACGCGGACAGGACGGCGCCCAGCGCCAGCGTGTGGCTCTGCGCCGGTCCGCCCTCGCCGAGCACGACCAGCGACAGCAGCACCGTCTCGCCGATGCGTCGGGCATCGCTCGCCTCCTCCAGGGCGTAAAGCAGGGCGGCGTTCGGCAGCAGACGACTCACGGGCTCGCCGTTGGCGGCGATCAGGCTCCAGGGGAGCGGGTCGCGTTCGCCCAGCGCCTGGAAGGACGCGCGCAGCAGGCTCTGGGACCTGCCGAGCGCGCGGCCGCCCATGCCCTCGCGCATGGCGCGCCAGGCCGCCAGGTTGCCGTCGGTGGTCAGCGCCGCGCCGCCGGCCAGACGCGAGTACGGCCAGAGCACGGCCACGGCGGCGGAGGCCTGCGGACTGATGATCGCTTCCTGCCGGCCGAGCGTGAGCCAGGCGCTCGCCTCCTCGTGGCGCCCGGCGGCGTAAAGCGCGCGCCCGGCCGTGGTGGCGAACCAGGCGAGCTCGGGCACCGCCTCGATTTCGGCGATCAAGGGCACCAGCACCGGAACCAAGGCCTGGTAGAGCCCGGCGCGCTCGGCCCGCTGCAGCGCCACGCGCAGCACCTCGGCGCGGGTGGCCGGCAGGGTCTCGTTGCGCGCCGCCTGATACAGGAGCGCCCGGGCGCGCGGCCCCTCGAGCGATTCGACGGCGCCGAGCGCGTTGCCCAGCTCCTCCGCCGCGAAGGAAAACGACTGGTAAATCTCTGCCAGGACCGCCCCGTCGAGCTGCCCCTTGGCGCAGACCAGCTCCGCGGCCTGGGCCCGCTGCTCCAGATCGGCGCTCGGCGCGTTGGCGAGCGCGAACAGCAGGCCGGGCGAGGCGCGCCAGACGGCGCCCGACGGCAGGGGCGCACCGGCCGCCTGCAGCATGGCGAAGTGCAACGGCGAGAGTTCCGTGTCGTCCGGCAGGTCTGCCTCGACCCCCATGAACGCGTTGGCCAGGGCGAAGAAGGTTGGGTCGTCGGCGACCCCTTGCTCGCGCAGCAGATCGAGGCCGAGCATCCCCTTGTCGACCTCGCCCGCCGCCATCTGGCAAAAGACCAGCGCCTTCTGCCAGTACGGCAACTCGTGATACGAGGCAATGCGGTTGCGCACCAGGCGACAGGCCTCGTCGAACTGCCGGGCGAGCAGCAGCCCGTCCACGCGAATCCGGGAGATCGACTCGTCCTCGTGGCGGCCCGGCACGACGGACAGCAGGCGGTTGAGCGCCGGCACCTCCCCGAGCAGAGCCAGCCGCTCGATCCGCAACGCCAGCAGCGCCGACTGCGACGGGGCCTCCGGCGGGACCGACTCGGCGGGCGGCGAGGCGACGGACAGCAGCAACCGGCGGGCGAGTTCGCGCATGGTGCGCGAATGCATGTCGCGGGGCAGGCGGCGCAGCAGGCGCTCCGCGACCAAGCGCTCCGTGCCGCGCCACATGTCGGCCCCGAAGCCGCCCTCTTCCGGGCTCAGGGTGCCGATGGAATCGGGCGCGATCTCCTCCAGGGGGTTGATCTCGATGCCCTGAATACGCGCCTTGGGTATCGTAGTCGGCAGCCCGGGCTGTGTCTGCCCGCCTTCCGCCTGTGCCCCGGCCGGCCCGGCCGGGCCGAGCGAGTCGCGCGGCACGAGGCGCACGGGCCCTGCGGAGCTATCCTGGGCCACCGCGGAATGCGCGGCTCCCCACGCGGCGGCGGCCAGAGCCACGGCGACGGCCGCCGCGAACAAGCGTGCGAAACCGGCAGCCTCAGCGCGGGAAGCGCTCATCGGGCAAAACTTTTTCGACGGAGGCCGCGGGCGGCGGAATTTCCCAGGTGGCGAGGAACAGGGCACCGGATAGGAGCACGCCGAACACGACGAGGATCGCGACGAAACTCAATCTTCTCATGAGGACTGTTGACGAAGGTTAAAGGGGCCAAGAATGAAGATCGGCATCCTTCCAGCGGCGCGGCAGATGCCCAAGCGCGTTTCCGCGGCTTCACGACGCGGACTTGCCTCCAACCGCAAGGAATATGATAGGTTTCGACTGTGGCGAATTTGCGGCAGTCTATCGTCGAGCTGGTGCCCCGGCAACAACGCCCCGGCGCTTCATCACGTGGGTGACATGTCGAACCCCGAGACAGTGAAGGTGCCCAAGACCATCGTGCTCGTCGGCCTGATGGGCGCGGGCAAGTCCTGCATCGGCCGCCGCCTGGCGGCGGAGCTCGGCGTGGACTTCGTCGACGCCGACGCGGAGATCGAGGCCGCGGCCGGCTGTTCCATCGAGGACATCTTCGAGCGCCACGGCGAGGCCGAGTTCCGCGACGGAGAGCGGCGCGTGATCGCCCGGTTGCTCGACCAGCCGGCGCACGTGCTCGCCACCGGCGGCGGCTCGTTCATGGACCCGCGCACGCGCGAGGTGATCGGCGCGCGCGGGATCTCGGTGTGGCTGCGCGCCGATCTGGATCTGTTGCTCAAACGCACCTCGCGCCGCAACCACCGGCCGCTGCTCAAGCGCGGCGACCCGCGCGCGATCCTGGAGCGACTCATGGCCCAGCGTTATCCGGAGTACGCGAAAGCCGACATCACGGTCGACAGCCAGGACGGCCCGCCCGAGATCACCGTGGAGCGGGTCCTTTCCGCGCTCAGGCAGTATCTCGCGTCGGAACCGGCGGACGCCCCCACGGCGCGGCGGGCGGAAGGTGCCGCCCCGTGACCAGGCACGCACGCCAGCGCGTCGCGTTGGGGGAGCGCAGCTACGACATTGTGGCGGGCGAGGACCTGTTGGCCGAGGCGGGGCGCCATATCGCCCCGGTGCTGCGTCAGAGGCGGGTCCTGATCGTCACCGACGGCAACGTCGCGGATCTGCACCTGGCGACCTTGGAGCGGGCGCTCGACGATGCGGGGATCGCTTACGACGCGGCCGTCCTGCCGCCGGGCGAGCGGACCAAGGATTTCGAGCACCTCGAGACGCTGGTCGAGCGCCTGCTCGACCTGAAGGTCGAGCGCGGCAGCACGCTGATCGCGCTGGGCGGCGGCGTGGTCGGCGATCTGACCGGTTTCGCCGCCGCGATTCTGCTGCGGGGGCTGGATTTCATCCAGATTCCCACCACATTGCTGGCGCAGGTCGACAGCTCGGTCGGGGGCAAGACCGGCATCAACACCCGGCACGGCAAGAACCTGGTCGGCAGCTTCCATCAGCCGCGCCTGGTGCTGGCCGACACGGGCGTCCTCTCCACGCTGCCGCGGCGCGCGCTCCTGGGGGGCTATGCCGAGGTCGTCAAGTACGGCCTGATCGACCGGCCGGAGTTCTTCGCCTGGCTCGAGGGCCACGGCATGGGCGTGATCGAGGGCGATCCGGAAGCCCGCCGCCACGCCGTCGTCGCCAGTTGCGCGGCCAAGGCCGAGATCGTCGCCGCCGACGAGCGCGAGGCCGGCGTGCGCGTTCTGCTCAACCTCGGCCATACCTTCGGCCATGCCCTGGAGGCGGAGACGGGCTACAGCGGGGAGCTGTTGCACGGGGAGGCCGTTGCGATCGGGATGGTGATGGCCTTCGAACTGTCGGCGCATCTGGGCTACTGCGCGGCCGAAGACGCGGCCCGGGTGCGGCGTCACCTGGCGGCGGTCGGCCTGCCCACCGGCCTCGAGGCGGCGGGCGGACGCATCTGGAACGCGCCCGGCCTGATCGAGCACATGGGCCGGGACAAGAAGGTCAAGGGCGGCCGCATCACCTTCGTGCTGGCGCGCGGCATCGGCGAGGCCTTCCTGTGCGACGACGTCGATCCGGCCGACGTGGAGGCCCTGCTGACCAGCGCGATCGCCGCCTGAGGCGCGGCGCGGCGGGCCGGGCGGCGGCGGGGGCGATGTCGCCGCCCAAACGCCATCGTCTCGCAACGCAACGAGTCCAGTCATGGGCACGGAGATCCTGATATCCATCGGCGCCATCCTGGCGCTGCTCGTGCTGTCGGCATTCTTCTCGGGCTCCGAGACCTCGCTGACCGCGTTCTCGCTGCCGCGGATGCACACGCTGGAGCAGCAGGGCGACCAACGGGCCGCGCTGGTCAACCGCCTGTGGCGGCAGAAGGAGCGGCTGATCGGTGCGATCCTGCTCGGCAACAATCTGGTCAACATCATGGCCTCCGCGCTCGCCACGGGCATGCTCATCGGCCTGTTCGGCGACGCCGGCGTGGCCTACGCGACCGTCGCCATGACCCTCCTCGTCCTGATCTTCGCCGAGGTCCTGCCCAAGACCTATGCGATCCATCACGCCGACCGCCTGGCGCTCGCGGTCGCTCCGGTCATGCGCGCGGTCGTCTTCGTGCTGTTCCCGATCACCCATGCCGTGCACGTGATCGTGCGCGCGACGCTCAAGCTCTTCGGCATCGAGATGTCGGCGACCTTGAACCCCGAGCGCTCCGAGGAGGAGCTGCGCGGCGCGATCGACCTGCACGCGGGGGAGGGCGAAGAGGTGCGCCACGAGCGCGCGATGCTGCGCTCGATTCTCGACCTGGCCGACGTCGAGGTCTCGGAAATCATCACCCACCGCAAGAACGTGGTCTCGATCGACGCCGATCTACCGGCGACCAGGATCGTCGAAGAAGTGCTGCAGAGCCCCCACACCCGCCTGCCGTTGTGGAAGGGAGAGCCGGACAACATCGTCGGCGTGCTCCACGCCAAGGCGCTCCTGCGCGCCGTGCAGGCCCAGCCGAATTTGGCGGAGCTCGACGTCCCGGCGATCGCCAGCCCGCCCTGGTTCATTCCCGAGTCGACGGACCTGCTGTCGCAGCTTCAGGCCTTCCGCGCCCGGCACGAACACTTCGCCATCGTGGTCGACGAATACGGCGAGGTGCTGGGCATCGTGACGTTGGAGGACATCCTGGAGGAGATCGTCGGCGAGATTGCGGACGAGCACGACGTCGAGATCGGGGGCGTCAGGCCGCAGAAGGACGGCTCCGTCGTGGTCGACGGCGGGGTCACGATCCGCGACCTCAACCGGCAGTTCGAATGGCGCCTGCCGGATGAGGAAGCGGCCACGATCGCCGGCCTGGTGCTGCACGAGGCCCGGCGCATTCCCCAGGTCGGCCAAACCTTCGTGTTCCACGGCTTTCGCTTCGAAATCCTGGCCCGCCAGCGCAACCAGATCACGTCGATCAAGATAACCCCGCTGGCCCGGGAGTCCGAGGGCGAGGGCGACAGCGACGCCGCGCCCGGCGTACAGTCCTGAGGGCGGCCGAGTTGACGCGGCGCCGGCGCCCACTATAGTGCGCCGCGCAACGATCCCGACGCGAGTGAGCCGCCATGCCCCTCCCCGCGCCCGCCGAGCGCGAGCATCTGCACACGCGCCTTCTGGATTTTCGCGGATACCGCCGCGCCGACGGCCTGTTCGACGTCGAGGGGCGCCTGACCGACGCAAAGACCTACAGCTTCCCCAACGAATTCCGCGGCGAAATCCGGGCGGGCGAGCCGCTCCACGACATGTGGCTGCGAGTCACGATCGACGAGAACTTCATCGTCCGGGACATCGAGGCGGTGACCGACGCCGGGCCGTACCGAGTCTGTCCCGCGATCACGCCCAATTTCAAGAAGATGATCGGGGTCCGGATGGGCGCCGGCTGGCGGCGCGCGGTCAACGAACGCCTCGGCGGCGTCGAGGGCTGCACCCATCTCGTCGAAACGCTCGGCGCCATGGCGACGGTGGCCTTTCAGACGCTGTACCCGTACCTGGCGAAGAAGCGGAAGGGTCGGCCGCGGATGGGCAGGCCGCCGTTGCTTGACGAGTGTCACGTCTTCCGCAGCGATGGCGACCTGGTGCGCAAGCTTTGGCCGGAGCATTACACCGGTCCGCAGGACCAGGATCTAGAAGGAGCGCGCAAGCGCCGCGCGCGGGGCGACGCGTCCTGATACCAAATCTCGGTGATAATGACTCTTTTGATGGCGATCCAAGGGCCGCCTGGGCAGGCGCGGCGCGCAGCGCGATGCCGGAGCATCGGGCAAGCGCCGCAACGCCCCCAGGGGGCCCTTGGGCGCCACCGAAGGCCGCGTTCTTGGACCCGCCGGCCGCGTTGCGGTCCGCTTGTGGTGCGCGCACCACGGCGCGAACCG
>JBHHZJ010000130.1:0-7535 GCA_046758005.1 Kiloniellaceae bacterium
GTGATCGTCAACGAAGAGGTGCTCGAAAGCCTCGGCTCGGGACCGGCGCCGGCGCGCCGAAGACGCCCCAGGCCGCCGCGGCCGGTGGCAAGCTGCGCTCGCGCCTCCTGGTACCACGACCCAAGCAGGAAGCCGCGCCGCGGCCGGCCCCGCCGATCGAGCCGGTCACCCCGCTACCGCGCGTCGCCGCCACGCCGAAACCGGCACCGGCCCCCGCGCAGCCGCCGCCGAAGGCGCAGTCGCGGCCCCAGGCGCAGACCGCGGCGCGGCCGGCACCGAAGCCGCGGCCGCAGCCCCAGGCGCAGCCCGCCGCGCCGCCGCCACCGCCGGCCGCCCAGAAACCCGCCGCGCCGCCGCCGCCGCCGGCGCTGATCAAGGAACTGGAAGCGGCGCCCGTGGCGCGCCCGGAGCCGCCGCCGCCGCCGGCCCTGACCCGGGAACTCGAAGCCGGGCGCAAACCGGCCACGCCACCCGCGCCCCCGGCCGCCGAGGCGCTGCTCGGCGCCCAGCCGACGGGCACCCAGAAGGCCGCCTTGCCGCCGAGCGGCGGCCTCACCGAGACGCGGCTGGTTTTCGAGCAGGGCTCGGCGGAGCTGTCCGAGGCGGCGAAGGCCCAGCTGCAGGTCTTGGCGAAGCAACTGGCGCAGAATTCCGCGGCCCGGGTGCAGTTGCTGGCCTATGCGAAGGACACGGGCAACGGTTCGAGCCGCGCCCGGCGCCTGTCGCTGTCGCGCGCGCTGGCGGTGCGCGCCTTCCTGATCGACCAGGGGATCCGCTCGACGCGGCTGGACGTGCGCGCCCTGGGCAACAAAGTGGACGGCGGCCCGGCGGACCGCGTCGACATCCTGCCGCAGGGCGCAGGGCGCTAGTACCGGCGATCATGGGAAGATGATACGTATGATCGTCTTTTCCCGTCCTCTGGGGTGGAAGCGGCGCGCCGGCGATGCGGTACATCGTCAAGCGGCGCCGAGGCCCGCCGGAGGACGCGAAAAGCGACCCCGCGCGCGGCCTTGCAGGCCCTTCGGGCGTCGTCGCGCGGCCCCGGTGGCGCCCCGGGTGACGGGCCGGCATGATGGCGCACCACGCGCCTGGACGAGAGAACCTGAACGGCCGTCATACGTGTCATCTTTGTATGTATGATAGTGGATACTAGCTCCGGAAAATACGTGCGCGCCATAGTTTTGCCGCAGTGCCCCGCTATAGGGCGGCCGATTTGAGCAAGACCGAGCCCTCTCTCCGCGTCATGACGCGGCCGCAGCGCTATCTCGTCCGGATGAGCCTGTTCCTGCTCGCCGTGGCGGCGGCCTGCGCCGCGCTTGCGCCTCAGCTCAAGGACGCGTTCCTGGCCAATGCGGTGCTGAACGGCATGATCCTGGGGGTGCTCCTCCTCGGGGTCATATACATCTTTCGCCAAGTGTTCGTCCTGCGCCCCGAGATCACGTGGCTCGAGCGCCTGCGCCAGGAGACGAGAGGCGGGGTCGTCTTCCCGGGCGCCCTGTCGGAGCATCGGCCGCCGCGGCTGCTGGGCCCGATGGCGAACATGCTGGGCGAGCGGCGCGGCCGGATCACGCTGTCCACGCTGTCGATGCGCACCCTGCTCGACGGCATACAGAGCCGCATCGAAGAATCGCACGACATCTCGCGCTACCTGATCGGTCTGCTCATTTTCCTCGGCCTGCTCGGCACGTTCTGGGGCCTGTTGGGCACGGTAAGCGCGGTGGGCGAAACCATCGCGGGACTGAGCGGCACGGCGACCGACCCGGCGGTCCTGTTCGAGGATCTCAAGCGGGGCCTCAACAAACCCTTGTCCGGCATGGGCACGGCGTTTTCGTCCTCGCTGTTCGGGCTCGCCGGTTCTCTGGTGTTGGGCTTCCTCGAACTTCAGGCGGGGCAGGCGCACAACCGCTTCGTCAACGATCTCGAGGAGTGGCTGTCCGGCGTCACCCGCCTGTCCAGCGCCGGGCCGGTCGGCGACGGCGAGCAATCGGTGCCGGCCTTCATCCAAGCGCTGCTCGAGAAGACCGCGGACAGCCTGGACCAGCTTCAGCACACGATCGACCGCGGCGAGAGCGAGCGCAACACGGCCAACCAAAACCTGGCGACGCTGACCGAGCGGCTGGGCACGCTCACCGACCAGATGCTGGCCGAACAGGGCGTGCTTCTGCGCCTGGCCGAGACGCAATCGCAAATGAAGACCCTGGTCACGCGCCTGGCCGAGCAGGAGGCGCAGCCGAACGGCCTGGACGAGGCGACCCGCAGCCATATCCGCAATCTCGACGTTCGCCTCGAGCACTTGGTCAACGAGTTGAGCACGGGGCGCGACTACGCGGTGCAGGAAATCCGCGGCGAGATCCGCCTGCTCACTCGGACGATCGCCGCCATGGCCGAGGACGCCGAATAAGGGGCGGGCATGTACGTTCTCGGTCGTAGCGGCCGCCGACGCGCCGTCAACATCTGGCCCGGCTTCGTCGACGGCCTCGCCACCCTGCTCCTCGTCGTCATCTTCGTTCTCATGGTCTTCATGGTGGGGCAGTACTTCCTCACCGTCGCCCTGAGCGGCCGGGACGAGGCGCTGCAGCGCCTGCAGCGCGAGATCAACGACCTGGCCGAGCTGCTCGCCCTCGAGCGCTCGGCGAACGCCGAGTTGCGCATCGACGTCTCCCAGCTTTCCTCCGAGCTGCAGAGCTCCCTGACGGTGCGCGAATCGCTGGCCACTCAACTCGCCGCGCTGACCGAGGCGCGCGACGAGGTCCAGGCCCGTTTGAGCGCCGCCGAGGCCGAGAAAAACCGCGTCGCGAAGGATCTCGAAGACGCCTACAAGGTCATCGAGGCCGACAAGGAGAAGATCCAGGTGCAGCTGGCGCAACTCGCGATGCTGCAGAGGCTGCGCGACGACTTGGCCGCGCGCCTGCGCGCGAGCGAGCAGGAAACCAAGCGCGTCGGCAAGGAACTGGAGGACGCCTACAAGGTCATCGAGGCCGACAAGGAAAGGATCGAGTTGCAGCTGGCGCAACTCGCGATGCTGCAGAAGCTGCGCGACGACTTGGCCGCGCGCCTGCGCGCGAGCGAGGAGGAAGCCAGGCGCGTCGGCAAGGATCTGGAGGACGCCTACAAGGTCATCGACGCCGACAAGGAGAAGATCAAGGCGCAGCTCCAGGACCTGGCGATCCTCCAGTCGCTGCGCGACGACCTGATGTCCAGGCTGGCGCGAACGGAGACGGCGCGCGATGAGCAGAAGAAGCTGACCGACGAGGCGCAGGCGCAGCTCCTGCTGCTCAACCGGCAGATCGCGGCCCTGCGCCAGCAGCTCTCGCGGCTGGCCGTCGCCCTCGAGGCCGCCGAGGCGGAGGCCACCGAAAAGGACGTGCAGATTGCCGACCTCGGGCGCCGGCTCAACGTGGCGCTGGCGAGCAAGGTGCAGGAGCTGGCGCGATACCGCTCGGAGTTCTTCGGCCGGCTGCGCGAGGTGCTCGGCCGGCGGCAGGACATCCGAATCGTCGGCGACCGGTTCGTGTTCCAGTCCGAGGTGCTGTTCGCCAGCGGCTCGGCCGAGCTGGGCGAGTCCGGCCAGGCGCAGCTCGCCCGGCTCGCCCAGACTTTGAAGGAAATCGCGGTGAAGATCCCGAAGGACCTGACCTGGGTCCTGCGCGTGGACGGTCATACCGACCGCGCGCCGATCAGCACGCACGAGTTCCCGTCCAACTGGGAGCTGTCGACGGCGCGCGCGATTTCCGTGGTCAAGTTCCTAATCGACCAGGGCATCCCGCCGGATCACCTGGCCGCCACCGGGTTCGGCGAGTTCCAGCCGCTCGACCGGCGGTTGAGCGACGACGCCTTCCGCCGCAACCGACGGATCGAGCTCAAGCTGACCCAGCGGTAGGCCCGCGTTACCGTGCGGCGTGGCCGGCGCCTGCGGACGCGGCGCCCGCCTCCGGCGCCGCGGCCGGGCTCTCGCCGAACTGCAGCGCCGCCAGCCGCGCGTAGAGGCCGTCGGCCGCGCTGAGCTGCGAATGGGTGCCGCTGGCCACGATGCGGCCCTGGTCCATGACCACGATGCGGTCGGCCTTCAGGACTGTGGCCAGGCGGTGCGCGATGACGAGCGTGGTGCGCCCGCTCATCAGGCGGTCGAGCGCCTTCTGCACGGCGCGCTCGCTCTCGGCGTCGAGCGCGCTTGTCGCCTCGTCGAGCAGCAGGACCGCCGGGTCGCGCAGGATCGCGCGCGCGATGGCCAGGCGCTGGCGTTGCCCCCCCGACAGGCGCACCCCCTTCTCGCCGAGGAAGGTGTTCAGCCCCTCCGGCAGGCGCTCGAGGAAGTCGAGCGCGGCGGCGGCCGCGGCGGCGCGGCGCACCTCCTCGTCGCTCGCCTCCGGCCGGCCGTAGCGGATGTTCTCCCAGGCGTCGGCGGAGAAGACGACGGGCTCCTGCGGCACCAGCCCGATGCGCGCCCGCAGATCCTTGGGATCGGCCTCGCGCAGCTCGACGCCGTCGAGCAGGATCCGGCCCCGCTGGGGATCGTAGAAGCGGAGCAGAAGCTGGAAGACCGTCGTCTTGCCCGCCCCGGACGGGCCGACGATGGCCAGCTTCTCGCCCGGCGCCACGGTAAGCTCGAAGCCATCGAGCGCCGCGCGTTCGGGCCGCGAGGGGTAGTGGAAGACCACGTCCTCGAAGCGCACCGCGCCGCGCGCGGGCTCGGGCAGGGGCATGGGGGCCGCGGGGGCGGCGATGTCGGGCTCGGTCGCGAGCAGGTCGATCAGGCGCTCGGTCGCGCCCGCCGCGCGCTGCAAATCGCCGATCACCTCGCTGATCGCGCCGGCCGCGCCGGCCACGACCACGGCGTAGAACACGAAGGCCGACAGCTCGCCGGCGCTGATCCGACCGGCCAGTACGTCGTGGCCGCCGATCCACAGGATGACGCTGACCGCGCCGAACACGAGCACGATCACCACCGCGGTCAAGGCCGCCCGCGCGCGAATCCGGCGCACCGCCGTGGCGAAGGCCGCCTCGACCCGGTCGCGGAAGCGCAGGCGGTCCACGGGCTCGTGGCCGAACGCCTGCACCGTGCGGATCGCGCCGAGCGCCTCGTCGACGTAGGCGCCGATGTCGGCCACGCGGTCCTGGCTGGCGCGGCTGAGGCTCCGGACCTTGCGCCCGAAAAGGAGGATCGGCACGAGAACGAGCGGCACGACCAGCAGCACCAGGCCCGTCAGCTTGGCGCTGGTCACGACCAGGAGCACGATGCCGCCGACCAGAAGCAGCGCGTTCCTGAGCGCGATCGAGGCCGATGTGCCGACGACGAGTTGCAGGACGCTTGTGTCCGTGGTCAGGCGCGAGAGGATCTCGGCCGTGCGGGTCACCTCGTAGTAGGCCGGCGACAGCGCGATCACCCGTTCGAACACGGCGCGGCGGATGTCGGCGACGACCCGCTCGCCCAGCCAGGAGACCAGGTAGAACCGCGCGTAGCTCGCCGCGGCGAGCAGAAGGATCGCGCCGAACAGCACGAGCACCGCCTGGTCGAGCAGGTCGGCGTTGCCGCTGGCGAAGCCCTCGTCGACCAGCCGGCGCAGCCCGAAGCCGAGGCCGAGCACGGTGCCCGCCGCCACGGTCAGGGCGACGCACGCGCCCGCGACCTGGCCCCGGTAGGGCCGCACGAAGCGCCAGAGCTGGCGCAGCTGACCGAGCCTGCGGCTGCCCGGCCGCTCCTCCGGCGCATCGGGCCGCGCGAGCGAGGCCCCGCTCAACATGCGGGCCGGACGCCGGCGCTCGCGGACCGCCGGCCGGGCAGGTCGGCCGGCGCCGCGCCCCGCTCGAATTTGATGTCGCGCGTCATGAGGCTATCCCTATCCCAAAGCCGGCGGCGCGACAACACGGCCCCGCGAGCCCGCCGCGCCGGGCGACCCTTGCGCCGCGCCCCCGGCTCGGCTATACAGCCGGCCTTCCCGGAGGACGCACCGATGAAGAAGGACATCCACCCGGACTACCACGAGATCACCGTGGTGATGACCGACGGGACCCAGTTCAAGACGCGCTCGACCTACGGCAGCGCGGGCGACACCTTGCGCCTGGACATCGACCCGAAGACGCATCCGGCCTGGACCGGCGAGCATCGCCTGGTGGACACCGGCGGGCAGGTGGCGAAGTTCAAGAGGCGCTTCCAGGGCCTCGGCATCAAATCCTGACCCGCACCGTCGAGTCGACGGGAAGGGCGTTTAGCGCTGCGGACGCCCTTTTTGACCGGGGTCTCTTGCGTGATCTAGGGCCGCTCGGGCTCGAGCATGGCGTCCAGCCGCGCCACCCGCTGGTACAGCCGGTGGCTGCGCTCGAGCAGCTCGGCCAGACGTTCGGGCAGCGGCTCGTCGGCGACCGGCTCGCTCTGCCCGCAGACGTTGCGCCCGCCCAGCCGGTAGCGGGGCTGCGCCGCCTCCTCCCGCTCGAGCTCGCCGGCGTGGACCGCCTTCTGGACCAGCAGCCAGGCGATGACCTGCGCGACCCGGGAGGTCAGGCGCATGGACTCGCAGCTCGCCGCGATCCGGCCCGTGGGGCTCAGCTTCAACAGATCCGCCGGCCCCTGAAAGGTCACGTAATCGCGCGCGTCGCAGGCGAGCGCCACGGCTTCCGCGAAGGTGTTGTCGAAATAGGCGATGGGTTGGGCGGGCTCGCTCACGGTTACGCTCGACCAGCCTTAGGTTGCGGATCAACCCTCCAGGATTCCGAGCCTAGGGGCCGGGACCTTAACAATTCGTTGGTCATCCCGGCCCCGGTCCGCCCGGCCGATCTCTGAAAAAATATAACCAAATCTGCCACTTGTCTTGTGCCGGCCCGGCGCCCCGGTGCCCCCTTGAACCCGGTCCGGCCCTGACTATATCCGAATTGTCGTCGGGGACGCCGCAAGAGCCGGGTCCCCTCGGACGACGGGCATAGAGGGGTTCGACCATCGGGTGGACCCCCCGGAAAAACCATGTTGCTCGAAGGAGGATATGGCTATGCGTACCATGGATCTTTCCCCGCTTCTGCGCGCCACCGTCGGGTTCGACCGGATGATGAACCTGCTCGACGCGGCGACCCGCCTGGACGAGGGCGCGCTCAGCTATCCGCCCTACAACATCGAGAAGACCGGCGAGGACGCCTACCGGATCGTCATGGCCGTGGCCGGGTTCGGCGAGGACGACCTCGACGTCACCGTCAAGGAGAGCAGCCTCGTCATCTCCGGCAAGAAGGACAAGGCCGAGGCCGAGGACGCGAACGTCAAGTATTTGCACCGCGGCATCGCGACCCGCGCCTTCGAGCGGCGCTTCGACCTGGCCGACCACATCAAGGTCACGGGCGCGCGGCTCGAGAACGGCTTGCTGTACATCGACCTCGTCCACGAGGTGCCCGAGGCCATGAAGCCGCGCCGGATCAAGGTCGAGACCGCCGCGCCGTCGGCGCGCAAGGTCATCGAGGGCAAGGCGGCCTGACGAAGGCATGACGCCCCGGACAGGGGCGAACCTCGATCGTCACGCTCCGGCCGGGCAGGGATCCCAGCCCGGCCGTTTTCT
>JBHHZJ010000131.1:0-7522 GCA_046758005.1 Kiloniellaceae bacterium
GCGTACTACGAGCTCGGCTGGGGCGGCTGGTGGTTCTGGGACCCGGTCGAGAACGTCTCGTTCATGCCCTGGCTGATGGGCACGGCGCTGCTCCATTCGGCGATCGTGGTCGAGAAGCGCGACGCCTTGAAGTCCTGGACCATCCTGCTCGCCATCCTGACTTTCTCGCTCTCGCTCATCGGTACCTTCATCGTGCGCTCGGGCCTGCTCAGCTCGGTGCACGCCTTCGCCACCGATCCGGCGCGCGGCGTGTTCATCCTCTTGCTCTTGTGCGTGGCGATCGGCGGGTCGCTGGTGCTGTTCGCGCTCCGCGCCCCGGCGCTCAAGGCCGGCGGCCTGTTCGCCCCGGTCAGCCGCGAGGGGGCGCTGGTGCTCAACAACCTGCTGCTGTCGTGCGCCTGCGCGACGGTGTTCCTGGGCACGCTCTATCCCCTGTTCCTCGAGGCGGTCGTGGGCGACAAGGTCTCGGTGGGGCCGCCGTTCTACAACAAGACCTTCGTGCCGATCATGGCGCCGCTCGTCGCCGCCATGGCGGTGGGCCCGTTGCTGTCCTGGAAGCGGGCCGACCTGCCCGGCGTGCTCGGGCGGCTCAAGCTCGCCTTGGCGGCCGCGGTCGTGGCGGCGCTGCTGGCGGTCCAAATGCGCGGCGGGCCGGTCCTGGCCGTGCTGGCGATGGGCGTGGCCGCGTGGCTGTTCGTCGGCGCGCTCGGCGATTGGGCCGCGCGGATCAAGCTGTTCCGCGTCCCGCTCGGCCACAGCCTGCGCCGGGCGCGCAACCTGCCGCGCTCGGCGCACGGCGTGACGCTCGCCCACGCCGGCCTGGCGGTCGCGATCGTGGGCATCGCCGCCTCGGCAAGCTGGAAGGTCGAGGAGGTGCGGATCATGCGGCCGGGCGAGAGCTTCGAGGTCGCCGGGTACAGTTACCGCCTGGAGCGCGTCGACCGGGTGCAGGGCCCGAACTACTTCAGCGACAAAGGCACCATCACCGTCACCCGCAACGGCGACTTCGTCGCCCGCCTGACGCCCGAGAAGCGGCTCTACCCGGTGCAGAACCAGCCGACCACCGAGGCGGCGATCCACACCACGGGGCTGGCCGACCTCTACACCGTGATCGGCGATCCGGACGGCAACGGCGGCTGGACCGTGCGCGTCTTCTACGAGCCGATGGTGCCCTGGATCTGGGCCGGGGCGCTGATCATGATCCTCGGCGGCATGGTGTCGCTCAGCGACCGGCGGCTGCGGGTCGGCGCGCCGACGCGCCGCCGCCCGGCGCCGCGCGCGGCGGCGGCGGTACGGGCATGAGCGTCGCGGCGCGCGGCCTGGCCAGCCCCAGGCGGCTGGTTTACCTGCTGCCGGCGCTGATCTTTGCCGTGGTGGCGGCGTACTTCCTCTGGGGCCTCGACCCGAAGCGCGACCCGCGTTTGGTGCCCTCCGTGATGATCGACAAGCCGGTACCCGAGTTCGACCTGCCGCCGATCGAGGGCACGGACGGCCCGGGTCTGTCGTCGGCCGACTTGCGGACCGGCGAGGTCACGCTGGTCAACGTCTTCGCCTCTTGGTGCATCCCGTGCCGGGTCGAGCATCCGCTGCTCATGGAGCTGAAGCGGCAGGGCGTGCGCCTGGCCGGGATCAACTACAAGAACAAACCGCAGGAGGCCCGCGCCTGGCTCGCCGAGCTCGGCAACCCTTACGCCCGCATCGGCGCCGACGTGAGCGGCCGGGTCGGCATCGATTGGGGCGTTTACGGCGTGCCCGAGACGTTCGTCGTCGATGGCAGCGGCCGCATCCGCTACAAGCACACCGGACCGATCGACCGGACCGCGCTCGACGGGACGATCCGTCCGCTGCTCAAGGAACTCGCCCGATGAGGGGCCTGTTGCTCGTCCTTGCCCTGCTGTGGGTGGTTCCGGCCTGGGCGGTCGAGCCGGACGAGATGCTGGACGACCCGGTGCTGGAGGCGCGCGCCCGCGCGCTGTCGAAGGAACTGCGCTGCCTGGTCTGCCAGAACGAATCGATCGACTCCTCGAACGCCAGCCTGGCGCGCGACCTGCGCATCCTCGTGCGCGAGCGAATGGTGGCCGGCGACAGCGACGACGAGGTGAAGGCCTTCCTGGTCGCCCGTTACGGCGATTTCGTGCTGCTCGATCCGCCGGTCAAGCCGACGACCTACCTGTTGTGGTTCGGGCCGGGGCTGATCGTGCTCCTCGGCGGCGCCGGCGTGGTCTTCTATTTCGTCCGCCGGCGCGCGGCCCCGGGCGGGGCGCACGCCCCGCTCAGCGCCGAGGAGCGCGACCGGCTCGACCGGCTCCTGGACGAGGCCGGCTCCCCGCCGTCGGCGGGCTCCTGAACCCGGCGGCGCGGCGCGGTCGCGCGCCCGCGCAACCCCTCGACCGATCGCTGAAGCCGCTGTTTTTGCTTTGAATCCGGGGCCGAAGCCCAATAGCTTGCCTGCCTGCAACGTTGCCTCTAACGTAACAAGAAAGAAGGAAGAAGGTCACAGGGAGACTTTTCGGGGATGGCGGAGGCAGCCCCCGTCGCTTCGCCCGCCGAGGCCGCGCTGGTCTGCGAGGACATCCACAAGAGCTTCGGCTCGCTCGAGGTCCTGATGGGTGTCTCGCTGACGGCCCGCGAGGGCGACGTGATCGCCATGCTGGGCGCGAGCGGCTCCGGCAAGAGCACCTTCCTGCGCTGCATCAACCTGCTCGAGACCCCCGATTCCGGCCGGGTCTACGTGCGCGGGGAGCTCATCCGCATGACCAAGGCCCGCGGCGGCCGGGTCGTCCCGGCCGACCACGACCAGGTCGACCGGATCCGCGCGCGCCTGGGCATGGTGTTCCAGCAGTTCAATCTGTGGTCGCATATGACGGTGCTGCAGAACGTGGTCGAGGCGCCGATCCACGTCCTGAAGGTGCCCAAGGCCGAGGCGATGGAGCGGGCCAAGGCCGTGCTCAGCAAGGTCGGCCTCGACGACAAGCTCGACTACTATCCGGCGCACCTGTCCGGCGGCCAGCAGCAGCGCGCGGCGATCGCCCGGGCGCTCGCCATGGAGCCGGACGTGATGCTGTTCGACGAGCCGACCTCGGCCCTCGACCCGGAACTGGTCGGCGAGGTGCTGCGCGTCATTCGCCGGCTCGCCGAGGAAGGCCGGACCATGATCGTCGTCACCCACGAAATCGGGTTCGCCCGCGAGGTCTCCACCCACGTCGTCTTCCTCCACCAGGGCCGGATCGAGGAAGAAGGCCCGCCCAGGGAGGTGTTCGGCGGGCAGAAGTCGGAGCGATTCCGGCAATTCCTGGCCAGCCACCTGTAGCGGCGCGGCCAGGGAGCGGATTTGTCTCACCGAGGTTCGAGAATCAACAACAGGGAGCTCAAGACATGAGGAAACTTCTTACCGCTTTGGTTGCGGTCGCCGCCCTCGGCCTCGTGGCCGGCGGCGCATCGGCCGGGGCAAAAAAGGTGCGGATCGGCACCGAGGGCGCCTACCCGCCGTTCAATTACATCGATGCGAACGGCAAGCTGCAGGGTTTCGACATCGATATCGCCAAGGCGCTCTGTCAGGCGGCAAATTACGACTGCGAGTTCGTGGTCCAGGATTGGGACGGCATCATTCCCGGCCTCCTGGCCAAGAAGTACGACGCCATCATCGCCTCGATGTCGATCACCGAGGAGCGCAAGAAGAAGGTCGACTTTACCGGCAAGTACTACACCACGCCGGCCAAGTTCGTGGCCAGGAAGGGCGCCGACATCGAGATCAGCAGGGAAGGTCTCAAAGGCAAGAGCGTGGCCGTGCAGCGCGCCACGATCCACGAGAACTTCCTGCGTGACAACTACGGCGACATCGTCGACATCAAGGCTTATGCCACCCAGGACGAGGCCAACATGGACCTCGCCTCGGGCCGCGTGGACCTGGCGCTCGCCGACTCGGTGGCCCTGCTCGAGGGCTTCCTCAACACCGACGCCGGCAAGGACTTCGAGTTCGTCGGCCCGGACTTCACCGATCCCAAGTGGTTCGGCGAAGGTGCGGGGATCGCCGTGCGCAAGGGCGAGGACGACCTGCGCGAGGGGCTCAACAAGGCGATCGCCCAGATCCGCGCCGACGGCACCTATCAGAAGATCAACGCCAAGTGGTTTGACTTCGACGTCTTCGGCGACTGAGCGGAGTCTGTTAGTTTGCAGGCGCCACCGTCCGCGGACCAACCGGCGGTGGCGTTTGCCTTTCCCGCGCCCGGCAGGGGGCGAGCGCACGGCGATCGAACGGGACGATGATCGACCTCAAGGGCTACGGCTGGATGCTCTGGGACGGGCTCCAGCTCACCATCGCCGTAGGCCTTTGCTCCCTGGCGGTGGCGCTCGCCCTGGGCCTGCTCGGCGCGTGGGGCAAACTGTCGTCCTCGCGCGCGGCCCGCGCCACGGCAGACACCTACACGACGGTGATCCGCGGCGTGCCGGAGCTGATCCTCATCCTGCTCGTCTATTACGGCGTGCCGACGCTGATCCAGGACGCCGCCACCGCCTTCGGCTACGAGATCCTGATCGACTTCAATTCCTTCCTGGCCGGCTTCCTGACCATCGGCTTCATCTACGGCGCCTTCGCCACCGAGGTGTTCCGCGGCGCGTATCTCGCCGTGCCCAGGGGCCAGATCGAGGCGGCCTACGCCATCGGCATGAGCCGCACCCTCATGGCCCGGCGCATCCTCCTGCCGCAGATGTGGCGCTTCGCCCTGCCGGGCCTCGGCAACGTGTGGATGGTGCTGATCAAGGCCACCGCGCTCATCTCGGTCATCCAGCTACCGGAGCTGATGCGCAATTCCGATATCGCGGCGCGGGCGGTGCGCCTCCCGTTCACCTTCTATTTCGCGGCCACCCTCATCTACCTGGGCATCACCGTCGTCTCGATGAGCCTCCAGCAGCGCGCGGAGGCCTGGGCCAATCGCGGCGTGCGGCGGAGCTGAGGCGGGGGGCGCGCGATGGACCTGGAAATCGTCTGGGAAAGCCTGCCGCGGCTCTTCGAGGGCAGCCTGCTGACGGTCCAGATCACGGCCATCAGCGTGGTGATCGGCCTGTGCCTGGCGATCCCGTTGGCCATGATGCGGCTGGCCCACAACCCCCTCGTGTGGATGCCGGTCTACGGCTACATCTTCTACTTCCGCGGCACGCCGTTCATCGCGCAGCTGTTCCTGATCTATTACGGCAGCGGGCAGTTCCGCGAGACGCTGGAGGCGGCGGGGCTGTGGGTGTTCTTCCGCGAGGCGTATTTCTGCGCGGTGCTGGCGCTCACGCTCAACACCGCCGCCTACACCGCGGAGATCCTGCGCGGCGCGATCCTGGGGGTGCCCTTCGGCGAGATCGAGGCGGCGCGCGCCTGCGGCATGTCGCGCGCTCTGCTCTACCGCCGCATCATCCTGCCCAAGGCCTTCCGCCTGGCGCTGCCGGCCTATTCCAACGAGGTGGTTTTCCTCCTGCAGACCACCTCGATCGTCAGCATCATCGCGCTCATGGACCTGACCGGGGTGGCCCGCGTCATCATCGCGCGCAGCTTCGAACCCTATAAGCTCTTCATCACGGCGGCGATCTTCTACCTGGTGATGACCTACGGCATCCTGTTCGTCTTCAAGCGGGTCGAGTACTGGCTGTCGGGCCACCTGCGCGAGCGGCCCGAGGCGAAGGTCGAGGCATCGGCCGCCGACGCCATCGCGGTGCGGTAGCGGCCGGAGATCCGCGGTTCAGGCCGGCTGGCGGCGCTTGGCGGCGACGGCCCGGCGGTCGACGTCGGCGCCTTCGGGCACGCTCAGCCCGGCGCCGCGCAGCGCCCTCAGCACGATGGCCCGGTGGGTCGTTCCCTCCTCGGCGGCGCGCAGCCGAATCTGGCGGATCACCCCGCGCGGCAGGGTGACCTGGAAGGCCGCGTCGTCGCCGTCGTCGGGTTCGGGCTCGGCGGCGGCCCCGACCTCGCGCGGGAGGGCTCCTCCCGGCGGCCCGTCGGCGCGGTGGCTGGCCAGATCGACCACGCCCCGGCCGTGGGACGGCGCGGGCGCGTCCGGAGGACTCGCCGGCCCGACCTCGACCGCGGGGCGCTTGCGCGCCAGCCACGGCAGCGCGCCCGGCTTGCGCGCCGTCGGGCGGGTGTCCGCCGCCGCAGGCGCGCGGCCGGGCTTCGGCATCGCCGGGGCGGGGCCGCGGCCGGTCTCGGGCCCGGCCGGCGCCGGGGGCGTGCTCTCGGGCCGTGGCCCGGTCATGAACATCGGCCTCTCCGGCCAGGGTTCCTGCGGCCGGCGCAGGAACTTCGGGATGCTGTTCAGGAAATCGTCGTCGCAGGCCATCGCTCCCCCCGGCAGCGCGCGTCGCGCATCCGGCCAACAGATCAACACCTCAACAAACTTAGGAGGTTAGGGTTAATCAACCCTGAAGCGGATGTTAACGAACCCTGAACGGAGGACGAACCGCTCAGCCCCAGGGGCCGCGGCCGCCGCGCCGGCGCGGGCCGCCCCACGGGCTGCGGCCCCGGTGACCGGTCAGCGCCCGCCCCGGGCCGCCGAACAGCGGGAAGGCCTTGTTGCGGAACGGCACGACCAGGATCATGCCGGCGACGAAGCCGCCGATGTGCGCCCAATAGGCGACCCCGCCGGCCTGGCCGGCGGTCATCGCCGTGTACAGGAACTGCAGCACGAACCACAGGCCGAGCACCAAAAGCGCCGGCACGCGCAGCGTGGTCAGGAAGAACCCGATCGGCACCAGGACGAGCACGCGGGCCCGGGGGAAGAGCAGCACGTAGCCGCCCAACACCCCGCCGATGGCGCCGCTGGCGCCGATCATGGGCACCGTCGAGCCGGGGTCCTGCGCCGCCTGGGCGAGCGCGGCGGCGATGCCGCTCAGCGCGTAGAACACGATGAAGCGCCCGTGCCCCATCGCGTCCTCGACGTTGTTGCCGAAGATCCACAGATACAGCATGTTGCCGAGCAGGTGCATCCAGCCGCCGTGCAGGAACATGGCCGTGATCAGCGACAGCTCGGCGGGGATCGCCGCCACCTCGGGCGGCAGGGCGCGCTCGCCGAACAGCACCGCCGGGATCATCCCGAAGGCGTAGACCGCGCGTTGCGCGTCGTAGGGCGACAGCGAGATCTGCCACAGGAACACGAGCACGCAGGCGGCGATCAGGCCGACCGTGACCACCGGCCTCAGCGTCGTCGGATTGTCGTCGTGCAGCGGGAACATGTCCCTAGACAGATAGGGACTGGCGGGCCGATCGCCAAACGGGCCCGGCGCGTGCCGCACGACCCGCCCGTCCGGCGACGAAAGACGCCCTTCGATCAGGTCCGAAAATGATTGGCGCGTTCGCATCGGCGCCGGTACTCTCTTCGACATGGGAGGCCTCATCGGCTTCCGCCGGCAGCAACCGGCACAGGTTTGTGAATCCTCAAGCCAAGGATGCACCCCTACCGAATTTCCCAGCAGGTCTAGGACTTCGCCGATGTGGCGGTCATGAGTGACGCGATCGTGCGTCTCAAGATCGGACTCGAAGATA
>JBHHZJ010000132.1:0-7417 GCA_046758005.1 Kiloniellaceae bacterium
CATCGGCGAAAAGGTCGGCTCCGGCGGCCCGCCGATCGACATCGCGCTCGATCCGCTCGAGGGCACGACGATCACCGCCAAGGGCGGGCACAACGCGCTCGCCGTCATTGCCATGGCCGAGCAGGGCGGCTGCCTCAACGCGCCGGACACCTACATGAACAAGATCGCGGTCGGCGGCGGCCTGCCCGACGACGTCGTGGACCTGGACGAGGATCCCGCGGTCAACCTGAAGAACCTGGCAAAGGCCAGGGAGGTCGACGTGTCCGACCTCGTCGTGTGCATCCTCGACCGCCCGCGCCACAACGAACTGATCGCCAAGGTGCGCGAGGCGGGGGCGCGCATCATGCTGATCGGCGACGGCGACGTCTCGGGCGTCATCGCGACCAGCCGGCCGGACAGCGGGGTGGACATCTACATGGGCGTCGGCGGCGCGCCCGAAGGCGTGCTCGCGGCGGCGGCGCTGCGCTGCATCGGCGGGCAGTTCCAAGGCCGGCTCGTGTTCCGCAACGACGACGAGCGTGCGCGCGCCCGGCGCTGCGGCATCACCGACTTCGACCGCAAATACACCTTGCACGAGCTGGCCGGCGGCGATGTCATGTTCGCCGCCACCGGCGTCACCGACGGCACCATGCTGCGCGGCGTGCGCCGCTACCACGGCGGCGCGACGACGCATTCGATGGTGATGCGCTCGAAGTCGGGGACCGTGCGCATCGTCGAGGCGCACCACAACTTCAAGCTCAAGACCTGGTACGACAACCTGGGGGTGTGACCCGGTTCCGGCCGGGCAACGGAAAGGTTTGGACCGCATGGAACCGGCCGGGAAGCCCGTCGCCGAGCGCCCGTGCTTCCTCGGGATCGAGCGTTCGGTCGCGGGCAAGCGCTGGGAGGAGCGCTTGGCCGATCCGCGCCGGGGATTGGCCTTGGCCCAGCGCCTGGGTCTGCCGGAGGTCGTCGGCCGGGTGCTCGCCGCGCGCGGGGTGGGGCTCGACGACGCGGCGGGCTTCCTCGCGCCGATGCTGCGTGAGGCCCTGCCCGACCCCTCGTGCCTCAAGGACATGGACGCGGCGGTCGCCCGCCTGGTCGTGGCCGTGACCGAGGGCCAGGCGATCGCCGTGTTCGGCGACTACGACGTCGACGGCGCGACCTCGGCGGCGCTGTTGGCGCGGTTCCTGCGCGCCGCCGGAAACGTGCCTCGGGTTTACGTGCCCGACCGGCAGAGCGAGGGCTATGGCCCCAATGCCGCGGCCCTGTCGCGCTTGCGCGCGGACGGCGCGGATGTGGTCGTCACCGTCGACTGCGGGATCACCGCCTTCGAGCCGCTCGAGGCGGCGGCGCGCGCCGGGCTCGACGTGATCGTCGTCGACCACCACGCCGCGGAACCGCGCCTGCCCCGGGCGGCGGCCGTCGTCAACCCGAACCGGATGGACGGCGAGGGGGCGCGGCAGGGTCCGCACCGGCTCGGTCAGCTCGCCGCCGTCGGCGTCTGCTTCCTGCTCGCGGTCGCGCTCAACCGCGCCCTGCGCGAGGCCGGCTGGTACGACCGGAGCGGACGGCACGAGCCGGACCTGCTGCGCCTGCTCGATCTGGTCGCCCTGGGGACGGTGTGCGACCTGGTGCCGCTGACCGGCCTCAACCGCGCGCTCGTGGCCCAGGGACTGAAGGTCATGGCGCAGCGCGGCAACCCCGGACTGGCCGCGCTCTGCGATGTCGCCCGCCTGGACGAGCGGCCGGACACGTTTCACGCCGGGTTCATCCTGGGGCCGCGGGTCAACGCGGGCGGCCGGGTCGGCGAGGCCGGGCTCGGCGCGCGCCTGCTGTCCACCGACGACCCGGCCGAGGCCGCCGCGCTGGCGCGCCGCCTGGACGCCTACAATGACGAGCGGCGCGAGATCGAGGCCGCCGTGCTCGAGCAGGCGACCGACCAGGTCGAGGCGTCCGAAGGCGGCCCCGAAGCCCTGGTCTTCGCCGCCGGACAGGGTTGGCACGCGGGTGTCGTCGGCATCGTCGCCAGCCGCCTCAAGGATCGCTACAACCTGCCGGCCCTGGTGGTCGCGCTCGACCCGGGGACCGGCGAGGGCAGGGGCTCGGGCCGCTCGGTGCCCGGCGTCGATCTGGGCGCGGCGGTGATCGCGGCGCGCCAGGCCGGCCTGCTGGTCAACGGCGGCGGCCATCCCATGGCGGCCGGGCTGACGGTGGCCGCGGCGCGGCTCGGCGCCCTGCGCGCCTTCCTCGAGGCGCGCCTGCGCGCGGCGCTGGAGGCCGCGCGCTACCGGCCGTGTCTCGGGTTCGACGGCGCCTTGCAACCGCTCGGCGCGACCGCGGAACTGGTCCGCCAGCTCGAGCGGTGCGCGCCCTTCGGCACCGGCAACGCGCAGCCGCGCTTCGCCGTGCCCGCGGCGCGCGTCGTGCGCGCCGACGTCGTGGGCGACGGCCACGTGCGCTGCGTGCTGGGCGGGACCGACGGCGGGCGCATCAAGGGCATCGCGTTCCGCGCCTTGGACGGTGCGCTGGGCGCGGCGCTGTTGCGCACGAGCGGCCGCCCGATCCATGTGGCCGGCAAGCTGCGCCTGGACGGTTGGGCCGGCCCGGAGGCGGTCCAACTCATTATCGAAGACGCGGCCCCGGCGCAGCGCTAGACTGCCCGCAATGTTTTGCACCCGTATCCGGCTGATGCGCGCGTGCCCCCGCGCCCCGCGCCCATTCCTTCCCGTCGCGTTCACCTGTACCGCCTTGCTTGTCCTGATGGGCGCGGTCGAGGCCCAGGAACGGCCGGTCGATCTGGAGCTGGTGCTCGCGGTCGACGCCTCCTCGAGCGTCTCGACCGCGGAGTTCGAGCTGCAGATACGCGGGCTGGCCGAGGCCTTTCGCAGTCGGGAGGTGATCGAGGCGATCCGCGCCTCCGGCGACCTCGGCATCGCGGTCGCGCTGATCCAGTGGTCGGACAACCGCAAGCAGTTCCTGGCCGTCGATTGGACCGCGGTGGGCGACCAGCCGAGCGCGCTGGCGCTGGCCGCCGAGATCGAGGGCACGCCGCGCTTCCTGGTCGGCGGCGGCACCGCGATCGGCGGCGCGCTGCGGTTCGCCATGCGCCAGTTCGACCGCAACGGCTTCGCCGGCCGGCGCAAGGTCATCGACGTCTCCGGCGACGGCCGCACCAACCAGGGCTCGCAGCCGAGCCGGGTCCGCGACCTCGCGGTCGCGCGCGGGATCACCATCAACGGCCTGGCGATCCTCAACGAGGATCCGACGGTGGACAGCTATTACTTCGCCCACGTGATCGGCGGCACCGGCGCCTTCGTGATGACGGCCAACGACTACGAGGCGTACGGGCTGGCCATCCTCGCCAAGCTGATCAAGGAGATCTCCGGGGTGCCGGTCGCCGCCCGGCAGCCGGCGCCGGGCCGAGCGCTCGCCACGGCGCGCCCGTCGGGCGCGGCGCGCCGGGCCGGCTGGGCAAGGGCTTGAAACCCCGCCGGGGAACCGCTACACCGCTGGCGCGCCGACCCCATCGTCTAGAGGCCTAGGACTCCGCTCTTTCAAGGCGGCAACACGGGTTCGAATCCCGTTGGGGTCACCAAGGGGAATCCAAGCGTGAGGTATCAGCGGAACTGACACCGGCGCCTTGCGTCCGCCGGCGGCCCAAATCGGCCTGCAAGCCGCCCGGACGGTCCGGCAGGCGCTGCGGCCCGGCTGTGCCTAATCGAGCGTGACGTGTTTCTTGCCGGCCCAGTTCTCGAGCCGGCCGCTTTGCAGCAGGCGCTTGCACGCCTCCTCGAGCTCGCGCCGGCTGTGGCCGAGCGCCTCGCAGGCCTCCTCGATCGCGGTCATCGCGGCGCTGGCGATCTGCGCCAGCTTGTCCTCCGAGAACAGCTCCGGCATGTCGCGGATCGCCTCGGTGTCGTGCCACGCGGCGACGAGGCGCTCCATGACCGGATCCAGCACGTCATCGGCGACCATGGTCCGTCCCTCTTCTCCCTGTTCGAGGCGATGATACCGCAAGTCGCGCCAAGATCGAAGGCCCCGCGCGGATGGGGCGTGCCCGGCGCGGCGCGGCGTGCGCCGCGACGAATTGCGCGGGCGGCATCACGGTGGATTTTGAAAATAATCTTACGCCAGCGTGAAATATTCTTAAAGGGAACACGATTGTGAATAAAGATTATTTTGCGCACATCAAAACCGGGTGTAGATTTTCCTCAAACGGGGGCCGGATCTCAAGGAGGAGACGATGTGCGATTATTCCATCGAGTTTTACCGCAGTAGGCCCGCGCAAGTCGGCGAAAAG
The DNA here is from genome assembly GCA_046758005.1 of Kiloniellaceae bacterium. Taxonomy (GTDB): domain Bacteria; phylum Pseudomonadota; class Alphaproteobacteria; order Kiloniellales; family J153; genus JBHHZJ01. Next base: position 4,283 of record JBHHZJ010000132.1, read on the forward strand.
TACGCCATTACCCGGTTCCACAGCGGCTCGGTCGGGCTCGCCTCGCCGGGCGATTGCTCGACCGCCGTGTGCGTGCCCTATGAGACCCGGCTGCGCCTCGAGGGCATTCCCGGGCACTTGCAAACCCGGTTCGGCGTCGGCCCGCGCGAGGAGGTCACGTTCGTGCAGGTCGAATACGGGCGCTACCGCGACGGTGTCCGCTTCGACAACGGCGCCGAGGTCTCGCTGCAGAAGCTGGAGCCGGGAATCACGGCCTCGGTGGCCCGGGCGCTCGAGCGCGGCGCACCGCGTGTGCGCGCCCGCACGCCGGTGGCGGCCCTGTAGCCATCCGGATACGCAGCCCCGAGGGCTGTTGACGGGCGCGCCCGGGGCGCGCCCGTTCCGCCGGCCGGCGCCGCCGCGAGGGCCGGTGCCGACGGCGGGCTTCGGTCTTACGCCAGCGGGCGGACGACGGCGATGGCGCGCGCCTACGTTCCGCGCGCCGTGGCCCAGTATTCCTGGCTGCCCGAGGCCGGAACGTGCACGAGCTCCAGCTTCAGGCCGTCGGGATCGGCGAAGAACACGGCGTAGTACCCGGGCTCGTAGTCATACTCGGCCGGCGGGTCCAGGACCTTCACGCCATGCTCCAGCAGGAGCTCGTGAAGCATGTCGACCTGCTCGCGCGTCTCCGCGTTCCAGGCGAAGTGATGGAGGCCGGGCGCGTAACGGTCGTGAACCCTGTTGGGGGAGTCGGGGTCGGCGGCGCTCATGATCAGCCACTGCAGGTTTCCGCTGCGCGTCATGGCCGCCCAGGCAAGCCGGTTCTCGCTTTTCTCCACCAAGCGGTAGCCCATGAACTCGGCGATCGGCGCGTAGAATTTTTCCGCGCGCGGGATGTCGCTCACCGTCAGGCGGAGGTGGTTCATGCTGCCGAGCTTTGCGGGAAGCGCGCCGGTATCGGAACCGAGCGCGGCTTGCGCCGGGGCGCCCTCGTCAACGTTGCTCGCCATGGTGTGCGCCTCCTTGGCTTCGTCGCTTGCGCGATCGCGGCGCGCGATGCGCCTTATTCTCCACGGCCGCACGGCCCCGGCAAGCGTTGCGCCGGACCTTCGTGCTACGGCCCGGCCGCCGGCCCGCGGCGCAGCAGGCGGAAGGCCGCGGGCGCGAAGACGACGATCAGGAAGATGCGCACGATGTGGTGGGTGGCGACGAAGGCGGCGTCGGCGCCGATGGCGAGCGCGATGAGGCTCATCTCGGCCAGCCCGCCCGGCGCGTAGGCCAGGACCAGGGGCTGCACCGGCAGGCCGACCGCCGCGTGCAGCGCGAGCGCGAAGCCGATGGTCGCGCCGAGCAGGATCGCCGTCGCGCCGAGCGCGGCCACGACGGCGCGCCGGAGGAGGCCGAACTCGACCCCCGCGAAGCGGCAGCCGATCGCGGCGCCGACCACGACCTGCGCCGCGGCGACCAGTTCGACCGGCGGCTTGGCCGCGGTCCAGTCGGCCAGGTGCACGGCCGCGCTCAGGATCATGGGGCCCACGACCGCCGCCGCCGGGACCTTGAGCGCCCGCGCACCGAGGAAACCGGCGACCCCGCAGGCCGCGAGGATCGCCAGGTCCTGGAGCGGCACCCCGGCGAGCGGCGGCCCCGCGGGCGGCCGCGCCCCGGGCTCGTAGCCGGTCAGCGCCTGGAACGCGAAGGGCAGGGCGAGGACCACGAGCAGGAGCCGCGAGGCGTGCGACAGCGAGATGATCCGGGCATCCCCGCCCATCTCGGTGCCGACCAGGATCATCTCCGACAGCCCGCCCGGCATGGCGGCGAAATACGCGGTCACCGCGTCGTAGCCGCACAGCCGCCGGAAATACAGCAGCGCCGCCGTCCCCGCCGCCGCGGAATAGGCCGCGAGCAAGGCCAGGCTCAGCGCCCACTCGGCCATGCGCTCGAGGATCGCCGGCGAGAAGCCGCTGCCCAGCATGACGCCGAGCACCGCCACCATGACGCTGCGCAGGAGCGGCGGCATGGCGATCGGCAGGCCGAGGGTCGCCGCCGCCGTGGTCGCGGTCATGGCGCCGATCATCCAGGCAAGCGGCAGTTGCAGCCGGTGCGCGGCCCAGCCGCCCGCGGTCCCTCCGGCGAGCGCGAGCAGGACACGGCCCGCCCTCGCCGCGAGCGACGGCGCGGCGCCGTCGGCGGCGGCCGCGACCGCCGCCTTCGGCCCGTCGGCGCTCAGGGCTTCGAGACCCGGTCGAGCAGCCGGGTCATGAAGCGCTCGCACAGGGCGAGCTGCTCCACGGTGATGAATTCGTCGGGCTTGTGCGCCTGCTCGATCGAGCCGGGGCCGCAGACCACCGCCGGGATGCCGCTCTCGTGGAACAGGCCGGCCTCGGTGCCGAAGGCGACCTTGCCGGTCGCGTTCGCCCCGGCGAGCGATTTGGCCAGCGCCACCACCTCGGCGTCGGCGGGAATGTCGAGCCCGGGGTGGGACCACAGCTCCTCCCAGGCAAAGCCGGTCTCGGGCGCGACCGCCTTCATGGCCGGCTCCAGCGCCTCGTGCGCGTAGGCCTGGATCTCGGCGAGCAGCGCGCGCGGATCCTCGCCCGGGAGGTAGCGCAGCTCGAACTCGAAGCGGCACAGGGCGGGCACGATGTTGAGCGCCGTGCCGCCCTGGATCACGCCGCAGTGGACGGTCGAATAGGGCACGTCGTAGTCGTGGTCGAACGGGCCGTCCTGCGCCTTGCGCGCGGCCATGTCGGACAGGCGGGCGACGACCCGCGCCGCCGCCTCGACCGCATTCACCCCCTTGGGCAAGAGCGAGGAATGGCACTCCAAGCCGCGCACCCGGCAGCGGTACGACAGCTTGCCCTTGTGCCCGGTGACCACCTTCATGTCCGTGGGCTCGCCGACGATGCAGGCGATCGGCCGGACCGGCTGCGCCGCCAGGAACTCGAGCAGGCGGGGCACGCCCTGGCAGCCGACCTCCTCGTCGTAGGACAGGCAGAGGTGGATCGGCAGCGCGAGGTCGCGCTCGAGGAACCTGGGCGCGTAGGCGAGCGCCACGGCGATGAAGCCCTTCATGTCGCAGGCGCCGCGGCCGTACAGCCGGCCGTTGCGCTCGGCCGCGGTCCAGGGGTCGCTCGACCAGTCCTGGCCGTCGACCGG
>JBHHZJ010000133.1:0-7316 GCA_046758005.1 Kiloniellaceae bacterium
TCATCCAGCGCGTGATCGAGGTGATCCGCTCGTTCCCCGAGATCCCGCTGTGGATGGCGCTGTCGGCGATCCTGCCGGTGACCTGGAGCCCGGTGCTGATCTACTTCGGGATCAGCGCCATCCTGGGCTTCATCGACTGGACGGGCTTGGCGCGCGCGGTGCGCTCCAAGCTGCTCGCGCTGCGCGAGGAAGACTACTGCACCGCCGCCCTGCTCATGGGCGCCCGGCCCAGCCGGATCATCGCGCGCCACCTGATGCCCGGGTTCATGAGCCATCTGATCGCCTCGGCGACGGTCACGATCCCGACCATGATCCTGGGCGAAACCGCGCTCAGCTTCCTCGGCCTCGGCCTGCGCCCGCCGATCACGAGCTGGGGCGTGCTGCTCAACGAGGCGCAGAACATCAACGTGGTCGCGCTCTATCCGTGGCTGATGCTCCCCGTCATTCCGGCCATCGTGCTGATCCTGGCCTTCAACTTTTTCGGCGACGGCCTGCGCGACGCGGCGGACCCGTATAAATAAGCACCTCGGCGCGGCGAACGAATCGCGACGCTTCGGCCGTGCAGCGTACGACAGGGCGGCGCGAGCCCGTGAGGCGGGCGCGGGCGGATCGTTTGCGCGCTGGCCCAGTTACCGCGACGCCCTCAGTCCCGCGTATTCCTCCGGCCGGCCGTCCTTCAGGCCCTCGTCGCGCGCGTCGCAGATGACCAGGTGGATGCGCGCCTCGCGGCTGGCGTTGATCGCGGTGTGGGTCATGCGCGCGTCCATCTCGTAGAGCCAGCCGTCGGCCGGGATGTGATAGAAACGCCCGACCCCTCCTTCCACGTGGATGAGGTAACACGCCGGGTTGGTGACCACCGCGTAATGGTAGCGCAGCGAGGTGTCCCAGTGGATCGACAGGCAGCTCTTCTTCGCCATGCGCATGATCCGCGTGCGGCCGAAGTCGAACGGCAGCTTGCCGAGCAGCTCCTCGATCGCGGTGCCGCGGAACTCGGGATTGACGAGCGTGAAGTCGCGCTCGCGCACGCCGTCCGGCAGCCAGCCGACGTGGTCCTTGAGCGGCCGGTCGGCGCCCGGACGCGCCGTCACCGAGATGACGCCGTCCTCGTCGAACAGCGGATGCACCGCCTCGACCGCCGCGCGCACCGCGGCGAGGTCCTGGTAGATATCCGTCCGTCGAATCATCGCCCGGCCTCACGGCGGCGACCGACACCAACCGTGGGCGCACCGCCACCCCGGCCCTCCCCCCTCGAGGCGGAGGGGGAGCGCCCGACCCGGCTGCGTTTCCCTCGCCCCTTGCGGGGAACGGTCAGGGCGGGGCGCATGCGACGCATTCACGGTCCCCTTGGTTTAACGTGGCCGACGGCGAAAGACGCGCACCGCGCGCACCGCCCGGTGGTCGTCCTTCAGGCAGTCCAGGTCGCAGCCGGCCAGGGGTTCGTAGCGCCCTTCGATCAAGGGCGCCATGTTCGCCCAGTGGGGTGCCACCATCTCGAGGATCACGACGGCGTCCGCGGTCAGCCAACCCTCGGCCCGGTCCAGGATCTCGAGCCAGTCGGCGAAGCGGCCGCGCCGGCCGCCGCGCGTCCAGGTCCGGCCGACCCCCGCCCAGACGAGACAGTCCAACCCGTCGAGCGGGCATGTCCAGTCGCGGAACCGGGCGGCGTGAAACGAGGCGTTCGCCCGGTCGGCGAAGCGTTCCGTTGCGGCCTCGACCGCGGTCGGGGAGATGTCGACGCCGACGTAGGTGACGGCGCGGTCCAGGTGGCCGAGCAGGAGGCCGGTGCCGCAGCCCACGTCGAGCACGCGGCCCAGTGCGAGGTGCCGGATGTAGCCGGCGAGCACCGCCATGCGCGGGGCCATGTCGAGCGACTCGGCGAAGTCGTAGGCGCCGCTGCGGTAGGCGAGGTCCTGGGTCTCGGCGCAGTAGCGCAGCGCCTGTCCGGCGTCGATCGCGCGCTTGGTCCCGGCTTGCGGCACGATGCTTCGCTCCCTCGTCGGCGGGGCCGCCCGTTGCAGGTTCGTCGCGCAGGGTAGCGCAAGCGCCGCCCGGGGCAAGCCTCTATCCGGGACGGATCGTCTCCGCGGGGCGGAGGTCCTCGGAACCGGGGGCGAAGACGCCGCGGGCGGAAGGCCCGGGCCGCGTCATGGCCCCCGGCCGGCGCCGTGCAGGGCGGCGAAGAGTTGGCCGATCGCCTCGGTCTCCGGCGCGATCCGGCGCAGCGCCCAGCGGATCGCGAAGGCGTCGTCGGCCAGGTTTCCGGCCTGGGCCTCGGCCTGCGGGTTGAAGCCGCCGTTGCGGATCAGCGCCGCCTGATGATCGAGACGCGCGGCCAGCGCGCGCAGGCGCGCCAGGTAGCGGCGCACCTCGCGCGCGCTCGGCGGCGGTATCGCGCTCTCCTCGTTGCCGGCCATGGGAACGCACCGTGCCTCCGTATCGCCCATTCGACAATCTATGCGCATTGCGCATCACGGCGGCCAAAACGTCAAGCGCGGGGCTGGGGAGAACGGCGGGGCGGGGACCGGGCCGCGGGCGGGCCGGCTCAGCAGGGCCGGATCGAGAGCACGGGCGCCGCCCATTCGAGCCGGACGTCCTCGAGCGGCGGGGCGTTCCAGCTCGACAGGACGAAGTGGTTCGCGCGGTAGCCGCGGCGCACTTCCTTGGCCAGCATGGGGCCGTCGTCGGCCAGCTTGACGATGCACAGGCGGTTCAGGCACCCGTCCGGCACGCCCTGCTGGTCGCGGCGGTAGAACAGCAGCCAGCCGTCGCGCATCGGGTGCATGGACTCGCCCCGGATGCGCACGGCGACGATCGGCTGGTCGCCGACACCTTCGGGCGCGTCGACCTCGTCGAGGCCGCCGCCGAGGGCGTGGTCGTCGTGCGGGAAGACTTCCTGCCCGGCCCCGACGTCGCCCACGACCGGGACCTTGGCGGGGCGCGCCGCGCCGCGCCGCGCCCCGGGCTCCGGCAGCTCGCCGTAGCGGAACGCCGCCGGATGCACGCCGGCCAGCCCGGCCAGCCGCACGATGTGGGCATCGTCCGGGGTCGCGCCGTGCTCCCAGCGGGAGACGTTGGACTGATCGACCCCGACCAGCTCGGCGAACGCGGCCTGGGAGAGGCCGAGCGACGTGCGCAGCCCCCGGATGCGCGCCGCCATGCCCTCGGCCGCGCGCGAGCCGCGTGGAATCGTGGCCGCGTCCCATGTATGCATAATATGCATTCTCCTGCACACGTTCTGCGCTGTCCAATGTGTAATGCACATTTTTTGCTTGCTTTGGAATGTAATATGCGCATATTACATTGCCATGGAAAGACGATGCCTTTTTATTGCAGGTCACGGGTCCGCATGCGACCCCGAACCGTCCGGCGCCTCCCCGACCCCGGCGGTCGCAGGCGGGGCGCCGGTTCCGCGCGTCCCGGGGCCGTGCCGGCCCGGCCGGGCCGCCGCCTCGATCCCGCGCCGGCCGGTCCCGTTGCAGGCGCGCCTGGAGGGCATGCGCGCGCTCGGCATGTCGCAGACCGCGATCCGGCGCGCGCTTGGCCTGAGCGAGCGCGACGCGGTGGCCGCCGGGGTCATCGCGCCCCGGGGCATGCAGACCGGCAACGCGCGGCCGCGGCCGGCAGCGCTCGGCCGGCGGGGCGAATCCGCCGGGGCGCTCAAAGATGGCGCCGGCGCCGCCCCGGCGCGCGGGCCGCGCATGGCGGACGTGGTGGAGGCGGTCGCCCGGGCGGCCGGGCTCGAGGCCGCCGCGCTCCTCGGCCGTGTTCGGGACCGGCGCCACGCCCGGATCCGGCAGCTCGTCATGTATCTCCTGCGGGAGCTGTGCCCCGGCGCTTCGCTGCCCGCGATCGGATACCTGCTCGGGCGCGACCACACCACGGTGCTCTACGGCTGCCGCAAGGCCGCGGCGCTGCTGGCGCGCGACGCGACTTTCCGGGCGCTTCACGACCGTGCCCGGCGCGAGCTCGCGCGATGACCCGGCGCAGGGCCGGTGCGGCTCTGCCCCGGCATGCCGCGGCGGGGGGCGCGACCGGCGGCGACCCGGGGCCGCCCGAGCGCTACCAGCACGGCGACGTCGTGCGCACCGAGCCGGGCCGGGCCGCCGGGACCTTCTACCGCCGCGTCACCACGCAAAGCGCGCTCGACCGCTACCTCGCCCGGGACCAGATCAGCCAGCGGCAGTTCGACGCCGGGATGAAACTGTATCGACTGTGGCGGGCCTCGGGGGCCGCGCAGCGGGTGATCGCCTCGTACAGCCCGCGGGTGCAGGCGCGGCGCGAGCTGTCCGACGAGCAGGCGGCGCTGCGCCGCCGGGTGACCGGGATCCTGCGCCGCATGGGCCCGCTGTCCGGCATCCTCGTGCACGTCTGCCTGTGCGACGAGGCGGCGCGGGACTGGGCGGCGGCGCGCGGCGACGCGCCGCAGGCCGGCGTCGTGGTCCTGCGCCTGGCGCTCGACGCGCTCGCCGACTACTGGAAGCTTTAGCCGGCCGGCTAGAAATGCCTGACGTTGTCGAAGCGGCAGCCGCCGCGCGTGTATTCCTCCTTGATCCGGCACCACGGCGTCATCTTGATCACCAAGGTGCCCGGGCACGACTTGAACGAGGCCCAGGCCTGATACTCGACGATCGAGCCGAATTCCGGCTGCGTGATGATCGCGATCATGCTGATGTCCTTGACGTTGCCCGGATCGATGTCGAGGCGCTCCAGATGCCTGGCCGCGACCGACCTGCACGGCCGGTTGTCCCCGTGGGCGGGCGATCCGACCGCCAGGGCGGCCGCGAGCGCGAGCGCGGCGGCGGCGAGCCTGCTTGGCGGAGCGGTGCGCGGTTGGTCCATCGGCCGTGCCCCTTCACAGCGGTTCGCGGACGGGCCCCCTCTCCGCTCGGCCCAGATTGCGCCGCGACCCGGGCGAGGGACAATCAAACGGGATCAATTGTCCGTGTTCGGCGCCCCGGCATGCGGGCGCGCCGCCACGCCCGCGACGCGCGGCCGTTAAGCGGGCGTTAACCGTGGCCGGCGCACGATGGCGCGGCGCACCGGGCGCCTCGGAAGGCCGGGTGCCGGCGCCGCAACCGGGCGGCCACGGCCGCTTCCCGATGTTCGCAAGTCAACCGCTAGGGCAGGTGAGCATGTTTTTGAAGGACAGCAAGACGACCCACACGCCTTCGATCCCGCTGGCGTGCGAGGACGGCCACCCAAGGTCGAGCGCCGTTCCCTCGATCATCAGTCCCGATCTCAAGATCGTCGGCAACCTGAAGAGCAGCGGCGACATTCAGGTCGACGGGACGATCGAGGGCGACATCAACAGCCGGCTGTTGATCATCGGCGAGGGCGCGCGCATCGACGGCTCCATCGTGGCCGACACCGTGCGCGTCTCGGGCACCGTCAACGGGCAGGTGAAGGCCAAGTCGGTGACGCTGGACAAGACCGCCAGGGTGACCGGCGACGTGATCCACGAGGACCTGACCATGGAAGCGGGCGCCTTCCTGGAGGGGGGCGTGCGCCGCATGGAGGGCGCGGGCGCGAAGGTCTCTCCGTTCCGCCCGGCCCAGTCCGGCAACGGCCGCGAGACCAAGTACGGCGAGGCTCAGGGCACGGTCGTCTGAGACCGATGGGCGCACGAGGCGACTCGGGCGCTCGTCGGGATCGGCGCGCCGGGTTGGCCCTGGGCGGCGGCGCGCGTCTCGGCGCTCGCGAAGGGGCGGCGTTCCGTGTTAAATTGCGTTCAACAGGGGAGCGTCCTTTGGATGCGGAAGGCCCCGCCGGGCGCGCTCGGCGGGGCTTTCGATTCCACGGTCCGGGCGGGGCCCGTCAAGGCGGATTGACCGGCCGGGCGCCGGTCATGTAAGCAAGGGATCGGTGCCCGCCCGGGACCGGAGCCGCGGGCCCCGGTCGCTCGCGGTGCGGGCGTGCGCGCCGGAAGGACACCTGCCCGATGTTCGAGAGAATTACCGCTCAGCCGCTGTTCCCCTCGACGATCTGGATCCACGAGGTCAAGCCCGATGTCGCGGCGCCGCTCAACGACAGGCTGGCGCGGACGATCGACCGGCTCATCTCGCCCAAGCCGCCGCGCGGCCCCGGCCAGACCTGGCAGACCGAGGCGCGGCTGCACCGGCTCGAGGAGTTCCGGGACCTCGTTGCCATCTTCAAGGCCGCGGCGAAGGGGGTGCTCGACCGGCTCGAGGTCGATTACGGCGAGTTCGAGATCACCGGATGCTGGGCCAACGTCAACCCCACGGGTGGCGTCCACCCGGCGCACAACCACCCGAACAACTACCTGAGCGGCGTGTACTACGTGCAGGTGCCGCCCGGCGTCGACGCCATCCAGTTCCACGACCCGCGCCCGCACGTCACCCTGATCGCGCCGCGGGTCAAGCGCTACAACGCGCACAACTCGATCGTCGCCAACGTGCGCGTCAAGCCGGGGCAGCTGATCCTGTTCCCCGCCTGGCTGGTGCATTCGGTCGAGGCCAACCCGAGCGAGCACGTGCGCATCAGCGTCAGCTTCAACGTCATGTTCCCCGATTACGTGGAGCGGATCAGCTACCCGAAATGGGACGGCATCCCGCTGCCAAGGGAGAAGGTCGCCGGGCGGTAGCCTTGCGGCCGCACGGCCGCCGCGCTATCAAGGACCCACACAGTCAGACGCGATCGAGCCTTCGCCCCGCCATGCCCGGCGGGGCGTTCTTTAATGGGTGTGAGAGACCGCGCATGGTGAGGATGAGCCGGTATGCAAAATCTCTTTGAGCCTGTCCGAAAACCAACTTTTTGTTATCAAGGAGCTGCAGACAGGTCTTTTTCCCGCTGTGTCACCCTCGCGCTTGACGCGAGGGTCCATCCATCAGCGAGACCGGGACCTCGATGGATTGCCGGATCACGTCCGGCAATGACAACAAAGCAAGCGGACTCGGCTAACATCTTGAATAGAGAGCGTTCGTTTTCGGACGGACTCTTTGGAACGGCCTATTCCCGTTCCGGTTTCTTTGCGGATTACAGATCGGTCAATCGCGGGTCTGCGAGGGTTCGTTTCGGTGCCAATGTAGAAGCCCAGCGCTACGGTTAGCGTGAATCGCCACGTGGCCGCTCGGTGGTCCACACAGACTTCTGCTTCTGACCCAACTGGGACGTTAGGCATCAAACTAAAGAGGGAGAATTTGTTATGTCAGGCAACCTTCAGCTGCACCCGCTTCCGCCACCGCCAATTCATGAAGGCCAAGCCAGCTAAGCCCGGCTAGAGATTGTGTTATGTTTGGGTCGAAGGACAATTATGGCTACGGACATCTTCAAGTTCTGGGACATTCCGGTAAAAGCCG
>JBHHZJ010000134.1:0-7302 GCA_046758005.1 Kiloniellaceae bacterium
CTAGTCGCCAAAGCCCTTGAGCAGGTCCTTGAGGCCCTTCTTGAGGATGTCCTTCGGCTTGAGCTGCTGCGGCGCCGGCGGCTCGGCGCTCGGCTGCGGGCCGCCCGGCCGGGCCGGCGCGGGCTGCCGGTCCCGCTGGAAGATCTGGCCGCCGACGCGCACGTTTGGCTTGTCCAGCGGGCCGCGCAGATCGGCGGTCAGATAGGGCTTGGTCGTGTCCTCTGCGCGGTAGACGCTGGTGCGCGTGTCGAGCCGCCAGGCCGGCAGGTCGGCCGTGCCCTGGGTCAGCGCCACGGCCTTGCGCCCGTCGACGCGCAGGTCGGTCGTCTTGACGACCCCGCGCTCGATCGTGAAGGTGCCGCGCAGCGCGGCGGGCGCGCCGGCGAAGGCGTTGAACAGCAGGTTGGTGGCGCCGGTCACGCCGCGAATCTCCTTGACCTTCTGGCCAAGGATGCCGAGCAAGACGGCGCCGACCTGCTCCTCGGCCTTGGCCTTGACGTTGAGCGTGCCGTGAATTTCGCCGTTGCCGGCGAGCGCGGCTACGAGTTCGGCTTGGCTGCGCCCCCGCGTATTCAGGGAGGCATCGACGTTGAGCGGCCCCGAGACGCGGTCGGTCTCGGCCACGTCCTGCAACACCTTGGCCAGGTTCAGCTCGATGGCGGTGAGCGCCAGGCCGGCCTCCAACGCCGCGCCTTGTTTTCCCGGGCGCGCGTCGACCTTGCCGGTGGCCAGGACCGCGCCGTCGTAAAGCGTTCCGCTTACCTTGCGCAGGTCGAGCAGCCCGTCCTTGAGCGCGGCGTCGACCACCGCGTTGTCGAGGCGCACGTCGCCGAACACGAGCGCCGCGGAGCGCAGCTTCACCCGGGCGTCGACCCGGTCCAGGGCGGACACGTCGATCGGCTCCTTCGACCAACGCTCGGCACCCTCGGGGCGGGCCGCGGCCTGCCCTTGGGCGCCGCCTGCCTCCGGCGCCGGGGCCGGCGCCTTGGCCGCCTTGCCGGCGCTGCCGGCCGCCGGCGCGAGGAACGCGCGCAGCGGCAGCACGCCGGTCGAGAGGTCCACGTCGAGCGCCGGCTTCGCGCCGGTGAGATCCACGCCCACCGCCCCGGCAACCTCGGTTGCGCCGATCTTGCCGGCGAGGTCGCTCACCTGGATCTTGTCCGAGCGCCCAGTCACGCGGGCCTTGAGATCGACACCGCCGATCCCCGAGCCGAAGGTCGCCTCCGGCGCGACGGCGCGCACCAGCGCCGCGAGATCCGGGTGCTGCGCGGCGACCGCGAGATCGAGATCTTCGAGCGTCGGCTTGGGGTCGCCGAGGTTCGCGGCCAGCGATCCGGAAAGCCGCACCGGGCCGAGCGTGGCGTCGAGGCCGCTGATCCGTACCCGCTGGGGCGTTCCGGCGACTTTCGCGACGACGTCCAAGGCGCCCAGCTTGGGGTCGAGCCGTACCTCCGGCGCAAGCGCGCGGACCAGCTTTGCGAGGTTCGGATGCCGGCCCGTGACCGCGAGGTCGAAGCCGGGCGGCACCGCGGCCGGCTGCGCCGTGCCGCTTGCGCCGAAGCGCCCGCCGAGCGCGCTCAGGTCGGCGGCGAAGGACACCTGGTCCATCGAACCCTCGAGCGTGCCCTTGAGGCCGAAGGCCCCGACCCGGGCGAGCATCCCCGGTTCGAGGCCGGCCGCCTTGGCCAGGCGAACGGGATCGGGGACCTGTATCTCGAAGGTTCCGTCCACGGCCGGCTTGTCCGCAAGCAGCGCGACCGTGCCCGACAGGCGCGCGCTGCCGCCGACGGCATCGCCGACCCGCAGCTCGCGCAGGGTAATCACGCCCCGCCGCAAGGTGGCGTCGAGGCGCACGCCGCGCGCGGCGACGCCCCGCACCGTGAGGGTGCCGAGCCTGAGGTCGACGTTGGCGTCGAACGCCGCGAGCGCCCCCGGCCCGGCCGGCGCGGGCAGGGTTCTCGGAGCGCTCCCGGCCCCGGCCGTGGCCGCCTGTTCGCCCGCCTGTTCTCCCGCTTCGGCGGCTTTCGGCAGGTACGCGTCGAGGTTGAGCTTGTCGACCGCGAGCCCGATGCCGAGGCCTGGCCGCTCGCGCAGCGCCACGGCGATCCCGCCGGTCGCGCGGCTGAGATCGATGCGCAGGTCGACGTCGCCGAGCATCACCTGATCGCGCGTCGCCGCGATCTTGCCGGTCAGGCTCATCTTGCGCAGGCGCTCGGCGGGCACTTGCGCCACGGCGACGCCCAGCCAGTCGAGCACGGCGCGCAGGTTATCGGAGGCGGCCTCCACGCGCCCGTCGAAGCGCAGCCCGGGCGCGCCGCCCTCGGCCGTCGGCCCCAGCGTTCCCGCAAGCGTCACGTCCGATCCGCCGGGCAGGAGGGCGAGCGCCTGGCCGACCTTCAGCCGGCCCTCGGCCAACGCGAGGCTGACCATGACCTGCCGCACCACCTGGCCGCGGTAGACGAGCGCGTCCACGGAGAGATCCAGTGCGCCGGTCATGTCCGCGGGCAGGACGAAGCCGCCGCCGCCCGGCGCGGCGCGGGCGGCCGGCGCCTCCTGCCCGGTCTGCGCGGCCGTGCCGGTCTTGTCCTCGGCCGGCTGGTCGCCGGGCGCCGCCGCGGCGGCGGCCACGAGGAGCTTGTCGATGTCGATGCGGGAGGCCGCGAGCCGGACCTGCGCATCGAGCGGCGGCCCCATCTTGACCTGCACCTCGCCCTCGACCTTGGTCTCGCCGAAGCGCAGCATCAGCTCGGTGGCCGAGGCCCGCTCCGCGTCCGCCGCGACGTCCGCCTCGACGCTGAACGGCTTGGCGAGCAGCGACGGGAGATCGCCCGGCTCGGCCAGCGCGGCGGCCACGGCCGCCAGGTCCTTGCCCTCGCTCTTGACACGCCCGCGCAGGGAGACCCGCTCGCCATGGCGCGACAGGGCACCGGCGAACTGGAGCTTGGCGTCCGGGCCGGGCAAACGCAGGGCGAAGCTCAGCGGGGTGGCGCCGCCCTCGACCAGGCGGCCCAGGCTGACCTCGAACTCGGCCGGGACGCCGCGAAGGGCGGCTTGACCGGAGACGGCGAACGGGCCCACGAGCGACTCGGCGGCGATCTCCGCATTCAGATGGTCGATGCGCTCCTCCGTGCCGGCGCGCGCGTCGCGGTAGATCACGGTGCCGTCCTCGATCCTCAGGCTGTCGAGGCGGATGCCGCCCGGCACCCCGGCATCGGCCGCGCCGGTGTCCTCGTCGCCCGCCGCGTCCGGGCCCGGCGCCGCGAACTCCCAGTTCTTGCGCCCGTCCGGCAGCACCTCAGCCCGGATGACCGGTTTGACCAGGACGATGCTCTCGACCTGCACCTCGCCGCGCAGCAACGGCAGGAAGGCGATGCGCACCTTGAGCGACTCGAGCTCGACCATGTCCGGCGCCGACCCGCCCTCGACGTTGGCGAGCCGCACCTTGGCGGCCGAGAGCGCGGGCGCGGGCAGGACGGCGAGGCTGACGTCGCCGTCGATCGCGAGCTCGCGCCCGGTCAGGTTGCGCACCTCCGCTGTGATCCGCCCTTTCTGCGCGTTCCAGTCGATGAAGCTCGGCGCGATGAGGATTGCGGCGACGAGCAGAACGACAAGACCAAGCAGGCCCAGACCCAGTTTCTTCACGACGGTTCCTTTATTCGGCCAGATTAGGGGCCCTTTTTCGTGCCGGCGCGTGCAACTGGCCATTGCGCGTGACGCCGTTTCCGTTAAGCTAATGAAACCGTGATTATCGGGCAAACAATACGGTCGGGCCCGAGGAACCAGGAACGTAACGGCTATGGGTGAGATCGTCGATCTCGACAGTTACCGCAAACGACGCAAACGAAAAGCCGCCGAATCCCGAAGCGCGGGCAGCCGCCGGCACACGGAACGCTACCAGTCGAGGCATGACCGCACGGGCACGGCGGTCGAATCGCTCGAGGCCGGTCGCGCCGAGCCGGACGAGCGCGGAAAGATCGAGCGGGACGATCAAACGGCGGATTGATCGCGCGACGGTCCGCCCCTGCCCCGGTGCGGCCCGATACGAACCGCCAAAAGCGTTTCCACGCAGTCAAACCGGGTCCGGAGGAGCGATTCGCCGGTCGAGGGCGTCGGGCTGGCCTTCGACCCCCTCACCGCGGCCCTTGCCCCTGATCAGCGGGAGAGGGCCGCGGCGAGGGGAGGTTGGGACACATGAGGGGTAATCGCGCGCATCGGCCGCGCGTCCGCAGTTACACCAACCACCGCTGGTAATTAGCCGCCCTCACGGGCCCAGGCGAGCACCTTCTCGCGCAGCGCCTCGAAGCGCTCCTCGCCCTGCGGCGTCCCGAAGACGGGGTCCTCGCGCGCGGTCACCTGGGCGTCGATCTCCGCCCAGTCCTCGGCGGTCAGGCTGCGCACGGCCGCCGGCAGGAAGACCCGCTCCTCCATGTCCATGTGGCGCCGATAGTGGTCCAGGAACTCCCGGGCGACTTGGTCGAAGGCCTCGCGCGGGATCTCCAGGTCCTGCAGCAGGTTTCGCACGGCTGCCGCGAACCGGCGGGTGAGCGCCCCCAGCCTCCGGTGCTCGGCCTGCAGGTCGCCCAGGGCCTCCGCGGCCGCCGGGTCGCGCACGCGGAGCCGTTCGAAGACCAGGTCCTCCTTGGGGTGGTGGTAGAGATCGGGATAGTTCAGACAGTAGTCGAGAACGCCCTGGACGATGTCGTAGTCCGGCGACTCGCCTTCCTCGAACACGGCGAGCTGCCGCTCGACCGCGTCGAGCAGCTTGGCCAAATTGGCGTGTTCCTGAAGCAGCAATCCCACCACGTCCGCCACGTCGGCCACCTCGGTCTGTCAGGCTCGCCCGCGCGAATTCATGATTACAGGTAACCGGACGCCGCGGCCCCGGCATTGACATGGCTCAATGGGCCGGACCCGGCGCCGCGCGGCCGCGCGCCGGCAAGTAACGATCGGCGAACTTCCGCGCAAAAAAGATAGGTATTGTTAACCAATCCCTGCGAGGTTAAATAAGATAACGTTTTCCGGCCCTCGGGCATGCAGAGGGCCCGCCCGTGGGTCGATCGAAGGGCGCGAGCGCCTCGAAAGGACGATGTCGAACGTGACCGACAGCCGCAACATCCAAAGCGCGACGGCCGCCCCAGGGACGCCGGCCGTGCGGATGGCGCGCGCGCGGGCGCTGGCCCTCCTTTCCACCCTCTTTGCCGGCGACCAGGCTCTGCTCCTTAGCTGCCCCTGAACGCTCCAGCCGCCCGCGGCGGCAGGCGATCAGGGGTGCGACGCAGGACACGAGCCAGGAATGGTCAACGGATTTAAGAGGGATTTTTGAAGTCATGAGCGCCATTAACAACGAGACCGATCCGCACGACGCCGAGCGCGTCAAGATCTTCGATACCACCCTGCGCGACGGCGAGCAGTCGCCAGGCTGCTCCATGAACCTGGAGGAGAAGCTCCAGGTCGCGGCCGTCCTGGAGGAAATGGGCGTCGACATCATCGAGGCCGGCTTTCCCATCGCCTCCAACGGCGACTTCGAGGCCGTGCGCGAGGTCGGCCGGCGGGTCAAGACCTCCAGCGTGGCCGGCCTGGCCCGGGCGACCCGCAAGGATATCGACCGGGCCGGCGACGCCCTGAAGGGGGCCGCCCGCCCGCGCATCCACACCTTCATTTCCACCAGCCCGCTGCACATGAAGTACAAGCTCCAGATGGAGCCCGAGGCAGTGCATCAGGCGGTCATCGACAGCGTGTCCCACGCGCGCAACCTGTGCGAGGACGTCGAGTGGTCGCCCGAGGACGGGACGCGCACCGATCGCGATTTCCTGTGTCGCTGCGTCGAATCCGCGATCAAGGCGGGGGCCCGGACCATCAACGTCCCGGACACCGTGGGCTACACCGTGCCCGACGAGTTCCACGCGCTGATCGCGATGCTGCGCAACCGGGTGCCCAACATCGACAAGGCCGTGATCTCGGTGCACTGCCACAACGACCTGGGCCTGGCGGTGGCCAACTCCCTTGCCGCGGTCAGGGCCGGCGCCCGGCAGGTGGAGTGCACGATCAACGGCATCGGCGAGCGCGCCGGCAACGCCGCCATGGAGGAGATCGTCATGGCGCTGCGCACGCGCCACGACGCGATGCCGTTCACGACCGGCGTCCAGAGCGAGTTGATCACGAAGGCCTCGCGCCTGGTCTCGGCGATCACCGGCTTCTCGGTCCAGCCGAACAAGGCGATCGTCGGCGCCAACGCCTTCGCCCACGAGGCCGGCATCCACCAGGACGGCGTTCTCAAGCACACCCAGACTTACGAGATCATGACCCCGGCCTCGGTGGGTCTGTACCGCTCCACCCTGGTCATGGGCAAGCACTCCGGCCGGCACGCCTTCAAGGCCAAGCTGGCCGAGCTGGGCTATCCCGACCTATCGGACAATGCGGTCCAGGACGCGTTCGAGCGCTTCAAGGACTTGGCCGACCACAAGAAGGACGTCTACGACGAGGACATCCTGGCGCTCATCGACGACACCGTGGTGCGTCACAACGATCGCATCCGCTTCGTGTCGCTGCAGGTCGTCTGCGGCTCCAAGGGCCCGCAGGTCGCCGAGCTGGAGCTCGAGGTCCACGGTGAACTCAAGCGCGCCAAGGCCCAGGGCAACGGACCGGTCGACGCCACTTTCGCCGCAATCAAGGCGATCTTCCCGCACGAGACCAAGCTGCAGCTCTACCAGGTGCACGCGGTCACCGAGGGCACCGACGCGCAGGCCGAGGTCACGGTGCGGCTCGAGGAGGACGGCCGGACGGTGAACGGGCAGGGAGCCGATTATGACACCCTGGTCGCCTCCGCCCGCGCCTACGTCAACGCGCTCAACAAGCTGTTGATCAAGCGCGAGAAGACGGCTCCGGCCGCGTTGACGGCATGAGCCGGACAGGTTCGTCATCGGCCCGCCGCGACGGGCGCGCGCCGTCGCGCCCGCCGGGGTGGGGCCAATAACCATCTGAGGGGCTGAGAGGTTTCATGTTTGCTGGTTTGCTCGGCATGCTGTCCGCCGACATGGCGATCGATCTGGGGACGGCCAACACGCTGGTCTACGTCAAGGGGCGCGGCATCGTCTTGAACGAGCCCTCGGTCGTGGCCATCGCGGAGGTCAAGGGGAAGAAGCAGGTCCTCGCCGTCGGCGACGAGGCGAAGCTCATGCTCGGGCGCACGCCGGGGAACATCCAGGCGATCCGGCCCCTGCGCGACGGCGTCATCGCCGACTTCGAGGTCGCCGAGGAGATGATCAAGCACTTCATCCGCAAGGTGCACAACCGGCGCAGCTT